>DASYRN010000085.1:0-4284 GCA_036004365.1 Binatia bacterium
CTCGGCGATCCGGATCGGGTTGTGCATCGGCAGCAAGGTGACCGATGTGCCAAGCCGTAGCCGCCGCGTTCGCTGGGCTGCGGCGGTGAGCAGGAGTTGCGGATTGGGAAGCATGCCGCCGAACAGCCGGAAATGATGTTCAGTCACCCAAAGGCTGTCGAATCCTAAGTCTTCGGCCGCGTCGATCTGCTCGAGCCAGTGGGCGTAGAGTTCCGCGTCGGGTCCGTCGAGCTCTGGGACGTAGGTGTTGATAATATAATAGCCGAACTTCATCAGACCGCTGAAAAAGGCCCACCTGCTTCGTTGCGCTCCACCGCCTCGCTGCAACGTACTGGGCAAGTACGCCTCCGCTCTTACCGCAGTCATGGATAAATGTCCATCCCTGGCGTCCGATAGAGAAAAAATCAGCTGAAGATCTGCTGTTGACTTTTCGGAGACACTCTCATATATGCTCTCTCCAATCCGTGTGTCGTCCCGCACGTAACGCCTCGCTGCTCTTGGTGAATTTTCTGAACAGAGGAGCAGAAATGACACCTTTGAGAATGCTCATTTTGTGCCTAGCCTTCGCTGCTGTTCTGCCGAGCTGCAGCCAGGTGATGGTAGCGCAAACGCAACAGATTCTCGGAAGTGCCCCCGAAACCAAAGACATGGCGTTAGTTGGTTACAATGATCTTCAGGGCCGATCCGCTTACCAGCCTGTCATCCAGCAACAAGGCAGCCGATTTATTGCCTATATCGGTCACCACGGTGGGACGGCGCTCAATCCAATGACTGGAAAGACGGAGCCGAACGGCACGTCCATTGTCGACGTGACAGACCCGCGCAAGCCTCGCTATCTGTACCACATCCCAGGGTCGGCTGAAGGTACCGGCGAAGCGGGAGGGGCGCAGATGGCGCGCATCTGCAACGGCAGGGATCTGCCCAAGGGCGACCGTGGCAAACTCTACATGCTGCGCACGTTGGGCAATTCGGCGCATGAGCTGTGGGACGTTACCCAGCCGGAAAAATCGGCGCTTATCACCACAGTAGTGAGCAATCTCAGGAACACGCACAAGAACTGGTGGGAATGCGACACGGGGATCGCTTACCTGGTATCGGGCGTGAAGGGCTGGAAAGCCCGCCGCATGATGCAGGTGTTCGACCTCAGCAACCCAGCTGAGCCCGTGCACATCCGCGATTTCGGCCTTCCCGGACAGGAGCCAACGGCGGCGGAGAAGGACTCACCGTATGAGCTGCACGGTCCGATCTCGACCGGCCCCAGGGGCAACCGCATTTACTTCGGCTTCGGCACGGTGCGGAACGGCGTGATCCAGATCGTGGACCGCGAGAAGCTGCTCAACGGGCCTAAGGAGCTGACGCCCAAGAACCTGCTCTACCCGCAGATTGCCCGCATGGATACGCCGCCTTACATGGGCGCCCACACCACGCTGCCGGTCTTCGGCATCGAGGTTACCGAGTTTGCGAAAAACTCGGTGTCCAAGACCCGCGACATCCTCGTCGTGGTGAACGAGTCAACCGCGAACGAATGCCAGGAGCCACGGCAGATGGCTTACATCGTGGACATCACAAACGAGAAGACACCTTTCACGATCGCGAATTATCAGGTCTCTGAGGCAAGCGGCAACTTCTGCTCGCGCGGCGGGCGTTTTGGGGCGCACGCCTCGAACGAGAACCAGCCGGCGATGTACTACAGGCGCATCGTGTTCATGTCCTGGTTCAACGCCGGGGTGAGGGCGGTTGACATCCGAGATCCCTACCGCCCGAGAGAGGTCGCGTATTACATACCGGCGATCACCGATAAGACAGATAAACGTTGTGTAAAGGTTGACACAGGAGGCGAGGCTTGCAAGGTGGCGATCCAAACCAACAATGTGGAAGTGGATGACCGCGGGTACATCTACATCGTCGATCGTGCCAACACCGGGATGCACATCTTGGAACTTACAGGTGCGGCTCGGGCGATCGCCAATTTCCCCTAAGTCGGCTGCGTTTCAACTGAGAGTTTTCGTCGTTTGTTAATCTAACCTGTTGATTGCCGCCCCTCACTTTAGTCATCTCCCCATCGGGGAGAAGGAAGGGGCGAGGGGGCACTGAATCGGAGAGCCTGCCACTAGCTGTACAAGGCTTAACATTGTAGCAAAGGTAACTTCATTTCAGCTTCGCGGAGGAATTATGAAGAGGAAAAGATTGTCTATTAAGTGGCCCGACGGTGCGCGCATTGCGGTTACGCCGTGCGTGGCGTTCGAGACTTGGCCGGGGGATTTAGGCGCGGCGGGCTCTCTACAGCAGGAGAATCGGCGTTCACATCCAAGAAATGCCGTGACGAAGAAAAGCCTTGCCACGATCACGGATCGCGATTTTGGCGAGCGCGTGGGCGTCTTCCGCATGATGGAAATCTTCCAGAAGGAGGGCATACAAACCACGTGGTTTCCGACTGGCATCACGATTCAAAACTATCCGGACGTCATCAAAGAAGCTGTGGCCCAAGGCCATGAAATCGGAACCGAGACTTGGATCCACGACTACAGTTACATGAAGAAGCGTGAGAAGGAGAAAAGGGATCTGGAAAAAACGGTTAAAATAGTCAAAGAGGTTGTGGGGAAAGCACCCGAGGGCTATCTTTCGACTGGCGTAGCCCCGAGCGCGGATACCGTGGAGATCATCACCGAGCTTGGATACACCTATTGGATGGATCCGCAGCACGAGGAGACGCCCTACACACTCAAGGTCAAGGGTAAAGAGCTGACCATTCTTTCATACTTTCAAGATCTCAACGACTATTCGAGCTATCAACGCGCGGGGCGGACGCCTCGGGATCTGCTTCAGATGTGGAAAGATGCCTTTGATTGCCTCTATGAGGAAGGAGCCACCGATCCGAAGTTCATGATTTGGGGCAACCATCCGTTCGTAGGCGGCAGGCCGTTCCGAGCGGTTCTTCTGCGTGAGTTCATCCGTTACGCCAAGGGACATTCGAAGGTTTGGTTCGCGCGCGCCGGGGATATCGCGAAATGGTATAGGGAGAATTACCGGGACGCCCAGGTGGAGGAGTGGCCAAACTTTAGGATCGCCGGCCGGCCGGGCAAAAAGGCGGACTTGTTGAAGCTGGGGTAGACACATGGAGTAATTGGGAGCGAAGCGATTGGCAAAAAAGAAAAGACACGAAGAAGAGCTGGAAAGGGGTTTGGAGAAACTCAGGGAGTACGGGATTCCGGTCGATGAACCGTCCGCCGATCTGATCGATACCATCAAGAGCCATCTCGGCAAAGGACGGGAAACCGACCTTGCCATTGTTTTTCTGTTGGGGCGTGTTGCAGCGCCCCCCGCGCTTGACACTTTAACTCATTTGGAGCGTGTGGCGAGCGACAAAGAAGTCCAGAGAGAAATTCGCCGCGCGCTCTACAAGCTGGCGCAGAAGGGATTCAGCGCTGGTCGATCGGAAACTGAGAGGCCGTCGCTTCCGAAGCCAACCCTGAGTCTGGGTCCTGAGATTGAGGGTTATCTCTCTTCAGTCGATGGAACCGGCGGTCGGCTCGTTTGGCTCGCCAAGCCCCAGGCGGGCAGCGGACTACAGCTTCTCCAGGGCATGGTGAGCGACCGGGAGGGGCTGGTGCGCGTCGGCGGGACAATCATGCGCCGAAAAGGGCTTCGGCAGATGGCTCAGGATATTAAGGAGCGGCATGGCGTGACCATGATCTCTGTCCCATGGGAATATGCGGATCAGATTCTCTATCAGGGGTACGAAAAGGCCAAAGCTTTCGGTCGGAGCGGCTTGGAGGATTTCACTTCCCTGCGATCGCTCTTCAATCCGGTCAAACCTAAGCCTTCATCCCATCCCGTGCATGGACGCTTGAAGAGCGACGAGGTACGGTCGGGCGCTTGGCGAGAGTTGTCTCGGCGGCTTTTGGATGAGCCAGAATTTCGTCTTTGGATACTAGATGAGGATTGGATGAAGCCCTATTTGGATCAGGTTCAAGAGGCTCACGAGAGCCGCCTTGTTCTGAACGAGGCTCAAAAGGAAGAGCGGTTGGCCGCCGTCGTCCGTAGTGCGGTGAGCGAGATTTTCTCCGGTGAGAACGGCAGCATCTTCCAGAGAAGAATGGAAGACATGGCGCTCTATTTTTTAGAAACTCAACGTGAGGAATCCGCCAAGCTTGCTCTAGCCGTTGCTCTCGCTATTAATGAGGGGGACTTGGGAGGACTGGGCTCCTTGGATATTACTTTTCTTACCGGACTTGTGCAGAAAAGTCTCGCGTTTTATCTCAGCCAGGCCAAAGAAAAGGCCTC
>DASYRN010000086.1:0-7263 GCA_036004365.1 Binatia bacterium
TTCGTTCAAGGGGAGTTCGACGTCGCGGAGATGTCGGCCGCTACTTTTCTTAGAACGAAGGAGAAAGGCCAGCGCTTCGTCGCCTTGCCGGTCTTTTTCCAGCGCGGCCCGCGCCAGCGCAACATTTTCTACTGTGAAGGAAAGCTGAAGCACCCGAGCGAACTCAGAGGCAAAAAGATCGGTTGCTTCCGCTACGGCGCAACCGCCGTGAGCTGGGCGCGCGGCTTCCTGCTCGATGAGTATGGTCTCAAGACTACAGACATGGGCTGGTTCGTCTCCGGCCGGGAGGTCTACATCGGCAACGAGCTTCCGGTGAAAGTGGAAAGACTCGACCCTCCGCCGCCTTTCGGCCAGGAGAAAATGCAGCTCGCCGAGTTATTGAGCAGGGGAAACCTGAGCGCGGCGCTGGTTGCTGGAGATTCCGGCTACCGGGGTCTCTTTGGTGGCGGGTCACTCCCCAAACAGATGGGTCAATTTCCCGGCGTGAAGCCGCTGTTCGAGGAAACCGACGAGATCGTCCGCTACGTGAAGCGGACCGGCATCTACCCCATCATTCATCTTATGACAATGAAAGAGGAGACCGCGGAGAGATACCCGGATCTGCCAGCCAAACTCATCGAAGCCTTCCGCGAGGCGAGCAAACTCGCAACCAGATACCTGACACCCGAACAAGCCGCCGGCTATGAGAAGGAAAGAGACGTCTTGGGAGAGGATCCTTATGCCTATGTCCTCGGGGAGTCAGAAAAGAGAACCATGCGCGCCTTGAACCGCTATCAAATCGAGCAGGGTCTGATGAAAAAGGATCTGCCGCTCGAGAGCCTCTTCGTGCGCGAAGCCTTCAACTGACGAGAACAAGCATTCAAGGAAAGGGATCTATGAGTGAAAAATATGGCAACTTGATCCCGACCGCACGGCTTTCTGACGGCAAGGCGCGGACGATTCTATTCGACGCGACCAAGTGCATCGGTTGCCGCCAATGCGTCCACGCATGCAAGGACTGGAACGACCACCCGCGCACAACCATCTACGAAATGTCAGCCACCAACTGGATCACCATGGAGCCGCCGGTGCTGGAGGGACTCTCGCCGCTTTGGGCGAGAAACAGTTGCATGCACTGCGAATACCCGATGTGCGCCGCCGTTTGTCCGGTCGAAGCGATCACGAAATACGAAGAGGGGCCGGTCGTCATCAATCCGGAAGTCTGCATCGGCTGCGAGTACTGCATCTATGCCTGTCCGTGGGGGGTCATCTCGAAAAACGACATTACCCACAAAGCGAGCAAGTGCACGATGTGCAGTGACCGGATAAGCGAAGACAAGAGCCCCTTCTGCGTCCAGGCCTGCCCCGTGCAGGCGCTCGACTTCGGTCTCCAGGACGAGATGTCGTCAAAGGCGAAAAAAAGAGCTGCGGAGGTTGGCGGGTATCTCTACGGTGACAAAGAGGCGGGGGGAACACAGGTCATCTACGTCCTCAAAGAAAAACAAGAGCAGTACGGAGTCCACTCCGTCGGGCCGGAGAAATATCCCAAGCACAAAATCCCTCTGCCCCTCATGCTCAAAGACCTCTTCACCCTACGCTGCGGGCTCAAAGGCAAGATGCGGGCGCTCTATCTCGCTATCATCCACCCCGCACGTCTCTTCTACCGATACTGGCCTTGGAGACAGGCAGCCTAGGAGATTCCATGGCCATCTTAGCGGTGCTCTCCAACACCGTCCGCCCCTGGTTGCTGGCGTCAGTCATTGCGGCTCTTTCGTTGGCAAAGTTTGGGCAGACAGAGTCAACGGGGAAGAGTGCCGGGCCTTTGCCACAGACGATGAGTGGCACAGGCGAGCCCATCGGTCCTGGGCCTACTTTGCCCAACTGGAGGCACGCTGGGACCGCCAGCCTGGCACCGGTTTGGGATCGCTGGCCTAGATTTTTTATGCCTGTTTAAGAAGGACGATGATTATGCCGGAAGCATATCGACTCTATGCCGGAACGCAAGCAGGGATGATAATCCTACGAGGCGTGGGAGATATCTGGACCTCCATGGGCGGCTCCAGGGAATTCGAGCCTTATTTCAAAGATCAGGTGGTCGACTCCGTTTATGGATGCCGGAAGAGCCCTGAAGTGGTTTATGCCGGCGTCACGTTCGACGGTCTCTATCGAACTAAGGAGGGCGGCAAGCGGTGGCAGCGTGTTCTGGAAGGTGACATCCGGTGGGTGACAACAGATCCGACGGATGAGCGCGTCGTCTACGCGGGGACAGAACCTGTGCATCTTTATCGCAGTGAAGATGGCGGCAACTCATGGGAAGAATTGAAAGGCCTGTTAAAGCTACCTGAGGAAGTGAGGCGGAGCTGGTGGTTTCCCCGGCCGCCGCATGAGGGTCATGTGCGGCACATCTATATTGACCAGGAAAATCCCAATTGCATTTATCTTGCCCTCGAGCACGGGGGCATCGTGCGGAGTTTTGATCGAGGAAAGACGTGGGAGGACGTCAGCGAAGGCCTTGAATATCCCGATATTCACATGATCGTTAGGTCGCCGTCCTCTTCCACCAAGTTTTTTGCCGCCACTTCGAGGGGCTTTTTCCAAGCCGACCCCCCTGAGAAAGGTTGGAAGAGAGCGGAGAGGGGAATGGACAGCGACTACTTTCATGATCTCATCTTGCTCCCTGGGAGCCCGGCCGCGATGTTTCTGGCGGCAGGCCACGGCTCGCCCCAGTACTGGGATCGGCCGACTGGGGCGGATGGACGAATCTACCGCAGCGAGGACGGAGGAAAAACATGGCGACAGGTGGGCGCGGGTCTGCCGGTGAAGCACAAGGCGATGTGCTGGCAGCTCGCCTACAATCCATATAATGCCAATTCCATCTTTGCAGCATTTGGCGATGTGGCCCGGGGACATGTAGCGGGTCCGCCCGGAGAAGGCGCGATATATGTGACCTATGATCGCGGCGACAGCTGGGAAGAGGTCGGGTCGCAGAAAAGGGGGAAGAATTTTCTCAGGCCACCTGCGATCCGGGTCCTTTGGGCGGCTGCGGACGATTAGAGGGGTTTGATTGTTGCAGATAAATTTAGACCAGAGCCACGCGCTATGAATAGCCGTGCTGTCAGACTATTTCTCGTCTTGGGTCTGTTCGCTCTCATGCCCCCTGCCAATAGTTACCCCCAGGAAAAAACAAAGAAGATCAGAATGGCCATCCCATCGACGAATGTGACCTTTCTCCCGCTTTTTGCGGCTAAGCACAACGGCTATTACAGAGAAGAAGGATTTGATGTTGAATTTATCCTCATGCGCGCCGTGCTTGCCAGTACCGCGGTGCTCACAGGAGACATCGACTACAACGGCGCTGTGACCGGAGTCATTGCGGCGGCGGTCAGGGGGCAGCCACTCAAAAATGTCATTTTCACCATGCGGTCCCCGGTGCAGAGCCTCATGGTTTCCAAGGAGATCCGGGACCCCCGGCAACTTAAGGGCAAGAAAGTCGCTGCCAGCTCGCCCGGGGCCACGGCGGATCTCGTGGCTAAGCACATCCTGAAGCGCTTCGGTCTGGAGCCGGGTCGGGACGTCTTCATCATTTATTCCGCGAGCGAGGCGGCGCGTCTGGTCACGCTGGATTCGGGGGTGGTGGACGCGGCCATCCTTTCGGTCCCCGAGAATATCATAGCCCGGCAGAAGGGGTTCACCGAGTTGGGCGTTGCCGCGGACTTTATCGAGTTTCCTCAAAATGGATTTGGCACCTCAGTTAAGAGGATCAAAGAAAGCCGCGATGAAGTCCATCGCATGGTCCGCGCTACCTTAAGAGGCCTCCTGTTTGCCTCGGATGCAAGGAACAAGGAGGCTTCGCTCGATATCATCATGAAGCAATGGAAAGTGGGCAGCAGAAAAATGGCCGAGGAGATGTACGACTATATGGCCAAGGCCTCGGCGCCGAATGCATCCGTTTCGATGGATGCCATTCAGTTCTTCGTCGATGTGCAGCGACAGAATGCGAACGTCCGCGAGCCCGTGTCCGCAGAGCAGGTTTACGACGGGAGTTTTGTGGAGCGGGCCCTGAAGGACTTAGGCTCGAAGAGGTAGATCATGCCACCGGAGCTAGATTCCAAGGGCTTTTTCCCCAGCCAACGGCGCACGCGACTTCCCGGCGGCTACATGGGTAAGATTTTGCGCGTCGATCTGGCGACGGGATCGATGAAAGACGAAAACCTTCCTGAGGAGCCGCTGCTGAGGAAACTCATCGGCGGTCAGGCCCTCGCCACTTATATCCTTCTTAGAGAGCTGCCGTTAGATGCCAAGCCTTACGGTCCCGAGAACAAAGTGGTCTTGATGACGGGACCGATCACAGGGACGGGATTGACTCCCGGAGGGACGAAGGTCACGGCCGTCTATCTGAGTCCCCTAACCAATCACACTCTAGGCCGGGGCGCGGCAAGCGGCTTTTGGGCAACCTACCTCAAGGCGGCCGGATACGACGGGATCATCATCGAAGGCACGGCCTCTAAGCCGACCTATTTGTACGTTAACGAGGGCAAGCCCGAGCTTCGCGAAGCGAATCGGGTATGGGGAAAAGGTGCCATCGAGACGGAGGATCTATTAAGGGCGGCGGTAGGACAGCGGGATGCCAAGGTCATGTGCATCGGGCCCGCCGGAGAAAATCTTGTCCACGCGGCGATGCTCTGCAATGACTACAACCACAACGCGGCTCACAGCGGCGGAGCGGTCTTCGGCTCCAAGAAACTGAAAGCCATAGTCGTCCACGGCACCTCCCGCCCTCCTGTCCATGACCGAGCAGCTTTGATCGAGGCGGGCCTCAGGTGGAGAAAAACCCTGATGGTGCGCCACGAAGATGAAAAAAGAACCGCGGGCCATGCCGTAGATCTCGGCGCGGCGCCGAACTTTAATTTCCGTACCACCGTGATCGAGGAGAGTCACATCGAAGGCTTCGACAAAAACCGCGTCACCTTGAGACCTTGCTTCCAGTGCCAGCGGCTCTGCCCGTGGGATGTCGAGCTGAAGACGGGGAAATACAGTGGCACGGTCGGCCACTTCAACGCGGGCAGCGAGTGGCTTGACACTTTCTACAATCTCGGCGTCCGAGGAAACGAGGCCCTTTATCTTGCCCGCAGGATCAACGACCTGGGCATCGAGTGCAGTCACTTCTCGTGCGGCGTTGGCGTGATGTTCGAAGCATGGGAGAAGGGGCTTCTAGGCCCGGACAAAACCGCCGGGTTGCGCCTGGAGTGGGGCAACGTTGAAGTTGTCGATCGCCTGCTCGATATGGCGGCGCGGCGCGAAGGCTACTGGGGAAATCTCTTGGCCGAAGGGCCGGTCGACGTGGCCGAAGCCATCGGGGGCGACGCGCCCAAGTGGGTGGTCCACACCAAGAAAGGAACGCCGGCGCTGCATGACTGGCGCCCTCATTTCGGCCAGATGATACGCGAGCTTGTCGCGAGCGGCGGCATGAAGCCTCAGGGTGGCGGAAGCGCAAACCCTCCGCCTGATCTAAAGTACCGCGAGCAATGGGGTCCGCTCGATCGCGACGATCCAAAAGGTTGGCCTTGGTCCAATGCGTTGTCCGAGCAGTACCGCCAGTTCTGCGGTATCATCGGCGGCTGCTGGTTCGCTCAAATGCACATGAAACCCGATGGCATCAAGAGCATTGTCGACTCTTTCAACGCCACGACCGGCTGGGATCTCACTATCGACGAAGGGCTCGAGGCCGGCCATCGAAGCGCCATGCTGCAGAGCATCTTCGGCACGCAAAGGGGTTGGATCGCAGAGCATGACTGGAAAGACGTCGGGCCGAGGTTTCTCGAACCGGTGCCCGACGGGAAGTACAAGGGCTTCACAATCGCCAAGTGGCTTCCGGACTTGATCTACGAATATCATCGGTTAATGGGCAGGCATGAGAAGACCGGCCGCCCGTTCATGGACACACTTAAGAAGCTCGGCCTTGAGGAGTTCAAGGAATGGGCTCAGCTCGATTGACACTCCTCCTAGCACTTATCGCCGTCGCCGGAATGGCGGCTCCTGAAGTACAGGCGGAAAAGATTAGAACCGCTATTCCTCAAGCAACTTTAAACTATCTCTCCGTCCATGTCGCGGACGGAAAGGGATTCTTCAAGGATGAAGGGCTGGATAATGAAACTGTCGTCATCGGCGGCCCGCTCGCGATGGCGGCTCTTTTGAGCGGCGACGTCCATTACAGCGGCGCAGGGGGAAGCGGCATGCGAGCGGCTATCAAGGGAGCACCGATCAAAGCCATCATGTTTCAGACCGAAAAGATGACCTGGTACCTAGTGACGCATCCAAGCATCACCAAGGTCTCGGACCTAAAAGGAAAAAAAGTTGCCGTTGGCACGGTTGGCGACAGCCAGGATCGGTTCACTACTCAGTTCATCGAACGCGGAGGGCTATCCGCCAAAGATGTGACTCGAATAACGATGGGGCCCAACGCCGGAGCAAGGAACTTGGCGATCAAGAGCGGGGCGATACAGGCAGCGGTGGTGGATCCAGGCGGAGCCGTCATGGCGGAGAGAGAAGGGCTGCGCGTCTTAGCGTTTTTGGGAGATTTGTTTCCTTTTCCTTTCCAGGGATTTGCCACAACGGAGAAAAAGATCGCCGAAAATCCCGCTCAGGTCAAAAGGTGGCTGAGGGCGATGCTAAGATCGTTGATGTTTCTCCGGGAGAAACCCGAAGAGGCGGCCGATATCGGCATGAAAAAACTCCAGCTTGGAAATATCAGCAGGCCCATGGTTCTGGACGGCATCAAACGTTATCTTCGAGCCTTGCCGGAAGGCATCCCCGGGCTGCCGTCTCAGGAAGGCATCAAGCACATCATCGAATACGAAGTGCGGGTTCCCATGCAAATCGAAGAGCCTTTCCCCGCCGAGAGGATCATGGATCTTAGGCTGGTTGAAGAGGTTAAGCGGGAATTGGAACTCAAAGGCATGGGCAGATAGTTCCACGGGAGGTGATCATGAGTGACGAGAGCGCCTTGCGCGAGAAGCTCGCCAGCTGCACTCGGATCTTCGCCATGCAGGGGCTGATCGGCTTGTTCGGTCACGTAAGCGTATTCGACCCCGACACGCGCCGCGTCGCCATCACTCCCGGGATGGGCAGCGACAAAGCAACCTTGCAGGCCGTGAACATGCTGGTTATGGATCTCGAGGGCAAGATTCTCGAAGGCCGGTTTGGCCCGCCGGTCGAGTGGCCTATTCATACGGCCTTGCACAGTAGCCGGACCGACGCGCTGGCGGTGGCTCATCTGCATTCGCC
>DASYRN010000087.1:0-9298 GCA_036004365.1 Binatia bacterium
AACGAGAGAAAGAGGAGTCGCGCCTTGTCGTGACCGGCGGCGAGACGACCTGCCTGGCTCGAGGTGATCATCGCGCCTATTGAAAAGAAGACGTAGAGAAATCCGGCTGCGGCGATCGAGATACCGTGAGTCCGGACAAGAAAGAGGGGAAGATAGGTCAAGAAACCATAGTCGAGGAAAAACCGCAGAAAGCCAGCCGCGAATGCAATCATCAGCCGGGGATGGCGCGTCAGGCGGAGCACGTCCCCGAGATAAGTCCGGGTCTCGGCATGTGTGGCGCTCTTCGTTTCCGGCATCCAGGCGAAGATAGCCAATCCTATGGGGAGCACCAGGAGATAAAAAAGGAATGGCCAGAACCAGGCAATGGCTGCCAAGATGCCGCCCAGGGGCGGAAAGATCAGATATCCGACGCGGTCTAGAAAGACCTTGAGGCCTTGGCCTCCCACCTCGCTATCTCCTTCGAGAAGATCTCCAATCAAAACGATGGTTAGAGGGATCACTGCGCTGAAGCCGACGCCTTGAAGGGTCCGGAAAACGAGGACCCAAGTGAAGTTCGGCGCAAACGCGATCGCAGCTCCGCTCAGTGAGAATAAGAGGAGACCACCGGCTAAGAGAAGACGCCGGCCATGAAGGTCGGCGATAACGCCAAAGATCGGCGCCAGGATGATCGCCGGCCCTGTGTAGACCGTCATGATAAGTCCCAGGGAAGCATCGCTGACTCCGAACGGTTCCACCATCGCAGGGAGAGCCGGCTGGATGAAGTTGACCCCCATGATGAGCGCCAAGCTGGAAGCATAAACGAGGGCTAGAGGCTTGAGCTTGGCCGGCGCCAGTTCTTCGATTCCAAAGAGAGTAGTCAGCGATGAGGTGGGCATCGCAGGCAAACTAGATGGATTTTACGGGCGAGTCAATGTCACGTTGACATGACTCGAGGAAGCTCGGTTGTGGCGGTCGCATGCTTGGCGCGATTATGCGGGTGGGGATTATGAATATCGAGTTCCTTAGGAAAACGGGTCGGTCTCAGCGCCAGGCATCAGACAGGATGGACTCAGAGCCCATAACTTTACTTCTTTAATCCTTCTTAGCCATTTCGGGTTCATAATTACCTCATTACCTCAGCGAGAAATCAACACGACTCTCCTTACCTTTCGTCTTGTCCTTTTCCTCTTCCCCCGCGGGTTTTGAGGCAACAATAAAGAGACGATCCGCGTCCGCCTGTCCCGTCGCCAAAATATAGTCGCGTACGACTTGAGCCCGCTGGGAGGCGAGCTGGCGCAGATCGGCGTCGGTCACTTGCGCATGCTGCAGCATGAGTTTCTCCATCTCCGGCACCGGCAAGCCCTTGGCGAGACCTACGATGTTGCGCGGCTTCGGAAAGCTTTCTTCCCCATATGCCATGCCAAGGTACCGCTCGTATTCGCTGCTTTCGATCTGAACATCATCGACTGATTTGGGAACGGCCCCTTTCCTCGCAAGCTCTTTCATCTTCTGAGCTTTTACCTTTCTTTCCAACGCAGCTCTCTTGAGGCCCTCGAGGTCGCGCACGGGGTCCACCCGGCCGCTGATTTCGAGCCTGAGTGCGGGACGGTTATTCAAGGCCGTGGCGAGCGTCTTGAGCCGCCCTTCCGCTGCCGGCGTGATCCTCGCCCGCCCGTAATCAAACTCGACATGGCTCAACTCTTCGCCTCCGCCGAAAGCGGAAGCAAGAAAAGTAAAGGGGGAGGTCACTGCCCTGGTGATGATGTTCAGAACGAGTTGCAGAACGATGCCGCCGACGCTGAACTGCGGATCGTCCAGCGATCCGCCGATGGGCAGATTCACGTCGATGACTCCGTTTCGGTCCTTGAGCAGGGCGACCGCAAGCAGGACGGGCGCTTTGGTCGCGGTCGGGCTTTCGATCCGTTCTCCGAAAGTCAGTTGATTCAGAATGATCTTGTTTTGGGCGGAAAGTTTTCGATTCTCCACCCGATACTGAACGTCGAGGGAAAGTTTTCCCTTCTCGATCCCGTATCCCACGTATTTCCCTGAATAGGGCGTCAAAGGGCTCAACTCGATATCCCGCGCGTTGGCCTTGATATCCAGGAAGAGATCTTTCGCCAGCGGATTGATCTTGCCGTTGATCTCAACCGGCGCTTCGTTGTCGATCTTCGCCTGAAGCAAAAGGTCACCCGGCGTCTCAGCCTTGAGCTCCGAGACCGAACCCTGAACCTGGGTGAGATTCACCGAATAGTTGGGCTTCACAAAGAAATCGCTGAAGTGGACGTTGCCGCCCTGGAGATTGATCTTCCCGATCGTGGTGCGGGGTGGAGTCGAATCTCGAGCATCCGCAGTCCCCTGACCTGCCGGATCGGCAGTCGAACTCGTGGTTCCCGGTTCATCCTTTTTTTGCATGACCAGGTTCTGCAGATTGATCTTTCCATCCGAGGCTAGGATCACGCGCGAATAGAAATCTGCAAGCGTGATATCACTCACATCGAGCTGAACCGGCTGCATCGAAAACTGGACTCCGCTGAGCTCTAAAGACTTCCACCGAAGCAGATCCTGCGTCCCGCTGCTTTCGACGGAACTAAAGTCCGTGACTTGCAGGGTTCCTTGATAGCTCATTCTCGAGGAGCCATCGCTCGCTGGCTCTAAGACGAAGTTGCCTTTGGTCCCGACCGCGCCTCCGGTCAGGATAAAATTGACCTGATTTGCCCAGTAGGGTTGGAACGGGAGAAGCTCAATTTGCTGCGCCTCGATATCAAACCGGCCAGTGGTCGGGTTTGTTCCCAGCGTTCCCCCGAATCTCAAGGATCCCTTGCCGTTGACTTTTGCCCGGATCGCAGCCGTTCCGCGCGCATTCTTGGCGGTGGAAAGGTTCTCTCCCCGCGCTGAAAGCTCCGAGACGACAATTCTCGCCGGCGTTCCCAGCGACCGGTCCTCGAAAACTCCCTTGAAGCGGTCCAGGGCCACCCGCTTGACTGCCACGGTCCACGGGGGCCCTTCTTTTTCCGGCGCCTTGGGCTGAGTTGCGGAAGCCGGCGCCGCCTTGACCAATCGCGTATAGCTGATCGCGCCGTCCCGATCGCGGTGGACAAATCCGCTGGCATCGCGGCCTTCAACCGCGCCGATCACGACGGACCTCTTGGCTAGATCGACCGTCGTCTCTTTGACGGCGAGCTGAGGTATCCGCCACAGAGGCTCTCGCTCGCCAGGCATATCCAGACGGAAGGAGCTAAGCGCTACGTTCAGCTCCGAGAGCGACGCGCTCGTAGTCTCATCCTTCCGCTCGAAAGCAAAACGAGAGGTCACATTGAGTAGACCCTCTTTGACTTCCGGCGCGAGCACACTCTGAGCATAAGGCTGAACCGCCTTGAGTTGCAGCCCTTCGACATCGATTTTGCCTTCCACCGCGAGCGGCATGAGTTGCAAAGTACCACTGTGGCTGAACTGCTCCTTAGCGTCGGTTTGAAAAGAGATCTCCGTTTCGGCCTTCTTTTCTGGCTCGGTGGTCAGACCTCTCACGCTGATGTGAATGGCCTCAAGCCGCTTTTGAAACGGTCGTTCTGTACTCTGGTCGTTGAAGTGCAGCTTGCCTTGATCCAGTAGGATCTCATCTACTCGGTAGCTGAACGGAGTGCTCTCTTTCTTTGGCTCCGGGGCCTTTTCCTTCGTGCCGGTGGCCACCAGTGAAGTGAGGTTCAGCGTGCCATCGCGGTTTCTTGTCACATGCACTTCCGTTCCTTGCGCCTTGATGGCTTTGAAACTGGCCTTGTTGGCAAAGACCTCAAGAGCATCGATCACCACCGTGAAGGAAGGCAGATTCAAGATCGGGCTATCGTTCTTTTCCTGAAGCACCAGATTTTGCAACTCAACGTGTCCGGAAATCGCTAGAACCGGAGTATCCTTGGAAGTCCTGAACGAGGCGCTGAGTTTTCCATCCATCTCGCCCGAGGGCATCTTAAATTTAAGCTCCACCGGTGAGTATTCGAGGTACTTGGGAATCTGCAGCTTGTCGATCTCGAGGTGAATCGTACTCTCGCGCGAATCCTTGAACGGCTTGGTGTCGCCGCCGATCTCAACCGGAGCTCCATTGACGAGCGCCGAGAAAGCGGGCTCAACCTTAACGTCGGTATAGTAGGGGATGCTGGAAATGAACGGAACTCCGATTCGGACGGAGGTCACCGCGTGCTTCACTCCTTCAGGCCGATCATCAAAGTCGATTCGCCCGTCGACGAGCTGAATATTGTTCAGCGAAAATCTCGGCGTGGGACCCGGCGTGGGGTCCGGCGGTCCTTTGGTAAACTCTTCAATTAGATCGGTGAAATTGTAGGTGAGGTCTTCGTTTCGGATTAGGTTAATGTAAGGTTTCACAAGCCGGATTTCTTTGAGCACGACCCCGCGTCGGAACAGCGACGAAAGCTCAAGATTGACGTACAGCTCGTCGAAAGAGATCGCCGTCCCCGAGCCTTGCCTTTCTTTGACCAGAAAGCCGCGGACCCAAACGGACAGGGCGTACGGATTGATCCGAATCTGCTGGATCGAAACTTCGCGATGGAGGGTTTTCGAAAGCTCGCTGGCAAGCTTTTGCCGCAAAAGCGGAGGCGCGATCAGTGTGCCTAGGATGCCAATTGCGACCAGGATGGAAGCAACCCAGATAGCGACTTTCCGGGTGCGCGGGTGTCTGGCGAGGTGCTCGGCGCGACCGCGCAGCTCTTTGATCTCCATACCCACGGATCCCCGACCGACCTCGACTTGAGAGTTTATTACCGCACGCTGAGGGGATTGTCCAGCAGGTCTCTCGAATGCTTTAACAAAAAGGGTACAGCTTGGACCTATTGTAGTCTTAGAGAGCCTGACGTGACGTGAGATAGCTTAATAAAGTCAATCGGGATCGCCGCCAAAAGACTTAAAACAGTGAAAGAGCCGCGAAGCTGGGAGCACAGGGTGACGGTCGGGTGAACACCATCCTATATACTAGGCATCTCTAAGAAATGTTTTTCATAGGCGGCCATCACATTGACAGTAAAAGTTCTAATCGGTTAGTGTGGGTTTAAACAAAGGATCAGCTGAGGGAGAAAACTTGTTACGGGTGGAGCGGACACTATGATCGACTTGCGTAGCGACACCGTCACTCAACCCACGCCTGCCATGCGCAAGGCGATGGCAGAGGCCGAGGTAGGCGATGATCAGCGAGAAGGCGACCCGACGACCCGAAAGTTAGAGAAAATGGCGGCCGAATTGTTGGGCATGGATGGGGCTCTTTACGTGCCGTCGGGCACGATGGCAAATCTCATTGCCTTGCTGGTCCACACCCAGGAGCGGAGCGGTATGGTTTTGGAATCAAGGTCTCATATCGCTGTCAATGAGGCGGCGGGCGTCGCAGCTCTAACTCGTGCCAAACCTTATGCGGCGGCGGGCAAATACGGTGTCATGCCGACAACGGAAGTGGAGACGGCCTTTGATCGCGCCGCAGAGGACCGGGTCCCTGTCGGCGTTCTCTGCCTTGAAAACACGCATAACAATGCCGGGGGAACAGTAGTCTCAGACGCCGACATGAAAAGGCTCGTCGGCCTGGGGCGAAAACGTAACGCCGCGGTTCATCTGGATGGGGCGAGAATTTTCAATGCCTCGGTCGCGCTCGGCGTTCCGGCAGCCAAACTGGTCGAGGGCGTCGATTCAGTGATGTTCTGCATTTCCAAGGGTATTGGCGCTCCCATCGGCTCAATCCTTTGTGGAACATCCGACTTCATCGCTCGGGCGAAGACGGTGCGAGTATGGTGCGGAGGTGCAATGAGGCAGTCGGGTGTCATTGCGGCGGCCGGCATTGTGGGACTAAAGGACTATCCCGGACGCTTTGCCTCGGACCACACCAACGCACGCCGCCTCGCAGAAGGACTCGCTCAACTGCCGGCTTTCCAAATCGACATGAAAAGCGTGCAGACCAACATGGTCTATGTTCGCGTCAAAGACTCTAGTTTCGATCCTGCCGGCTTCGATCACTCCTGCTATGACCGGGGGGTTTGGGTGCGGTCCAACAAAGAGCGATTTCGCTTCGTGCTCCATCATCAGGTCTCATCAGCCGACGTCGCTCGCGCCATTGCAATTATAAAGGAATCTCTTTGATGTCAGGCGGAAGGGCCGTCTTCTCTGCGCAGTGCAGGATTTGCGGCACGGCGTTGGAAGGCCCACTGAGCCTAGTCTTTCGGGCTGCCGGGATCAAGCGCAGCCCGCGCAATCCGAATCTCTGCAACCGATGCGGCACGCATGTTGAGGAGGGTCGGATGGTCGAATTGACCGTTCTTTTTGCCGATCTTTCCTCTTTTACCGAGTTGACCCACGATCTCGGGGCTGAAAAGACACACCGAGTCGTAGACGCCTTTCTTCGAATGGCCAGCGATGTCCTCGCCAAGCATGGCGCCTTCATTGACAAATACGTTGGCGATGCCGTGATGGCGCTGTTTAACGTGCCGCTAAGACAAGACGATCACGCGCGTCAGGCTGTAGAGGCTGCCTCGGAAATCCGGTCGAGATTGGTAGGATTGAGTCAAAGCTTCGATCTGCAACTGCAGTCAACGGCAGCGGTCGCCAGTGGCTGGGCTCGCGTCGGACGCCTCGGGTCTGAGGATAGCAAGGACTATACGGCCATTGGGGATGTGGTCAATATCGCGGCACGCCTACAGGGGAAGGCGAATCCAGGCGAGATCCTGATCAGCCATGAGGCTTACGAGGGGATCTTGAAAAATTTTCCAAACCTTCCTGCGGAACAGCTGACCCTGAAAGGTTTTCGGGAGCCGGTTATCGCCCATCGACTGCATCCCAGCGCGGCCGTGCCGGAGACGGACGATACCCCAAAATCCGCGTCGAGCCAGGCCATAAGCCTCGGCGGAGTTATCTTCGGGATCTTGGGCGCACCGTGCGCGGTGACTACCTTGATCGGTCCGCTTGCTGTGGCTCTTGGAGTTGGAACCCTATTCGGCTTATCCGGCGTCCTCGCGTTTTTGGACAAAGGGCCGATTCGGATCCCCGTTCTCATCCTCGCCACCCTTGGAGCGCTCGCCAATCTTTACACTCTCCGGCGCGCGCGAGAGATTCGCTCGCGGCTCACGGGAGCAGCGCGGTGGGATGGCATGACTAAGCTGGAGCGGCGCCGTTTTTATGTTGTTCTTAGCTCCGCCCTTATCACGATAGCCGTTGTCCTCTTTGAAGTCGTTGTCCACCGCTTCCAACACTGAGCTTTGCCAAACGTTTCCTCGAGACTCGTTGCTGATACCGTTACCCTTTTGGGCCTTGAAGATAGCTACGGTGGGATCAGAGGGCGACTTGCAAGTAGAAAAGAAGGAGAATAATATCGCGAGAAATTTACTCCGTAGCGAACGACAGAATCCTGTCAAATCTCCGGTTTGTATATTTAGTCGACTCAGGAGGAAAGCATGGCTTACGAAAAATATGGTTCGGACGTCGTCGTAGACATGATGCGCGCCTATAAGATCCCTTATGTGAGTCTCAATCCTGGCGCGACCTATCGCGGGCTCCATGACTCGCTCGTGAATTACGGTAAGAACGAGGCGCCGATCATCACCTGCACACACGAGGAGACAGCTGTCCAGATCGCTCATGGGTACGCCAAGGCCTCGGGAAAACCGATGGTGGCGATCGTTCATGATGTTGTCGGGCTACTCCATTGCTGTATGGCGCTTTTTTACGCCTTTATCGATCGAGTCCCGGTTATGGTAATGGGCGCGACCGGTCCCATGGATTACACCCGCCGGCGTCCGTACATCGATTGGACACACACCGCGAATATTCAGGGGAACGCGATCCGAGACTACGTTAAATTCGACGACCAGCCCTACAACGCCGCCAGTATTCCGGAGGCGTTCGCGCGCGCCTATCGCGTCATGATGACGGAACCCAAAGGGCCGGTTTATCTATGCTGGGACGCCGGCATACAAGAGGACAGACTGCTCGCGGATGTTCCGATCCCGAACGTGGCGCGTCTCATGCCGCCGTCGCCGATCCAGGGTGACCTCAAAGCGCTGGGGAAAGCGGCCGAGATGCTCGTCGCCGCAAAAAATCCGGTCATCCTGACCGACTACTGCGGCAGAAACCCGGAGTCCTTCAATAATCTGGTGAAGCTCGCGGAACTGCTGGCGATCCCGGTCATGGATTTCGGTCACCGGCTCAACTTCCCGACCAACCACTCCTTGAACCTGACGGATTCGGACATGATCCAAAAAGCGGATCTGATTCTCTCGCTCGACGTACGCGACCTTTACGGCCCGCTCGTGAGGTTGGATCGGACCACAAGGAAGACCGTCTATATCACGCGGAAAGACTGTAAGATCATCGACATCGGCTTTGCCGATATCAACATCAGCAAATGGTCGCAAGATTTTATGCAACTCCAGGAGATCGATCTACACATTGCGGCCGACACGCTGGTCGCGATCCCGCAGCTCACTCTCATGTGCGAGGAGATTCTGAACAAGAACGGAAAGAAACGTGAAGAGATCCGCAGCCGCTTCGAAGAGCACAAACGCACGCATGACGCGCTCCGCGCCGGCTGGCAGGAGGACGTCAAGAAACAGTGGAAGGGAGAGCCGATGTCTCTGCCGCGGTTGGCGCACGAGATCTGGCACGTCATCAAGAACGAAGACTGGGTTCTGACCTCTAACACGTTGGAAGACTGGACGCTTGGTCTGTGGGATTTTGACAAGGCCTATCGTCATCCGGGAAAATCGCTCGGCACTTCGACTCAGATCGGCATGTCGACGGGCGTGGCGCTGGCACATAGGGGAAGCGGTAGATTAGTCGTGGACATCCAGCCCGACGGCGACTTGATGTTCGATCCAGGGACATTGTGGATCGGGGCGCACGACCAGATCCCGATGCTGATCGTCATGTACAACAATCGCGCCTACTACAACGACTGGGAGCACCAGATCCGCATGGCGGAGCAGCGGGGCACAGATGAAAAGCTCGCCTACCTCGGCATGGAGATCAATAACCCGCCCCCCGACTTCGCGACGATCGCCAAAGGCATGGGCTGCTACGGCGAGGGACCGATCACCGACGGCGACAAAGTCGGGCCGGCGCTGAAGCGCGCGATCGAGTTCATCAAGAAAGAAGGCAAGCCCGCGTTGGTCGACACGGTCACGCAGTTCAGATAGACGTACGCGGATTCAATCTAGACATAGGGGAGGGGATAGCTGTGAAAACGATGCTCTTCTACGTGACGATAGCGGTTATTCTTGGGAAAGTGCTCTGGGGGCCGTGTCTGATATAGAATTGATTAAATTTGGCCCAACCCGTTAAC
>DASYRN010000088.1:0-9405 GCA_036004365.1 Binatia bacterium
GATGGGGCGCTTTTTTGTTTCACAAAATCTTATGGAGGGATATAGAATGAAAAAAGCTGCGATGTGGCTGGTGCTTGTTTTAACTCTCGTTCTCTTTGCGTTTGATCCAGCTTCTGCCCAGGACAAGCCGCTTGGCCCGGGTTGGCTGAGTTTGGATGGGAGCGTAGGACTTCTGGATAAGGGCATCGCGGACGGCAAGGGATCGCTGGAAAAAGCCCTTGGAATCAATATCAGCGGTTTTTTAGATACCAGCTACACGTGGAGCTCCAACCGTCCGGGACGCGCTTTTGGCCATGACATAAGCGGACGGTACTTCGACCAGGATCACAACGATGTTGTCTTTAATTTTTTCAACCTGACCATCGAGAAACCGGAGAAGGACTGGGGAATCGGCTTCAAGATAGTAGGCGACTTTGGGCGTTCTGCCGAGCTGCTGAGAGAGGCGACCTTTTGGTCAAGCAGGTTGCACAGAGAATCCTCCGCCGAACTGAGAGAAGCATTTCTTACTTTTACCATACCTATTGGGGAAGGACTCCAAGTTAAAGGGGGAAAGTTTGTAACTCTTCAGGGGACGGAAATCATTCCCGCCCCTGGCGCATACAATGACAATATATCGCGCTCATTCATGTTCAACTTCGCGATTCCCTTCACTCACACCGGCGCCCTCCTGAGCTATCCTGTTCTCAAGACTCTGACCGTGAGCGCGGGACCGGTGACCGGTTGGGACAATCCGCACGACAACAACAGCTCGCCGTCCCTCTTGGGGGGGATCAATTTCACCCCTGCTGATGTTTTCGCTCTTGCGAGCAGTATTACCTACGGGCCGGAGCAAAGGCATAAGACCGGCCCCAAAAGGTTTACCTGGAGCAATGTTGCGACTATAAAGCCGATGGATCCTCTAACTATCTTTCTCGAATACACTTACGGCCACGAAGAGGAAGTGACCGCGAGTCTCAGAGATGCGACCTGGCAAGGAGTTGCCGCGATCGCCTCTTATAATTGGACGGACCGGTTTAATACGGCGCTCAGAGGGGAGATCTTTAAGGACCGTGATGGCGCGCGCTTGGGAACGGGACGGAACATTACTGTAAGCGAGATCACCTTGACCGGGGCTTATAAGTTCACGGCGAAATTTCTCGGCCGCGCGGAGGTTCGCCAGGATTGGTCCGACGAGAACTTTTATATTAGACGTAACAATGGCGTCACGGACAAGAATCAAACCACTCTCGCGGTCCAGCTCATCTACGGCTTCTGAGCAGATCGCTCGCTCGCATTTCTCTAACTTCAGCACTGAAGCTCCAGAAGAAATTCTTCTGGGGAGTCTTTTTTTCATCATTTTAAGTGTTAAACTAGAGTTGGAGACTTTCTCAATATCCTGTTATGATTCAGCGAGTTAAGGAGGGGATCTCGAGTTGCAAGGAAGGCTTATTCCGGCGGAAACGCTTCCTTGACAGAGAGGATTACGAGCCTTAATTTATAGTTGTGCAGATAGTCTAGGAGATTAGAACAAATGGCAAAGACGCCAACAGAATACGTTGATAAAGATAGGGATACATCAATCACGAGTGATGAATTTCGTCCAGATGAGGACGCCTTAAGCGCAGGCGATTTTTTCCTTGGTGGGGAGCAAAACGAGGATGAGAGCCAAGAGGAAGAAGCGGAAGGCGAGCTTGAGAAGGAGGAGATAGGCACGAGCAATGATATTTCCGCTATCTATCTTCAAAACATGGCGAGTGTTCCGCTTCTAAGCGCGGCGCGTGAGGTGGAGTTAGCCAAGCAGATAGAGGAAGGAAAAGCCCAAGTCGCGGAAGCTGCTTTGTCTTCCCGGCTCGCTTGGATTCATATTCTCCGACTAAGGGAAGGAGTTGCAAGCGGGGAGACGGGCTTGCGGGATATTGTGAGCGGTGGGGCAGAAAGCGAGGAAGCCTTCGATTCGGAGGTCTCTCAGAAAGATTTCATTCGAAAACTGGCTCGATTGGATCGACTAGCGCTGGCGTACGATCGGGTTCAGGCTGAGCTGAGGAAAAAGCCTCTAGGTACCAGGGCAAAGCAATCGCGACTGCAAAAACTGTCCGAGATTCGAAAAAAGATAACGCGGGTTCTGCAACATCTCTCGCTCTCAGAGGCTCAAATTAAGGAGATGGCCGAAGAGCTAAAAAGGGTCCATGCCCGGTTGCTTGTGCTAGAGCAGACTGCCCAGACCCGACGTAAAGGGACAGGTCGAAAAAGTGTTTCGGAGATTCGCTCGATCGAGAACATGGTTGATCTGTCTTCGGCGGATATTAAGCGCCTGGTTGCAGCGGTCCTAGAAGGGGAGGCCAAGGCAGGCCTGGCCAGAAAGGAGTTTATTGAGGCCAATCTACGCCTAGTGGTGAGCCTTGCGAAGAAATACGTCAACCGCGGCTTACAGTTCTTGGATCTCATACAGGAAGGAAACTTGGGCCTTATGAGAGCAGTGGAGAAATATGATTACCGGCTTGGATTTAGGTTCTCCACTTATGCAAGTTGGTGGATTCGCCAATCCATCACCCGGGGTATCATTGACACGGGACACACGATCCGAGTTCCCGTGCATCGTATAGAGACGAGAACCAAGGTCATTCGGACGGGTCAGTATCTAGCTCAGAAACTAGGTCGGTCGCCGCTTCCGGAAGAGATTGCAAAAGAGGCTGGCTTGCCGGTCGAGGAGATCTTTGAAGTCAATAGGATAGGAGGGGAGCCGATCTCCCTCGATACACCGGTTGGGGACGAAGAGGAAAGTAGAATAGCCGACTTTGTGGCGGACAAAACCACCCCAAAGCCTATGGATGAAGCTATTGAGGCAGATCTCCGCTTAGGTATAAGCAAGATCTTGGCAACGCTAACACCAAGAGAGGAAACGATACTGCGCCACCGCTTTGGAATCGACGGGCAACGGGACTATACCTTGGAAGAACTGGGTGAGAGATTCTCCGTAACGCGGGAGAGGATTCGCCAGATCGAGCAAAAAGCCATTCGAAGACTCCGGTTCCATACGCGACATTCGAAAGTGAATGGAGAAAGTCAGCCTTCGACTTGATTACGATTTCTCATCCCAGAGCTTATCGAAAAAGCCGCTCTTTTCCAATTCATCCAGGAAACGGTTGTCCACGAGATCTAGAGGCTTGAACTTCTTGGCACGTGGATCACCCTGTGCCACATCATCGATAATTGCCTGGATCGCCTCCGGTTTGATCGCCAGCCTTGGCTCTAAGGCTTTGATTTCGGCGTTGTAGGCAGCTTCGAGCACTTTGCGATCATTGATCCTCAACTGCTTTCCCAAGACCTTGAAGGTAAACTCTCTATCGCGATGCAGAATCTTTGCGGCCTCGGCTATCACCCGCATAAAGCGCCCAAGAACCTGAGGCCGCTTTGCAACCGATGAGCGGCGCGTGATAAACGAAACTGCGACCTGGGGAATGCGCAGGTCAGCTCCGTACACGACGTACTGAAAGCCGTGGGTAATGGCCTGGGCGTCAAACGGGGCCGTCATCGTGCCGGCGTCGATCGCGCCGCTCAGGAGTGCCGCCAGCATCTCAGGGGCTCCGCCAGTCTGGACCATAGTAAAATCCCGGCCGGCTTCCATGCCATTTCGCCGAAACGCCTGGACCGCAAAATAATGAGTTGTGGCTCCGATTCGAGTGACGCCGACTTTTTTGCTCCTAAGATCCTCGAGTTTTTTTATCGGCGGTTTGGCAAGGATACTCTGGGTCAAGATATTCTTGTGGCCGCCTATAAAGACAAGCTCGCTATTCCCTTGCACGTTAGTACGGACAAGACCCACGCCGCCGTCCATTAAAAGCTCTGCGTCGCCGCCCAGCATCGCTGCAGTGGCCAAAGGCGAAGTTCCTATATAAACGAGCGGAAATTCGAGGTCATATTTGCGAAAAAGCCCTGCCTCCTGAGCGATCCAGGGTAGGGACTGGGACATAACCCGTGCAGAGTGGACACCCAAGAGCCTATCGGCGGCTAAGCCTATGTCCGGCATAAGAATGGCTATGAACAGAATGGCTATGAACAGAATCAGACCGGGTGCTCTCCACTTCATCTATGACCTTCTGTCCAGACTTCTATACTCGATCGCTTCGAAGAGTTTTCGCGAGGGTAGAGAGCACCGGGGGAAGTGAATCCTCGCCTTACATGCCATGGCCTTGCCCAATACCATCCTTGCAGCTGCACAGGCAAGAATTAAATTCTTAAATGCCTGACCGATCCAACTGTCGTCTATCGTCACTTTGGTGACAACAATCCAACATTCGTCTGGGTCATAGGAAAACATCTCGTGAACAACGTATGCTATTCTTCCTACCTCATGTATGACAGGACCTTCAACGACGGCGGTAACCTTCGGCAAGAGCAGTAAAGTAATTTTCTAATCGCTGGAAATTGCAGAAACGGTTTCAATCACTTCCCCTGGCATGGCGTTTGCTGAGCTAACGCGCATTCGAAACGAGTATATGTATCTCCGCACAGCAAGCGTGCCTGAGAAAACGTGGAAAAGAGGAACATGAAAGTCTTGAGAGGAGAAAACGGTAAGATCGGATGGATCCTTCTATAGGCATTAGGCGTGCCCATACCCGTGTTAGTTCTTTTCTTTTTGCTGCGCGGCTGCACGTAACGTACACGTTCACGCGGTTTTGAAAAGGCAACTAGAGATAGGAGAAAGGGGAACAATATGGAAACTAATACAGTTCAGACACGTGGCCGACACGAGGGCCCTGAACCGACGGAAGACAGCCTAACAAAAGAAGTCGAAAAATACACGGGTGCAGTTCCTTCGGTAGCTTACCTTGGCGTCGCACTGGGAGCGATGGGCCTTTCCCTCGCATGCGAACTCGCTGGGCGAGGAAAGTGGGGGAATTTCATTGCGCAGTGGGTTCCTACCTTGCTTATTATTGGTGTCTACAACAAGCTCGTGAAGTTGGGAGGACACGATAGGTTCGATCGCGCCTGAAGCGACAAAACAAAATGGCGATCGTTATACATTGGTGGCATCGGGGCATTACGGCTTTTGAAAATCTATTTGTGGGAGGGAATATGAATACGGAACAAAAGAATCTTCTTTATGAAGCTCTTGAGACCGAAATGGGCGGCGTGAAGGTCTACGAAACGGCAATACGTTGCGCCGTCAATGAGGAACTCAAACAAGTGTGGGAAGAGTACTTGGAACAAACCCAGAATCATGTGCAGATCGTTCGCGAACTTTTCGATAAGTTGCGGCTTGACCCCGAGTCCGAGACCCCGGGACGCCAGGTCGTACGTCATATCGGGCAGTCGCTAGTGAAAGCTATAGAAATGGCGCACAAAACCGGCAAGCCCGAAGCCGCTCAAATAGTGGCTGCCGAGTGCATCGTTGAAGCGGAGACTAAAGATCACTTAAACTGGGAGCTTATCGCCGAACTATCCAAAAAACTCAAAGGAGAAGAGGGTAAGGCTCTAAAGGAGGCCCATGAGGAGGTGGAAGAAGAGGAGGATGAGCATCTCTACCACACTCAGGGCTGGACCCGCGAATTATGGATAGAATCGCTGGGGCTGCCTGCGGTCATTCCGCCTCCTGAAGAGGAGAAGGAAGTTAAGACGGCCATCGGCGCAGCCCGCGCCAAGCAGGCTCGAAAAGAGATGCTGTAATCACGGAATTCGTGATGTACGGGTTTTCGCGCTCAGTTTTGATTCAGACGCGCTAAGAGATTTGGAGTCCTGTCCCAAGGGGGCAGTATTGCGCGGAAAATTAAGCTGTGCTTTATGAAAAACTTCTTGCAGGAGTTTTAAAAACCCCCGCATGGCTGCATGGATATATTTGTCCTGCCGGTAAACAAGACACGAATAGCTGCGCAGCTGAAGGCCATTGACCCTGAAACTCTTGAGTGATTTTTCTTTCAGTTCTTTAGCTACAAGAAGTTTTGACAACAACGAAACCCCCAGCCCAAGTTGGGTAAGTTTTTTCTCAAGTTCAAACCCTATGACCTCCACGGCTATATTCATCGCAACTCCTCTTTCTGCAAAACGGCTCTCTAAATAACTGCGGTAGAGGCAGCCATCGTGGTTTAATATCAAGGGGAGTTTTCTAAACTCCTCGAAAGTCAGCTGTTGTTTTTTCACCAAGGGGTCTTTGAGGGATGCGACGAAGACTGTTTCCGTAGTATCAAGAGCAGCACAGGCTAACTGAGGGATGTTACGTGGTTTGGGAGTGATAAGGACAACCAATCCAAGATCCAGATCGCGGGAAAGCACGCGGCTAAGTATCCCAGGAGACCATCCGGTTTCGATGGAGAGAGTAACTTGCGGGTATCTGAGCCGATACGTTTCAATCAGGTGAGGCACTAAATGGGTAGCAATAGTATGTGAAGCGCCGATAGACAAATGACCTCTCCGCAGTTCTCTTAGGTCTGCAATCTCATTCCTGGCAGTTTTCACCAGGTGCCATAAATGCTCCGCATATTTAAGGAGCGTGCTTCCCGCTTGGGTCAGTGTGGCTGTCCGGCCACGCTCGAACAGGGATTCGCCAAGTTCGAGTTCCAATGCGCGAATCTGCTTGCTGACTGCTGGTTGTGTCAGGTGAAGTATCTCGGCAGCGCCGCCAAAGCTCTTTACGATGGACACAGTCCGGAAGGTCACAAGCTGATCTAAGGTCATAGTCGCTGTTAGGGCTCACGCTCACTGTTCGCGAGACGGCCACCGCCCCAAAAAGTCAGTTGCAACCGTGATGCTGAGCAAGACAGCCAACAGCCAGACGATGAATTCATGGCCTACAGGCTCGGACAAGAAGACGGCGCCGAGAAAACATGCAGTGAGAGCGTTTACCGTGACGGTCAGGGCGAAAAAGTGTAAGTAGGATCGACATCCCGTTTAGCCCGGTCTTCCAGCAACCGAAGTTGTTTCATGAAGCGTCTTGCCCATTAGCCATATCGGGATATCCTTGTCGCAGGTAAGTGCCCGCCCTATTCATCGCATCCGATATCTCTTTGAATAGCGTCGTGACAAGTGTTTCAGCCTTCAGGGCTCTGATCAATCCGACACCCTGACCTGCCCACAAGGACAAATACTCAGGAAGCCCCAATTCTGTGGCCTTCTTTCGAATATCTTGCGTAAAGGCGTTCTGTGCAGGGAAGGGAAGAACTGCGTTTTCTTTGGAAGCCATCTCCACAATGAATCGGTTTTCTAACCCGCGCGCCCAGCGTCCCGTAAACGCCCGTGTAAGTCGGGTTGCTCTGCGTTTGGGATCCAGTAATGCGTCTCGATACGTCGTGGAAATACCGGACTCGTCACATGCGAGGAATGCAGTCCCCAGCTGCGCCGCCTCTGCGCCCAGGGTTAGCGCCGCCGCGATCCCTTGTCCGTTCATGATTCCGCCCGCTGCGATGACCGGAATGTGAAGCTTGCTGGTTAACGTCGGAACGAGAGCTGCGAGCCCAATGAAGAAGTCTTCATTTTCAGCGAGAAACGCTCCTCGTTGCGCTCCAGCTTCTGCGCCCTGAGCGACCACCCCGTCTACGCCGGCTTCTTGCAGAGCCAGTCCCTCATCGAGAGTCGTCGCAGTTCCGAACGTCAGAATGCCGCGTTTGCGACATTCTTCCAGGAATTTCTTGCCAGGTAGGCCGAACGTAAAGCTGAAGACAGCGGGCCGCTCGTTAAGGAGCAGAGAAAACTGGTCTTCGAAGTTTTGAGAGAAGGGAGGCTTCACTGTTGGGTCGGGCATACCGAGTTCCTGTCGGTAACTTTTGGTCGCGGCGATAGCCGCGTGAATCTGATTCTCGTTCAGGGAAGGCTCTGGAGAGGGAGCAAATAGATTGACGGCGAAGGGCCGATCAGTGAGCCTCTTGATTTGCCGGATGACTTTCTCCAGCTCACTAGGATTGAGGTATGCCCCGCCTAGTGATCCTAGTGCGCCTGCATTGCAAACGGCGGCGACAAGTTCAGGAGTCGTCGCGCCTCCTGCCATGGGAGCCTGGATTAACGGACCTTTAAGGCCTAACCGAGTCACCAAATTTGTTCTGCTACCCGCGATCTGCATGGGTCACCTTCCTTGCCACCTGTAGTGAAAGCGGTTTCCACGCCAGCCCATTAAAGCCGCTTGTTGGCCGGCGTGGTCAAAGCTACGGGTCAACGTCTCCGACTCCAAGGGCCCGTGTATGGCGCATCGGGCCTGAGTTCCCAACTCCGGCCGTCAAATGGCTCAATGGGCAAGGACCCAGGATCCACGCCCTCGAGACACCGAATGTTCACGATGTAATTTGCCGGGTAAGATCGAGGCCGAAGAAATGGTGCGACCCCGCAGTGCTTACAAAAGTGATGTTGCGCGGTCATCGTACCGAACCGGTAGGTCGCGAGATCGTCTGCTCCAGACAGAAGTCGAAAATCCTCGGCTGCCACCATGTGGTGCAAATATCCTTTCTTAGTACAGATCGAACAGTTGCACTGGCTCGCGCGAGCCATGTCGGTAGTGACCTCAAAACGGATTCTCCTGCAGTGACAGCTCCCTATGTAGCTTCGCCTTTCCATAACGCCTCCTTACGCGCGAAAAGACCCTGTCAACGTAATCCAGCGCCTTCGTCGATTCTCCTCGGCTCTGAGTATTCCCTTATGCGTGCCCGATTATGAGGCGCCAGAATCTATGAATTCAAATGGTATTTTTTTATATCTTCGATAACTTTGAGGAATCGGAATACCTAAGCTAAAGCATCTGTTGCAGAGAGCTGCGTTTGAACGCGGAATGGTTTGAAGAGCTCTCTGGTTCTAAAGGAAGTGGGCTTTTCTGTTAACCGGAGGTCGAATCTCTACAATCTCCGATCCAGGCTTCGGTACTGGATCGCTTCGGAGATGTGGGCGGGTTGGATATCGTCTGAGCCTTCCAGGTCGGCGATGGTTCGGCCGACTTTCAGCACGCGGGTGTAGGCGCGGGCGCTTAGTCCCAATTTGTTGATAGCGGTCTCCAAGAGCTTCTCGGCTCCTTCTTTGACAACACAGTAACGTTTAATGTCTTTTGTGCCCATTTGGGCATTGGCGTGGATGCCTCGGTTGTGAAAGCGGTCGGTTTGAATGGCGCGCGCGGCATTGACGCGCTGCCGAATGACGGCGGAAGGCTCTCCAGCGTCACGGCTCGCGAGGTCTTGGTAGCGCAGCGCCGGCGCTTCGACCTGAATATCGATCCGGTCGAGTAGAGGCCCAGAAACTTTGGAGCGGTATCGTTGAATCTGAAAGGGAGTGCAGCCGCATTCTTTTTGCGGATCGGTGAAGAATCCGCAGGGGCAGGGATTCATAGCAGCAACCAGCATAAAGTTGGCGGGGTAGTTGATCGAGCCGATGGCTCGCGACACGGTCATGTTCCCGTCTTCGAGGGGCTGCCGCAGGACCTCCAGGACGTTCCGCTTAAACTCCGGCAGCTCGTCG
>DASYRN010000089.1:0-10535 GCA_036004365.1 Binatia bacterium
TTGGTCCTGTCATAATCACCGCACGCGACGGTGACAAAAAGTTTATCCATAGGGCCCTATGTATTTCGCTTCCTGCCTTCAGTCAAGCTCTCAGCTGACAAGAGTCGAATGGTTTGACAGAAGATTTACTCGGTCATATAAGAGCGGGTAGTCTTCTCTGGGGGGCTCGAGAAAATGGATAGAGTAGATCTGATTGTTCGCGCGGGGCGGGTCTGGACGCCTGGTGGTCTTGTCGAGGCGGACGTAGCCGCATACCAAGGTAAGATCATAGCACTGGGTATGCTGCCTCCTGATTCTGAGGCGTCCCGGGTAATAGACGCCAAGGGTAAAGTCGTGATTCCAGGTCTCATCGACACACACACCCACCACAGAGAGCCAGGGTTTACCCACAAAGAAGATATCACGACGGCGACGCAGGCGGCCGCCGCCGGAGGCGTAACTCTCTCCGTGGGGATGCCGAATGTCAACCCGCCGACCACCACCGTAGAGCGCTTCAGAGACATCATCGAGGTGAGCAGGAAGAAAGCGATAGTCGATTTCAACCACAATCCCTCAGGGACCGTGCCTGACGAAATCCCGAAGCTGGCCAAAGAAGGCTGTCTTGCTTTTAAGATCTTCATGGTTAAGGACACGGGACGGGATTATCCTCACATGCCAGGCATCGGGCTCCATCACCACGGTCAACTCTTCCGCTGTTTCGAGGCGGTGGCGACGACCGGCTTACCACTCATGGTCCATCCGCATGATCAGGACCTGATGGACGAGATCGAACAAAGATATTGGGCGCGGGGAGATCGCAGCCCGCAGGCCTATGGCAAGGCATACCGTGACTTCGACGGCATCATCTGGGACACGGCCATCGCCACGCTGGTCCGCTTTCAAAAAGCGACCAGAGCAAAGCTCCATATCTTGCACATGAGCACGCCAGGCGCCTTGGAGATGGTGCGGCGCGCTAAAGATGAAGGACGGGCGGTTACTGCGGAGGTCAATCCCTGGGCTCTTTTTCTGGCGACCTGGGAGAATGTGGAGAAGCTCGGCCCCTACTGTCTCGGCTTCTGGGTGCCTGACGAACACGTCGAAGCGCTGTGGCGCGGCATCAAAGACGGGACCATAGATGTTGTCGGCACCGATCACGCGCCGCATACGAAGGAAGAAAAAGACATCGGCTGGAAAGATATGTGGCAATCTCCCGGAGGAGAGCCGCAAATTCAAGATTATCTCAGGCTCTTTTTAACCGCCGTCAACGAAGGCAAGTTGACCCTGGATCAACTGGTTCGAATAGTTTCTTACAACCCGGCGCGGATCTTCGGTGTCTATCCGCGCAAAGGAGTTATCCAGGTCGGATCCGACGCGGATCTCGTGATTGTCGATATGGAAAAAGAAGAGACGATCACGAACGAGACGACCTACACCAAAGTCGGTTGGACGCCCTATCATGGCAGGAACGTCAAAGGGTGCCCCATCTTTACGATCGTGCGTGGCAAAGCGGTGATGGAGAATGGCAGGGTTACAGGAAAGCCGGGCGACGGCGAATTTGTGACGCCGGTGGAAAATTGAATTGAGCGCCTGGAAGGCTCGCATCGGTTACCTGTCGCCGTCGGTTTTCGAGTATCCTTCGGACTGGAGCCTGATTCTGCCCCCCGGTTTTACTCTGGTGGCGACCGGCCTCAACGTCGAATCTCATACCCCGGAACAGTTTGATAGGGCGGTCAACACACTGGAATCGTCTCTCTCTATTTTCCTCGCCGAAGAGGTCGACCTGCTGCTTCTGGCAGGCATCGCTTTGGCGACGCGGCGAGGCTACAAAGGAGAGCGAGAAATCATCGCCGCGCTCGCGCAGCGTGTAGGCATTCCGATTAATTCCGCCCTGGGCGCCAATGCCGATGCTCTGAGGCACCTAGGCGCGAAGAAAATCGTCATCGCGACGGCCTACAAAGAAGAGATCAACGAGAAGGTTCGGCAATACTTCGAACAGGCCGGTTTTCAAGTCGCCGGCATCCAGGGGCTCAATGTCGGTCGGCCAGTGGATCAAGTGAAGCTTCCCCCTGAAGCCTCGTATAATGTCGCCCTGAATGTTTTCCGAGAAAACTCTGACGCGGACGCGATTCTCATTCACGGTCGCTGGCAATCCGCGGCTAACGCGGAAAGACTCGAGAACGAGATCGGACGCGCCGTCGTCTCCAGTCCGGCGGCGGCGCTATGGTGGATTATCAAAACTCTGAACTTGAGCGTTCCCGTTCAAGGCTACGGCCAACTGCTGCGCTAGTTCCCTGCTAGAAGCCATCCGCGCAAGCTTCCGGATCACCTGAAATTGACGACCAAATAGGCCGCGTTGGAAACCGCGCCGCCCATCCCTTCGTGCTCTACAATCACCGGATACGTCCCGGGTTTGCAGACGACTTTCGGATCCACCGTTGCAACGATCTGGTTCGTCCTACGCGCGTTCTGAGGGAAGTTGATCGGTGAAAACTTCACCTCGGTCGCAACTTTTGTGCCGTTGATCTTTACAACCGCAGAGCTCATGAAATTCTGTCCCTTGATGTTGATCTGGACCGGGCCTTCTCTCTGTTTGACTGCGAGCGGACTGATGCTTTCGATTTGTGGCGCCGCCCGATCCGGGAAGGGCTGCGGAATCGGGTTGCGATAGTTTGCATGATATTTAGGCTTGATCTCTTTTCCCTCCTTAAAGACGAGATGGATCTTCCGGGTTGCGGAAATGTCCTCCAGCGGGTTGGCGTCAACGATCACGAAATCGGCGAATCCACCGGACGCGATCAGGCCAAAATCCTTTTCCCGGCCCAAACGCTCGGCGGGATTTTTCGTCGCTGCGAGTAACGCCTCCATAGGCGAAAGTCCCGCTTCGACGAAAATCTCCATGTCGTAGTGAACCCCGAGCCCAGGCAGAAGAGAATTGGGGTCCTTATAAAAGAGTATGCTTGGGATGAATAGAAAAAATACGGGGAAACACTATCTAAACCGAGGGTGTCATGTCAACCAGAGAAATTAACGCCGCCGCTTTACGGAGATTCCGGGACCTCTTCTTCGGGGTCGATCTTGTTGATCACGAGGCCGCTCAGGAGTTTGGGATAGAAATAGGTGGACTTCTGCGGCATCTTCTCGCCGCTCAGGGCGACTGCGAGAATCTCCCGGGGCTCAGGCGGGTTTAGAATGAAGGCGGCCTGATAATCCTCCTTATCGACGGCCTTGAGAACCTTTTCTTCGTCCTGCGAATAACTCACGATCTCTTCCTTGATCTGATCTTCGGGACTTAAAGCTAAAATGTGTTCCAACAGGAGAAGATGCAGGGCCGTGACATCCAATTCGCGCAGCGGCTCGCTGAGGTCCTTTGCCAACCGCTCCATGAATCTTTTATTTTTCAGTCGCAGGATCAAATAGCGCGGATCGCGCTTGAATGAGGCGCCGATGAGAACGCGCTTCTTACCGCCGCCCTTCAAGGCCTGGAGAAACCAGCGCTGGCCTTCGGGAGTCTTGGGGTAGGGTTCGATATAAAAGTATCTTTGGAGTTTTTGCTCGAGCTCCTGGAACGGGATGGGGTGGAAACGTCGAATCAGTCGGTGCGTCGGGAGGATGATAAGTCCATCGTCGTGCATGTTCACGAAACACATCATGACATAATTAAAACACTCCCGTCCGTTCCACCCCGCTTTCTCTTCGCGCAACAGATTGCGATAGTTCAAAGCCGCCTCGTAGCGATGGTGTCCGTCTGCGATCAACAGGGGCTGGCTTTCCATCTCCTGCTTTGCGAGGCGGATGACTTCTGGATCCACGATGCGCCAAAGCCGGCATGATCCATCTTTATCCTCGCTAGTCTCCAGGAGAGGAGCTACCCCGTGGACGGATTCCGCTAGGATTCGGTTCACGGTTAGTTTGGGCTGAGAGTAGAGGGCGAAGATCGGACTTAAGTTGGCGTGGCAGGCGAGCATGACTCGAAGCCGGTCATCCCTTGGCCCTTGAAGCGTCTTTTCGTGAGGCCGGATCGCTCCGGAAGAGAAGTCTTCGATCCGGGCCAGTGCGATAAAACCCAGTCGCTCCTTTTCTTTTCCTTCCTTGAGCGCGAAGCGATGGGTTAGAAAATAAAGCGCCGGTGTTTCGTCACGCACCAGAATTCCCTCTTCCTGCCAGTTTTTGAAGAGAGTCCCGACGCTTTCGTACGGATTCGGCTCGCGACTTAGAATAAGTCGCACGATGTTATGGGGCGACTTTCGATGGAGCTTTTCCTGCTCCTCCGCAGCGATCACGTCGTAGGGAGGTGCAATGACCTTGGAGAGATCCCGAATCTTCTTCGGATTGTAGAGGAGGCCGCGGAAAGGAGCTATGCGTGACATACGTGCATGAGTTTTCGAATGAGGCGCATGGCAAAATGGCGAAGCGCGAACGTCAAAGCCGAGAGGTATTTTACATTCTTAGTTAGCACTTTGCATTTGCCTTGGCCACCGGCGCAGAATTGTCCCGAGTAGCTGATTTCCGGACGATATTGCGGTCTCCGAATCTGAGACGGAGGGGATGCAAGCGATCTTAAGAGATTTGCGACGCTACGGACCTTCGCTTTAGCCATTTCTTCTAGTTCAACGGGGGGTTCAGTCGAAAGTCGCCGAATGTGCTTCAAAAGGATGGACAGAAACTTAAGAGTCGATCGCTTAGCCTGCCAGGCATCTCCGTGCGGTCTCCTATGTATCCTAGAACATCTCGCTTTACAAGGTTATCTGATAATTTTACGTGGATGCTAAACTTGGTTTGAACCTGACGCGTCTCTGTGGCATAAAAAATTTGTGGCCAGCTCATGGTTGCAGCTTTCGTTCAAGGCTCCCCCTCCTGCCTTAGACACCATATCGAATTTTCTTATAGAGCGGGGGTCTCCTGGCGTTGTCCTGGAGCGAGATGAAGTACGCGCCTTTTTTGTTCGCTCCAGAAAGGCCTCCGCTCTAAAAAGAGACATCCGGCGCTTCATCAGGGGCATCGGAGGGATCTATCCGGGTATCGGCGAGCAGCCGCTGCGGTGGACGACTTTGAGAAACAAGGACTGGAACAAGTCGTGGCGGAGGTTTTTTGTACCGCAAAAAATTGGAAAAACCTTTTGGGTTACCCCTCCATGGATCGATTCTCCTGAATCCCGACGCCGCAGAACCATCACAATCGAGCCCGGCATGGCCTTTGGCACCGGAACTCACCCTACAACTCGTTGCTGTCTGGAGTTTGTGGAGGAAGCAGCCGACTCGTTGAATGGCAGCGATAAAACCGCCCTCGATGTCGGCACCGGTTCGGGCATTCTCGCGATCGCGCTGGCCAAGATGGGTATCTCCAAAGTGTTGGCCATAGATAACGATCCCGTCGCGCTTAAAGCCGCACAAGTCAACGTAAGGCGGAATCGAGTGGAAAAGATCGTGGTTCTATCCCATTCGGGATTGGGACGAGTTAAGAAGAGCTTTTCGATCGTGGTCGCCAACCTCACCGCTGAAACGATCATCGATTTCTGCAGCATTTTGAAAAACAAAGTCTCGCCTCATGGATATTTGATTCTCTCAGGTATCTTTAAGCCGAAAGCCGGAGAGGTGCTGCGCTACTTTTGCCCCAGCCCTTTCATGTTGTCCCGCCAGATCCATCAAAAAGAGTGGGCCACATTCCTGCTTAGAAAGAGGGGCTAATATGGCCCGTTTCTTTCTCCCCAGAAAGAAAATTCAGGGCCGAAAAGGTTTTCTGGAAGGGCAAGAGCTTGAACATATGAGAAGGGTGCTTCGTCTGAGCCCCGGTGATCTGGTGACGGTCTTCGACGACGAAGGAAAAGAGCATGAAGCTGTTCTTCGATCCTACACGCCGGAGACGGGAGAGGTAGAAATTTTAAGATCCTACGAACCGAACCGGGAGTCTTTGCTCGAGATCACCTTAGCTCAAGCACTAGGCAAGGGCGATAAGATGGATTGGATCGTTGAGAAGGGCACAGAACTTGGGGTCAAGCTCATTGTGCCATTTCTTTCCTCTTACACAGTACCTAGGCCGGACGCGGCTGGGATCGAACGGCGCCGGGAACGATGGAAACGGATAGCTCTTAGCGCCGCTAAGCAATCGCGTCGTTCGCAGATTCCAGAGATAGGAGAGTTTATGGATTTCTCCGGTCTCATAGGCAAGCCTTGGCCTTGTGACCTCAAGCTTCTTTTTTGGGAAGGGGAGAAAGTAGAGGGGCTAGCCCAACTCCGGAAAGAAAGAGCCGATTTAGGCTCTCTGCTTCTTGTGGTCGGCCCTGAAGGCGGGTTTAGCGTGGGTGAAGTGGAAGAGGCGTGGCGCCAGGGATTCCGTTCAGTCCGAATAGGAAAGAGAATACTCCGCTCCGAAACGGCCGCTTTGGCGGCTGTTACCGTTGTGCAGTTTCTCTGGGGCGATATGGGATAAAAGGTCCTTGCCTCATCTCTTAAGTTTTTCTAGCATGGGACCTGTCGTCGCCATTTCCAGCTCTATGAACTGTCCAGAATGCGGGGCTGTTCTTGCGGATAACTCTGCCAGCTGTAAGCAGTGCGGAGCGCAGCTCGCACAGAAGCAGCCCAGATTCAACGCCACAGATATGCCCGTGCTCCCTCAAGAAGATGAGGCGGCTCCAGGAGAGGAAATCACGCGCACGCCGGATTGGGGATTTGCGCTGGATAGGGAATTTGACCGACTTTATGGTCAGTTTAAGAAGGAGGAAAAATCCAAACAGGAGCAGGAGAAGGTGCGCGAGATCCGTTGGGGAGGCTTTGTCCGTCGCGCTTGCGCTTTCTTTATCGATCTTGTCGTCTTGTCCTTGCTCTCCGTTCTCCTTTTTTTCTCCTCTTACGTTGCCTACCAGGTGGGATTGGCCGCTTATGACCGGACAGTCTTGGATGATCCCATGCCGTTATTGAGGATGGCTCTTTGGGGCTATCTCCTTCTCGCCGCCGCTTATTTTGTTTTGTTCCACGGGTTGGACGGCAGGACCATTGGAAAATGGCTCCTCGGTCTTCGAGTTGTCGATCGCAATCAAGAACCGATCACTTACTCCCAAGCCCTCGTTCGTCTAATCGGATACCTGCTCTCAGCTTTTTTCGGCTTGGGCTTCCTCTGGATCCTGTTCAACCGAAGAAAAAGAGGGTGGCACGATCTTTTGGCTCGCACCTGGGTCATTCGAGAGTCATCCTTTCAAGATAAAGGAAAGTAGGAAACGCGATGCGAACCTTGAAGGTAGGGGTCGTCATGGACCCGATTGATAAGATTAATATCGATAAAGACACGACTTTCGTGATGATGTTGGAGGCACAACAGAGGGGTCACGAGACCTTTTATATGGAAATGGGAGACCTTTTCATTAAAGACGCGGTGCCGCACGGAGCCATTCGGCCTGTCCGTGTGGTTCGGGGCAAGCCTCATTTCGAGTTGGGGCCTTCCGAGACCAAGCCCCTGGTTTGGTTCGATGTCATCCTTATGAGAAAAGATCCTCCATTTGACTTGCAATTTTTTTTTGCGACCCATCTTCTGAGTCTAGTCGATGCCAAACAGTGCGTGGTCATCAATGATCCGCACGGTCTCAGAGAGGCTACGGAAAAACTCTACGCGCTTAACTTTCCCGAGATCATTCCTCCTTCAATCGTAAGCAGCAGCATCCATCAACTCAAAGCTTTTATCGAAGAGCAAGGAGGCGAGATCATCATCAAGCCCTTGGAGGGCGCGGGAGGACGCGGCGTGCTGTATCTCAATAGTCGAGACCGGAACGTCAACGCGATCCTAGAACTTGTTACCGCTGAGGGCCGAGTGCCTGTGATGGGCCAGCGCTACCTTGCAGAGGTCCGGCAGGGAGACAAGCGGGTGCTGGTGCTGAACGGCGAGCCCATCGGGGCCCTGCTTCGGATTCCCCGGGAGAATGACAACCGGGCTAACCTTCATGCGGGGGGCTCATCCGCTGCCGCGAAAATCACGCCGAGAGATCGCGAGATCTGCCGCGCACTCGCGGGGTCCTTCAAAGAGCTGGGCCTGTACTTTGTGGGGCTGGACATTATCGGCGGCTTCCTCACGGAGGTCAATGTTACCAGCCCCACCTGCGTGCAGGAAATCAACGCGTTCGACGCGGTCAAGCTTGAAGCTAAGATCATCGATTTTGTCGAAAAGAAGGCGCCAAAGACATAGCCGGATTTTTTCCATTAAGTTTCCACCACACCGCACAACAAATCGATAAAGCCTTCCTCAGCTCCAAACTTATTTCTTTCTCGTCATTTTGAGGTCAGAGAACCCTGTAGGGAACTGCCTGCAAAAAAATTCTGTTTCCGGATAATGCCTTCAAATAGAGAAGACCTTTAAAAACAAAGTCAACCTCAAAAGACCTTAAAAACGAAGGGGATTTAGTATCGCGTGTCTCTTGGCATATCGTTTGCTCGATAAGAGTACATGTCCAGAGAAAGAACCGTTCAGACGACTTTAGGTGATCTCATCGTCGCCCTTGCTGAAGAGGCCGCGCCGTATGCCCATGATGAAAGGGAGGTCAACCTTTTGGTTAGTTATCTCCTCGTAGATCTTTTGTCGAGATCGCCTTCAGCGCTGACATGGCATTAAACAAGAAGCTCTTTGGCAGAGTTCGCTTTTGAGAGGGCTTCGTTAACAAGCGGGCATGGTTATTCAAGTCGGTTTACAGCCGGTGGTTTCTCTCATAGCCGGCATATTGATCCTAATGATGCCAAGATTGCTAAATTACATAGTCGCTTTTTATCTCATCATCATCGGCATTTTAGGTCTTATACGGACATAGAGATCGTGCAGGACTAAACCTGCAAGCATAGCTCATATCCTTAAAAATCAAAGGAATTTTTCGCGCATAATCTTGGCATACTTTTTGGACTCAGTACTTGGAGGTACGCATGTTTGAAATAAAAAGGGAGGTTATATGAAAAAACTGCTTTATTTGTCCGTTCTCGCATTAGTGTTCAGCGTCATGTCATGCGGTGGGCCCGAGGGAGAAAAGAAAGCGACGTCCAGCGCGAAGATGAGCGATTCGGATCTGGAAAAAACCATTAAGGCCCAGCTCGATAAGGACGAGGCATTGAAGGCGGCGGACATAAATGTGAGCGCCAATGCGGACAAGAATGAAGTGACACTGTCGGGGACGGTCCAGTCAGAGGACCAGAGGGCTAAAGCGGTCGAACTGGCTAAGAGCATGCAGCCCGGCATCACGATCAACGATAAGATCGATGTGAAACCGGGCGAGCCGCGGGCTGGCTAGCGCATCCCGACAATTTACGAATACGAAAAAGAGGGATTTATGAATCGGGAGCAATTCAAAGGGAGCTGGAAGCAATTCAAAGGTGAGCTTAAGAAACAATGGGGTAAAATTACGGACGATGATCTGTTGGAGGCTGAGGGGGATTACGACAAGTTTCTGGGAATCGCACAGAAGCGGTACGGGGATCAGAAGGACGAGGTGAGGAAGTGGGCGGATCAATGGTTCGATCGGCGCGAATCGCCCAGTCGAACAGCTTGATTCATCAAGAATCGCAAGAATCGATTGTAGAAAGGAGGTGAAGTCATGAAACGAGAAACGCTTGTCATACTATTCGCGGGTGCTTTAGTGCTTGCGCTAAGCACGGCTGGTTTTGCTCAGGCAGTTCCGGGGGGGACTCCGGGCCGGGAGCAAGGCATGGAGGACAAAGGTATTCCGGCCAGCCCGGATGCGAAGAAGGCGACCGGGGAAGTTATTTCCATAGATTCGAAGGCCGGCACATTGACGCTCAAGGCTGAAGGGAAGGAAATGAAGCTGGACGCTACGGGTGCCGCCGCCAAGAAATCCCTCGCGGACATCAAAGTGGGAGACAAAGTGATCGTGCAGTATTCCACGGGTCCAAAGGGGCAGCTGGTTGCACAGTCGGTAGAGAAGCCCGGAGCCGAGAGAGGTGAGAAGTCCGGAGCCGAGAGAAGTGAAAAGCCCGGAACCGAGAGAAGTACGGACCGGCCAGACCGACCTGGCAGCAAATAACTGTTGCGGAACCGAAAGGGGCATGCAAACCATGCCCCTTTCTCCGTGTGGATGTTGAATGTTTAAAATGTTTAAGAGGATCGGGGTCATCTTTTTTCTTCTACTCTTTATTCCCGGGTGGCTTTTCGGAGATCAATTGAGAACCGCATCGCCACGGGAAAATAAACAAGAGGGGGTTGAAAAAAGAGCGAGCCAAGAGGAGAGCGCAACTGAAACTCCAGAAAGCGCTCGCCCGGTTAACAAGGCGAAGGATAATAAAAAGGCAGCGACGGCTCTTATCAAATTGCTCCAAGCACTGCATCTCTCCCGTTGATTAGACTTCCGATCCGCGCACCGGCTCGTCGTGCGGACTTCCAAAGATAGAGCGAACATGATAGTTATGAAGAGAAATCCCCGGAACGATTTTTTTGCCTTGTGGGACACTTCATGGCGACCAACGGCTCCAAAAACGGACATGGTTCTAATCTTCGGGTGATGACCTACAACATTCGTCATGGGCGAGGGAGAGACGGCAGGATTGATCTCCATCGGATCGCTCATGTTATCAAGG
>DASYRN010000090.1:0-37176 GCA_036004365.1 Binatia bacterium
GATTTAATCACTCCCGCTGACGCATCCGCAGCTTTCATAAAAGACACAGGACCTGAGGCGGTACCGCCTCCCGCCAGCTGCTCCTTAGAGGAGCGGATCCTGGATAGATTCACACCGGAACCTGAGCCGCCTTTAAAGATAATCCCTTCTTTGCGATACCAGTCCAAAATGGATTCCATCGTATCTTCCACTGAAAGAATGAAGCAGGCGGAACATTGTGGCTTCTCTTCGATTCCGCAGTTGAACCAGACAGGACTATTAAAACAGGCTTTTTGATGGAGAAGGATATGAGTTAATTCATCCGCGAAGATTTGAGCATCATCGTCCGTAGCAAGGTAGCCGTCGGCTTTACCCCACTTAGTGAGTGTACTCACCACGCGGCTTATCAGCTGCCGCACGCTGTGCTCTCTTAGGGGACTCCCCAAAGGGCCGCGGAAATATTTCGAGACCACGACATTGGTAGCCATCTGAGACCAAGACTTCGGAATCTCAACGTTAGTTTGCTCAAAGACGACCTTTCCTTTCTCGTTCGCGATCGTAGCCGTTCGGATTTCCCATTCGATGGCATCATACGGGCTCACCCCTGCACGCGTGAAGTAACGCGCTAAACTGAGTCCAGGCTTCTCAGTAGAACTTTCCTGGAGCACCTGTTCTTCGCTCTTTATCGGCGCTGTCGTGGCCATCATCCCATCTCCTTTCTTATTTCAGTCTACCGTATCTTATTTCAGTCCACCGTGAGTGAAAATTAAAACCCCATTATAATATGGAAAACACGGATGTGCTGATTTCCCGGTGGAGATTTCAGGTAAAATCTTCGCTAGTCTTTGTTGTGAACGAACATCCGTCATTTTGTGGGAACGCGATTATGGACTACCATATATTGTGTTGTCAAGCAATTTTTTAATTTTTCTGTGGATATCTCTTCTAGACAAAAACTGTCATGAAAATGAGAAGTTACACAAAATATTTTCTTACTATCAACAGCTTCTTAACAGCATCGGAAACATTATTTTAGCAGGTTTTTTCATCTTTCCATTCCTCTTATTCTATGATAAGCGAGGAATATGCCCAAGAAGATTTCTGAGGTGGAGCGAATCGGCGCGATCCTGGACCACTCACTCAAAAGACTCGACCTGTCCGGTCGATTGAGGGAGCACGGGGTATGGCCTATATGGGACGAAATCGTAGGCTCCACCATCGCACGCAATGCTCAGCCCGAAAAGATCCGCAACGGCACTTTATTTGTAAAAGTTACCAGCCCGGTCTGGATGCAGCAACTCCAATACATGAAAGAAATGATAGCTGAGAAACTCAATCAGAGTCTCGGCGGCGACATAGTAAAGAATATTTTTTTCTTAGTGGGCAAGTTAGACGGCGGCTCTGGAAAACCAGCAACTGAAGATCTTACCCGCGACGAAAGTTCCTTCCGAGCCGCGTCCCAGTTCCAAGACAAAGATCTGCAAATCATCAAGGATCCGGAAACCCGCCGCGCCTTAAAGAAGCTTTTTTCCGTCTATTCTCGAAAGCAGAAATAACGATCTTTATCTGTCGAGAAACTTCTTCACTTCTTCGGTGTAGATTCCAGGTTCCTCGTAGACGACTAGAGGAGGGACGACTGTTACTTCACTTCTTGCTCCCTTGACCCCTTCTACGAGTACGAGCGCGGCTTCGCTCGTCGGGAACGAATGCACCCATCTCATTCTTTTCGGCTCCAGGCTTTCTTCCCGCATCGCTTGCAGGAGCTCGACCGCTCGCCCCGCGGGATAGATCAAGGCCATCTTTCCTTTGTCGCGTAACAAATAGAAACCCGCCTGCAGAAAGTGTCTGAGGGATGCACGAATTTCGTGCCGGGCTACACGTCTCTCCGGGTCGGGGTTGATTCGACCTCTTTTCAAACCCAGATAAGGCGGATTACAGATTGCGCCATCAAAGCTCTGCGGAGAAAAAATTTGCTCAACCGAACAGACATCCCCTTGGACGATCTTCATTCTCTGCTCGAAGCCATTCCAGGCAGCGCTTCTTAAAGCTCTCTCCACCATGGCCGCTTGGATCTCGATACCAGCGACATGCAACGAAGAGTGGAGGAAGCAAAGGATCAGCGGAACCACTCCGCTGCCGGCTCCTAGATCGACAATCGTTTCACCGTCACGGACCCTGAGAAAATGAGCGAGCAGGACAGCGTCGAGAGAAAAACGGTATCCCTTCTTGCTTTGAATGACCGCCACCTTCTCTTTGAGAAGCACGTCTAAAGTTTCATCTTCTAATATTTTCTGGCGTTTCCTCATGAACTTGCAAAGTCTCTGAGTTTCTTATATGAGCAGAGTGCTCGCTTTGCTTACGCGTGATGTTTTCACTCCTCACTCACATCGGACGATTCACTCTGGATCTGGTCCTTGGCATGGGCGCCATGTTTCTTTTCCTTCTATCCGCTGTAGCACTAGCATTCCGCCGGCCAGCCAAAATTCGTCTCATTATCTACCACATCAAGACGATCGGCGTGGATTCTTTGTCGGTCGTTGTTCTCTCAGGCTTCTTCACCGGCATGGTCATGGGGTTCCAGGGCTATTATAGCCTGAGAAAATTCAATGCTGAAAGCTGGCTGGGTTCCGTTACGGCCTTGGGTCTTCTGCGTGAACTCGGACCGGTGCTCTCGGCATTTATGGTGACCGGAAGAACAGGATCGGCCATGGCTGCCGAATTGGGAACCATGCGGGCTACAGAACAGATCGATGCCCTTTACGCTATGGCCATTAATCCTGTCAAGTATTTGGTCTCGCCGCGCATCATTGCCAGCTTGATTGCGATGCCCCTCTTGACCGCCATCTTCGACGTGGTTGGGATTTACGGAGCTTATCTTATCGGGGTGGGCCTCCTCGGAGTCAGTTCCGGGAGTTATTTTTCAGGTATGGAAAACAGCATTATCTTCCATGATGTTTACAGTGGATTCGTAAAGTCGCTGAGTTTCGGTCTCATCATTACCTGGGTCTGTTGTTATAAAGGATTTCACGCACCGCCGATGGCCACCGGAGTAAGCCGGGCGACCACTGAGTCAGTCGTGCTTTCTTTTATCCTGGTCCTTGTCTGGGATTATTTCTTGACCTCGGTGATGCAATAACAGCCCCTTTAAAATCGCCTTGATACGCGTCGTTGATTTGCACAAAAAATTTGGTGCTCAGGAGGTCCTCAAGGGCGTCAATCTGGAAGTGGCCAAAGGGAAGGTGACCACGATAGTGGGAACGAGCGGGTGTGGGAAGACCGTCCTTCTCAAACACCTAAACGCCCTTCTTCTCCCAGACCGAGGCTCCATATGGATCGACGGGACAGACATCACTCAACTGGGACAGAAAGATCTGTACGAAATGCGAAAACGCTTCGGGGTTCTCTTTCAGGGAGCGGCACTGCTAGATTCCATGACCGTCTTCGATAATGTGGCGTTCCCAGTGAGGGAAAAAACCACCCTGGCTGAAACCGAAATAAGTAAGAAGGTTCAGGAACGGTTGGATCAGGTTGGCCTTGAAGGAATGGGATACAAATATCCGGCCGAGTTAAGCGGGGGCATGAGAAAAAGGGCGGGACTGGCCAGGGCCTTGATCATGGATCCCGAGATTGTTCTGTTTGATGAACCCACTACGGGTCTCGACCCTGTGCTGGCAACTGGGATCCACCAACTCATCGCCAGAACACAGAAGACCTTCGGTTTTACAGCAGTCGTGGTAAGTCATACCATTCCTCAGGTTTTTGAAATCTCGGACTATGTCGCTATATTGGTCGGCGGCGTGATCGAGGAGATGAAACCTACAAGGGAGTTCCAGGCTTCACAAAATCCGGTTGTACGACAATTCATTCGAGGAGAGACTGAGGGCCCTATCCAGGTGCTCTAGGAGCATGGTGGAGTGATGAACCAAAAAAGAACGGACCTTATAGTGGGCATCTTCGTACTTGCGGGAGTCATCTGCCTGGGCTACCTCGCCATCCGCCTTGGCAAACTAGAGATATTAGGGAACAGGGGTTACATTGTCTATGCCGACTTCGCTTCAGTAGCCGGCCTGAAACCCGGAGACTCCGTGGAGATCGCTGGGGTTAAGATTGGAAGGGTAGAAGCGCTTAGCCTCAATGAAGATCGAGCTCGCGTCGCATTAAGGATCAATGAAGACGTGAAGCTCCCAGAAGACACAATCGCATCTGTCCGGTCTCGAGGGCTCATCGGTGACAAATTTATACTACTCACCCCCGGGGCCTCGGACAAACTCATAGCTTCCAACGGCCAAATCCGAGAAACCGAGTCGCCCCCGGATATTTCAGATCTCATAGGAAAATTTGTAGGAGGAGATCTGACATCGTCAGGCGAGAAGCAATGAGACTTGTACGCCCGACTGTGTCTGCCGCTATATTGCTCAACAACTATCGATCAGAGTTTAATCGAATCATCGCAAACTCATCCTACGAAGAGCTCGTACGAAGAATGAAGGAAAGACAGGCAGACTAAGCAGGAGAAAAATAGATTAACGCCTTCTTTTCTGGTCTCTCGATACTCGAGGCGAAAATTGCACGCCTCAAATCGTTCTATCAAAGCCAATTATTTCCATGAACCCTTTCCGATTCCGGACGAGAGGAGATGGCGATGCTTCCTGGGCGAGCACCGGGCAAGCAAGCCCATCCGGAGTGAACTATGCCCCCGGGCCGGTTTGACCTAACGATCATCGGCGGCGGCATCATCGGTCTGGCCACGGCGATGCAGATGGCCGAGAAATATCCCAAAGTCAAACTTCTCGTATTGGAAAAAGAGAACCGGATTGCGAGTCACCAAAGCGGTCACAATAGCGGAGTCATCCATGCGGGCATCTATTACAAGCCCGGATCGCTCAAGGCCGAAACCTGTGCCGCGGGCCGCAGAGCCCTTCTGAACTTCTGCGAGAGGAACGGAATTTCCTATGAGCTGTGCGGAAAGGTGATTGTGGCCACCCACCCTGAGGAAATCCCAAGACTGGAAGAGCTGTTCAGGAGAGGAACGGCAAACAATGTTCCGGGCCTGGAAATGATCGGCCCCGAGCGGCTAAGGGAGCTCGAGCCCTACGCTCAAGGTGTCCGCGCCGTCTATTCACCGGCGACCGGGATCATCGACTTCGTCCAGGTGGCTGAGGCCTATGCGAGACAAGTGAAAGAGCAGGGTGGAGAAATCCTCACTTCATGCGAAGTCACAAATATTGTCCAACGGGAAGAAGGGATCATGATCCAGACCCCCGGCGCGGAATTCAATTCCAAATATCTCCTCAACTGCGGCGGCCTATTTTCAGACAGAATCGCTAGCATGATGACCCCATCCGATTTCCGGAGCGCAGATCCGGAGGTACGGATCGTTCCTTTCCGAGGTGAGTACTACAAGTTGATCCCTGAAAAGCGTTTTCTTGTTAAAGGACTGATCTATCCAGCGCCCGATCCGAGATTCCCCTTTTTGGGAGTCCATTTCACCCGAACCGTTCACGGTTACGTGGAAGCAGGTCCCAACGCCGTTCTTGCCTTTGCCCGGGAAGGTTACAAGAAAACGGACATCAACCTCCGCGATCTTTGGGAAACGCTCTCCTACAAAGGTTTCCAATCCTTAGCGCGGAAGTATTGGAGGATGGGACTGGAGGAAAATTACCGCTCCTTAAGCAAAAGGGCCTTCACAAATGCGCTGCAGCGTCTTGTGCCGGCAATCAGAGAGGAGGACTTGATGTCCGGCGGGTCGGGCGTGCGGGCACAGGCGATCGCGCCCGATGGAACCCTTTTGGATGATTTCGTCATCAAGAGAATTGGAAACGCCGTCCACGTGCTCAACGCTCCTTCGCCTGGCGCCACCGCATCCCTGGCTATCGGAAAAAAGATCGTCGAGATGGTAGCCCAATCTTTCGCCCTCAATTGAAAGGAGCGTTGATTTTTCGCTCCCTCTAATTATTTTGACGCCCATCACCATGGAGGTTTTTCATGATCATTGAATATAAGGGACACACACCCAAGATCTCTCCCAAAGCTTTCATCGCCCCCACCGCAGTTCTGATTGGTGATGTGACTGTGGGTGACGATGCCAGCATTTGGTTCGGCGCGGTTCTCAGGTCCGATGAAAATGAAAACCCCATCGTAGTCAGTGCGCGCACCAGCGTCCAAGATAATTGCGTCATTCACTCAGGCGAAGCCCCGACCATTATAGAAGAGGATGTTACGGTTGGCCACGCAGCTATCATGGAAGGATGTCTTATTCGCCGTGGAGCTATCATCGGGATGAACGCCACACTCCTCGATCACAGTGAGATCGGGGAGGAGTCGCTCATTGCTGCAGGAAGCGTGGTAGTCCCCCATACCAAAATTCCCCCACGTGTTCTGGCGGCAGGAAGTCCGGCTCAGGTGAAGAAAGACCTTAGCGGTGAAGCCCTTAACTGGATCAAGATAGGTTCCTCGACCTACGTCAACCTGTGCCGAAGTTATCTGGGAGGCGATTATAGGATCATTGGGTGATTATTGGTGGCGAATCTTTTTGTCTATGGAACTCTGACAGATAAATCGCATTTCTATGAACTCACCGGCAAATCGTTTGTGACCTTTCCCGCTATTCTTAAAGATTTCAGAAAACTAAACTCAGATCGTGGCTACCCCTACATTGTCCCGGAGAAGGGCGCAGTGGTGGAAGGCCTACTGATTAGAAATGTAGACCGCCGATCAATGCAAAGGCTCGACGAATATGAAGGCGAAGGCCGACTCTACACGAGAAAACGTGTTACGGCCACTTTCGGGAGCAAAAAGGTCTATTGTGAGACCTATGTGGGGAACAGGACTGTTCTGAAACCTAAATAATCTTTCCAGTTTACTTCTGGCAGTTCGAGCAGTAAAAGGCACTGCGATTGCCCAGGCGGACGGCTTTGATTTGAGTTGTGCAAACTTTGCACTTTTCTCCCGCTCGGTCATAGACACGGAGATGATTCTGGAATCCCCCTCTCCGATCCTCCCCGTCCCGATAATCCGAAAAAGATGTCCCACGCCAGCGGATGGCTCTCTGTAGAACCTTCGGCGTAACCTGCGCGATCTGCCCGATCTCCTGGCGTCTCAGCGTCCAGGCTCGCCGTGTGGGTCGAACGCCCGCCTGAAAGAGAATCTCATTGACATAGATGTTTCCTAAGCCTGCTGCGACCGTCTGATCGATCAACAGATCTCTCACTCGACGCTTGGAATGGCGGGCAATCCCATGGAGGTAATCGGTGTTGAATCGGTGATCCAAGGGGTCTAATCCAAGGTTGGCTATCTGAGAAAGGCGCACCAACTCGGCCCTAGCAACAACAGCCGAGAGACCGAAGCGCCGTGGATCGTTGTAACGTAGCTCGTGGCCATTATCGAAGCTGACAATAATGTGATCGTGCCGCGCTCTGGGCTGCTCCGCCCTGACAAAAACTAATTTTCCCGACATCCCCAAATGAATAAGCCAAACCCAATTCTCTTTTAAAGATATCAAGATATACTTTCCTCTCCGCTGCACATCCAAAATAGTTTTCTGATGGAGTTCGGAATAAAGATTGGGACTGATCGGATTTCTTAAACGGCTCTCCAATACCTTAACATCGGTGATCGTGAGCCTTGCAAGCAGCGAACGGAGCCCGCGACAGATGGTTTCGACCTCTGGCAGTTCAGGCATAAAAATAGTTCTTCCAGCTCTCAGCCGCAAGCGCTGAGCCCTGAGTTCTCATTCGCCGTCCTGGTGCCGCGGGCCAAGCGGATAAACTCATCCACACTCAAGGTTTCACCCCGGCGTCGCGGATCGATGCCCGCCTCTCGAAGCAACAGCTCAGCTTCGTTTCTGCCGTTTTTTACTAAACTGCCCAAAGCGTTGGCCAACATCTTTCGTCTCTGGCCGAAAGCAGCTCGCACGACCTTCTGGAGGTAGGGCAGTTCATCCTGCGGGACTAGCGGTTGGGGGTGCAGCTTGATTTTCAAAACTGTAGATCTCACCTGGGGACGCGGAAAAAAGGCTTCCGGCGACACACTGACTTTGTCCGAGATGTGTCCGTAAATCTGACACCAAACGGATAGTGTTCCGTATGACTTAGTGCCGGGAAGAGCGGTCATCCGCTCCGCTACTTCCCGCTGAACCATCAGGACTAGCACAGAAAAATGTTCTCCAAACTCGAAGAGACGAAAGAGGACAGGAGTCAAAATACTGTAAGGAAGGTTCGCGACCAACTTGACCTGATGATCTGGGAGAATTTCAGCTAGGTTAATCTTGAGAACATCGTCTTGAATGAGAGTGAATGCAGGCTGATTTCCCAGCGGGCTGTTTCTCAAGCGCTCCGCTAGAAAAGGATCCACTTCGATCGCCCAGACCTTGCGCGCAACATCCGTTAACCTGCGGGTCAAAAATCCCAGACCGGGGCCAATTTCAAGGATCTCGTCATCTCGAGAGAGCTGGATTAGCCCGAGGATGGCCTCGATGACGCTTTCATGGATAAGAAAATTTTGACCTAACCTCTTTTTAGGATGGAAGAGCGAAGTGCGCAGGGCTGTTTTTGCCTCTTGGTAAAGAGTGACCATGGGCTTTTCATCCCACTCGCCACGGCCTTGAGTTTTCAGCCACGCTTAGCTCTTAAAACCCTTAGCCCTTAACTGTCTATCAAAGAGTGAGGTCGGCATCCGCGTTAAGGCGGAGATCGTCGCGATGTCCCCGCTTGAGCCAGTGATACCCACAGAGAGCGACCATGGCGCCATTGTCGGTGCAGAAGGTGGGCGAAGGAAAATCGACCTCGATCCCGGTTCCGTTTGTTTCCTTTTTCATCCTCTCACGAAGACGACTGTTCGCCGCAACTCCGCCTGCCAAAACAATCCGATTGATGCAAAGCTCTTTGGCAGCCCGTAAAGTGGGAGCCATAAGCATCTCCACAACCGCTTCTTGGAAACTCGCCGCGATATCGGCCTTTTGCGTTTGCCATCGGTCTTTTTCTTTGGCCTTGAGATAGTGCCACACAGCGGTTTTCAAACCGCTGAAACTAAAGTCGTAAGCGCCCTTCTTCAGCCGGGCACGAGGAAAGGATATAGCCCTGGCATTGCCCGCCTTCGCCAAGTGATCGATCATTCTGCCGCCGGGATAGCCCAGATCCATCATCTTCGCCACCTTATCGTAGGCTTCTCCGGCTGCATCGTCGCGAGTGCCACCCAAATGGATGTACTCGCCAACATCCCGAACTAAATAGAGAAGCGTATGGCCTCCGGAGGCAAGTAAAGCTATAAAGGGAAACGAAATCTCTCGCTCTAGAAATACAGCGAGGAGATGGGCCTCTAAATGGTTAACGCCGACATAGGGAATGCCCCAACGAAAAGAAATTCCTTTCGCGACGGAAAGTCCTACCAAGAGGGAGCCCACTAGCCCGGGGCCTCGAGTGACGGCGATTCCATCCAAGTCCTTTAGCGTGATCCCCGCCTTTTCGAGAGCCGCCTCTAGGATAGGTAGAATGTGGCGCACGTGTTGACGCGAGGCTAGCTCTGGAACCACCCCCCCAAAAGGGCCATGAACGGTATCCTGAGAAGAGACTAAATTCGCGAGGATGGTGCGACCGTCGAGAAGCACCGCCGCGGCTGTATCATCGCACGAGGTCTCTACACCCAAGACTAACATGAAGTCCTTCGCGTCAAAACCAGCTCTTCTAGTAATAATCTGGCGGACGCTCGCCTCGCAGGCGGCTCAATCCTTCGGAGGCCGCTCGGTTCCTTGAGTTCAAACGAAGGGCTTCCGAGTAGCTCGAATCTGCCTTCTGCGAGAAGCCTAAGGCCCGGAAATTCTCGCCTTTCAGAGCGAAGACTTCCGCCAGCCAAAAGGGCTCACCGTCAAGACGGGATTCTGCCACGCCGAGGAAGTTGAGGGATTCTTGATAATGCCCCAAATGATAATGCGCTTTTGCCAAATAGTAATGACTGTAGGGATTGGTCGAATCAATAGAGATAGTCCTTTCCAACCTAGCCAAAGCCTTAGTGTACTCTCCAGCGTCAAGGAGTTTTCTTCCTTCTTCGGTTAAGCGTAGAGATGCGGCGCGTTGAGGCGAGGTCATCGGAGTAATCTTTGCAATAAGAGAGCTATCGTCAGGCAAAGAAGGCGCCTCGCGACTTGGGCCTGAACCCGAACTCTGATCTGCTTTTTCCTGAACGGGCGGGCGTCTCTCTCTGAGATCCTGTTCTTTGATTTTGGCCTCTTCCGTCAAAGGCTTCGGCTGGCTTGCCTGTGGTTTTACCGATGGAACCGGGGCTTGAGGAGAAGTTGGGCTTGGAGGAACGGGACTTCGCCCATGCGAAGATGGGCGGTAAGTCGGACGAGTCGCACAGGCCTGGGCCAAGAGCGGAAAAAGAAACAGAACCAAAATCACGCGTGGGCGCAAAATTATATCTCCACAACCTCTATTTTCCCAGGAAAGGAGATAAAATCCAAGACAAAAGATCTATAGGCTCCCGAAGCAATCGGGCGAAAGGGGCGGGGTGAAGCGGACAATAACCACTGGGCTCCTCTCCTTCAATGAAGGCCTCGAGGATAACCCGGGGACAATTGGAAGTCGCGAGGTAGCCACTCAAAGGATCGATATTGACCATCTTAATGCCCGGTGGTGGGACAAAGTCAGTAACTGGAGTCCCGGCTGTAGCCCGTTTCATAAAGTCGGTCCAGATGGGAAGGGCGGCCTGGGCACCCGATAAACCGAGTTTGGTCTGATTATCAAATCCGACCCACACAACTGCTAAGAGGTCGGGCGTATAGCCTGCAAACCACGCATCTTTGAGGTCATTAGTAGTCCCAGTTTTTCCCGCCGCTGCCCGATCAAATCCTTGAGCCCTCGCCCCATACCCCGTTCCCCGGTCCAAGACACCCTTTAGCAAATGATTGATCATGAAAGCCATCTGAGGCGATATCACTCTCTCCACGCGAATGTCTCTTTTCTCCAAGGCCCGTCCCTCTTGATCCATTACCTGTTTCACCGCCAAGGGATGAGTTCGCACGCCATTATTGGCCAACGTGGAAAATGCCGTCGCAAGCTCGAGGGGAGTAACCTCAACACCGCCCAAAACCAGAGAAGGCAATGCAGGAAGCGAACTCTCAATCCCGAGACGATAGGCCAAATCCCGAATCTTGTTGATCCCTACCTCCCTGGCGATACGGACAGTAGCCGAGTTAAGAGACTTCTCCAGAGCCGTACGGACCGTCACAGTGCCGAAGTACTCTTCCTTGTAGTTCCGCGGCGTCCACTCTTGCCCCTCATAACTCCAGGTGAAGGGAGAATCGTCCACGAGTGTTGCAGACGTAAATTTTTTCCCTCCTTCTTCTGACCCGTACATAAAAGCCCCCAAATACGTAAACGGCTTAACAGTTGATCCTGGTTGGCGCCGCGCCTGGAAGACTCGGTTAAATTGAGACTTCTGGTAATCCCTTCCTCCGACCATCGCTTTGATCTCGCCCGTCTGAGGTTTAACGACAATGATCGCTCCTTCGAGATGATCCTCCTCGCCGCGCTTCCGCAAATAAGGATAGGTTTCCTCCAGGCGCTTCAGTCCATCCGCGAGAGCTCTTTCCGCGAGCCGCTGTAAATGGAGGTCCAAACTGGTAAAGATCTTTAGCCCTTCCGCTGTCAACACCTCATTGGAATAATTTTCCGCAAGCTCCCTTCGGAGAAAATCGACGTAAAAGGGAGCGTCATTGGCAACTTTGATAAGTTCACGGCGCTGAATGGCCTCTCGCACGGCCGCTTCGTACTGACCTCGGGTAAGGATTTTTTCCTGTAACATTTTACCCAGGACGACATTTCTTCTCTGCGTCGCTAGCTCTATGCTGCGATAGGGAGAGTAGCGGCCGGGGGCTCTAATGAGCCCCGCCAGGAGTGCCATTTCCCCGACGGTCAGCTCTTTGGGCTCCTTCAAAAAATAGAACTGCGAGGCCTCCCAAACTCCAAAGATTCCCTGCGCCCCTTTTTGGCCGAGGTAGATCTCGTTCAAGTAATTTTCAAGGATTTCCTCCTTGGAATACTTACGCTCCGCAATGAGAGCCATAAGCGCTTCCTTGAACTTGCGTTGCAGAGTTCTCCCCTCATCCAGGAAAAAGTTCTTCATTAACTGCTGCGTTAAGGTACTCCCCCCTTGAACGACTGCACCGCTGCGCAAATTGACCCAAGAGGCGCGAAGGATCGCTACGGGATCAATACCCCGGTGGCGATAAAACCTCTCATCCTCAATGGATAGGACCGCGTGCACTAACAGGGGGGGCACGTCTGACAACTTCACCAGTCTTCTCTCCTCCCAGATGCGGTTGTAAAGGCCGGTGATGAGTTCGGGTTCGAGTTCAAGCGAAAAATGCTCTTCGCCTGTGTTGCGATTCGCCATTTTGGCGATCGTCCCCCGTTGAAGGGCAATTTGGATCGGAAAGCCCTTAAATTTTTCCAGCGGATAGGCAAAATCCTGCAGATAGATCTCTAGGAGACCGTCGCGTTTGAGAAAACGGTACTCTCCCCTCGCCTGCGGCGACTGTCGCACCTCGTGATACCCCAAGCGACGCAGCTTTTCAGCCAACTCTTCCGTGCGAAGATTCATCCCAACATAGAGCAGAGAGGTATCGGAATAAATCTTGGACGGAAATTGCCATTTTTGCCCCTCAAATTTTACGGCGACGACTTGCTCAACTGTCTTTACGTACCATGCGCCGACAATGATGCCCGTTGAGAGGAAAAGAAGTAAGAGAAGAGAGGCAAACTTGAGAGTCTTATGGCGGATTTTCTTCAAACCGGGAATTCCCTAATCAAGGTACCATCGGCGCTGTCAAAAAGAAATGCCCCTCAATCCCATGATACGGATAGCCTTCGCCTTTCAGTGATCGACGCTTGAATGCAATCGAAAAGAAAAAAGAGGGCCGGGCGAAATTCACCTGACCCTCTTTTGTGATTTACTGCAACTGGATGTTTACCGGCGAGGCTTCAAGGCAAGAAAGAGCGTATTATCCCCGCGGCGCACAAGAAACAGGATCCCCTTTCCCTTTCTTTCTCCGATTGCTTTTTTGTAGTCAGCGAGATTGCGAACCGGTTTGCGATCGATCTCCAAAATCACATCTCCCCGGCGGAGACCTGCCTCATCGGCCGGGCCCCCTTGTGTAATCGCGGTGATAACGACCCCTTCTGCCCGTTCCAAGCCCAAGCTTTCGGCCATTTCCGGAGTGACTCTCTGGACCGCAAGCCCCAGCTCTCCCTTTTCTTCGGTAGAGGCAACGACTTCCTCCTCCTTAAGCTCGCCGACCGCGACCGCGAGCGTAACCTCTTTTTTGTCCCGCAGCACCTTCAGTCGGGCTTTCTTGTTCACCGCGGTCCGCGCCACGATAATGGGAAGCTCATTGGAATCTTTGATCTCCTTGCCATCGAACTCGATGATCACGTCTCCTACCTTAATTCCTGCACGGTCCGCCGGCCCGTCTTTGGACACGTTCGCTACCAGCGCTCCCCGGGCTTTTTCCAGACCCAAGGATTCGGCAATGTCGGGAGTGACCTTTTGAATCAGCACCCCGAGATAGCCTCGAGTTACCTTCCCCTTACCCTTAAGTTGCGGTAGAAGCTCCTTGGCCAGATTAATGGGAATCGCAAAACCAATCCCGATATTCCCGCCGGTTCTGCTGAAGATGGCCGAATTGATCCCTACCACTTCTCCGTGTAAGTTGATCAGCGGCCCCCCTGAATTGCCGGGATTGATCGATGCATCGGTCTGGATAAAGTCGTCATAAGGTCCAGCCCCTATGTGCCTGCCCTTGGCACTGACAATCCCCGCCGTAATTGTGCTGTCCAGACCGAATGGATTGCCGATGGCCATCACCCACTCGCCAACCTCAAGCCGGTCTGAGTCGCCCAGGGACGCTATGGGCAGACTTCCTCGTGCGTCAATTTTGACTACAGCGATATCCGTCTTGGAATCTTTACCCACCACCTTGGCCTCGAACTCCCTCTCATCGGAAAGCTTCACAACGATCTTCTGCGCGTTCTCAACAACATGATTGTTAGTCAGGATAGAACCGTCGCTGTCGATAATAAACCCAGAACCCAAACTTCTCTGTTGCTGCGGTCCTCGCGGGATTGGACCTCCAAAAAATCTGCGCCAGAATTCACTAAATGGATCTTCTTCACCGAAGGGGCTCGAGAATCCTTGGCCGCCTTCACTGACCTGGACCGTGGAGATGTTCACCACTAACGGTCTCATCTTTTTCGCTAAGTTGATAAAGTCGGGCAATCCTTGCGCTTCAGGACTGGCCGGACGGACTTCGGCACTTTGCGACTCTCCCCATAAGTGCAAGCCGCGGCTGCCACCCGTCAGGCCATCCAGATGCCCGCTGATGCCCAGACCAATCAACAGAGAAACCAAGGCGACTACCGTCAACCCCCTGACGCCCACCTTCTTTCCCAATAAACCCTTTTCTTCCATTACATTCTCCTATTTTTTCTTTACGGCCTCGACGTAGCGCATACGCAAATCAAAGAGAACATCCTCAACGAGTTTGTTTTCTCCTTGATCTAAATTTCCGTGAGTTTTTTCCCGGAGCATTGCAACAATATCGATCATCTGTTTGGCGACCGAGACATCTTTCTCTACCTTGCCACTCAGAGGGTTTGGGATTTCTCCCAAATGCATGAGGGCCTGTGTGCTAAGGCTGATGATGAAGGTGGAAAAGCTGATCTCCGGTCCCTGGCCGGAAGATTCTTCTTGTTGCGGTTCTTCTTTTGACTTTGCATCGGCGTCCGATTCTGATGCAGCCGTTTCAGAGGTCTCTCGAGGCTCTCCTGTTTCGGGCGTGAACCGCCTTCGGTCCTCTACCTTAAATCCTTTTTTTCCTGCTTCTTCAGCCATAGGACTTCCCTCTGTAGAGAGAAAAAATGCCTGGCAATGTCGTCGGCCAAGATGCCGGCACACACTCCAGGCATGCTCCCAAAAAAACGCTGGGCTTAATAAGTCATGGCCCGCAGTCGCGCAATCCTCTCTTCAATCGGAGGATGCGTGCTGAAAAGGCTGAGCAGAGCTCGCCCGGACAGTGGGTTCATAATAAACAGGTGAGCAGTTTCAGGACGCGCCCCCTCAAGCGGAACAAGCTGGCTGGCTCGCGCAAGTTTCTCCAACGCGGACGCCAAGCCAAGGGGATTTCCAGAAACCTTCGCACCCGTAGCATCCGCCAGATATTCTCGCGAACGGGAAATCGCCATCTGAATGAGAAGCGCCGCTATAGGAGCCAAGATGGACATGAAAATCAGACCTAACACTCCTCCTCCGCCTTCCTCGTCTCTTTCACCTCTTCCCGTCCCGAAAATGGCAGCCCACCTGGCCATATGGGCAAGCATCATAATCACGCCGGCAAGAGTAGCGGCAATGCTACTCACAAGAATGTCCCGGTTTCTGACATGGGAAAGTTCGTGCGCGAGAACTCCTTCGAGCTCCTCTCTACTCATGATTCGCAATATGCCTTCTGTCACGGCAACCACTGCATGCTCGGGATTTCTTCCGGTCGCAAAGGCATTAGGTGACTCAGAAGGTATAATATAGAGGCGAGGCATCGGAAGTTTCGCACGCAAGGCGAGATTTTGGACGATTCGGTAAAGCTCGGGAGCCTCGTCGAGACCGACCTCCCGGGCCCGATACATCGCAAGAACGATCTTGTGAGAAAACCAGTAGCTGCCGAAGTTAAGGAGTACGGCAAAGACAAACGCAATGACCAAACCTTGTGAACCGCCAAAGAGTTGTCCAATGCCCAAAATAATTCCGGTCATCAGACCTAAAAGGAGCGTAGTTTTAATGGAGTTTGACATTATTCCTCGGGGCGAATCCGTCGCGCCAAACTTGCAGATTTACCCCTGTTGAACTTTAATCTCTGCACCCCCCCTTGTCAAGAAGGTGAATCCCAAGCTGGCCCCTTAAGGTTGTCGCAAATTTCTTCTATAACCTTCATGACCTCGACGGGAGAAAGCGCGGTCAGACATTTTGTGTGTGGGCAAGTCTTCATGACCGACGGAACACAAGGTGAGCACTCTACGGGCCGGGTTACCACTGTAACTCGTCTCCCTCTCGGGGCCCACTGAATAGGATCGGTTGGGCCAAAAATCGCAATGGTAGTGACGCCAAGCAACGCAGCCAGATGGGTGACGCCGCTATCGTTGCCCAGATAGAGATGGCATTTGCTTAACAGGGCAGCCAACTGGGCAAGAGAGAGGCCCCGTACCGTCGACATCGGATGGCAAGAATAAGCGAGGCTTCTGTTCTCTTCTTCCACAGGACCGAGAACAGTCACAACTCCACCGCTCCATTCTCGCTGCCACCTCTCGGCCACGATCTTATAGAAATCCATCGGCCAATTCTTTTCTTTGGCGCCGCTGCCTGGAGCCAGGGCAAGAACCTTTTTCTCCGCAAAGCGCTTCCCCTGCCAAAACTCGCAACTCCAGGCAACGGCTTCGCGTCTTAGCGGAACACTAGGGGAGATTTCGCTGGGACAGCTTCCTTCGAGACACGAGAGATAGTAGTCCACCAAGTGAACCTCAGAACCAACGGGCCGAAACGGAAAAATTCGCAACCGGCCCTTGGCTAAGACCGAAAGATGCTCAACGAAATCAGGTTGGTTACTTCCCATCCACGACCAAATCGTGGCGTAGGACGAAAAAAAATTCACAAGCCTTTGATCCTGATGAGGACCAGGAGAAAAAAGACGGGAGATTTCATAGCACTCCAGTGAGCGTGTCCTGACGTCAGGCGGAAGCAAGTCTCCATATTCTGTTCGGGCCAAGAAGTCCAGTTCCCTATCTTTTGCCAATTGTCGCAGGGTGGGAAAAAAGCAGATAAAGTCTCCGAGCGCTCCCGGAAAGATAACGAGATCTTTTTCCTGCATGATTCTGGGGGCGATTCTTTTAATTGACTTTCCGACCCCAAGAATATAGCATACTTTCGTCTGCATGCCCGAACCCCACTCCTGATTTTCGGAAGAACATAAAGTGTGAACAGTCTAAACGGCGCACGATCGATCCTTGACCTCATCGGTTCCACTCCAGTCCTCAGGTTGAGAAACCTTCCCGGCAAAAACGATGCTGAGGTTTGGGCAAAACTAGAGTCCTTCAACCCGGGCGGATCCGTAAAAGACCGCATCTGCTTGAGCATGATCGAAGCTGCAGAACGGGAAGACAAGCTCAAACCCGGCGCAACGATCGTCGAGCCAACGAGTGGAAATACGGGCATTGGGCTCGCTTTAGTAGCAGCAGTCAAAGGTTACCGGCTCATTCTCACCATGCCCGATACCATGAGCGAAGAACGGCGCAGCCTCCTTACCGCATACGGCGCGCGACTCATTTTAACGCCAGACACCAAGGGGATGGGCGGGGCAATTCGGAAGGCGGAGGAACTTCTTTTAGAGCACTCTGATTATTACATGCCCCAGCAGTTCAACAATCCAGCAAACCCGGAGATCCATCGAAGAACTACAGCCGTGGAACTACTGAAGCAGTTTAAAACGATCGATGCCTTTGTTGCGGGTGTGGGAACCGGAGGGACCATCACAGGAGTCGGAGAAGTCCTCAGAGATAAGATGAAAGGCATTCGGGTTTATGCAGTCGAACCGCAGGCGTCTCCCGTGCTCTCGGGCGGAGAACCCGGATATCACAAGATCCAAGGGATCGGTGCCGGGTTTATCCCTGCGGTCCTTAACACTCAGATATACGATGAAGTGATCGCAGTTTCCGATGAGGATGCTGCTCTTTGCACGAGGAGGCTTGCCCTGGAAGAGGGAGTTTTAGTTGGCATTTCTTCAGGAGCCGCATGCTGTGCGGCTTTGAAAGTCGCCAAGACTTTGGGCAAGGGACATGTCGTGGTTACCCTATTTGCGGACAAGGGAGAGCATTATCTAAGCACGGAGGTCTTTAGCAATCGCTAATGGACACAAATTTTGAAGAATTGAAAGAGATACTAAGAGCTACAGGCGGGATCCTAGTAGCCTTTTCAGGAGGGGTGGATTCCACCTTTCTCCTCAAGGTCGCACACATGGTCCTGGGAGAACAGGCGATCGCTCTGACGACTTCATCCCCCACCGCGCCACCTGGGGAACTGGAGGCCGCAGAAAAATTAGCCAAGCTCATAGGGTGCGAGCACGTTGTCGTTGCATCTCATGAATTAGAGAATCCTTCCTTTTCGCAAAATCCGGTCAACCGTTGCTATTTCTGTAAGGACGAGCTCTACCGGATTTGCCGTTTGCAGGCGGACCGGCTTGGAGTGAGTACAGTAGTGGATGGAACAAATATGGACGATCTCAAAGATCATCGTCCAGGACTCAAGGCGGCCAAAGAGTGGCATATCCGTCACCCCCTGGTGGAGGCCCGCATGACTAAAGATGACATCCGCCGGTACAGCCGCCAGCTTGAGCTTCCCTCATGGAACAAGCCAGCCATCGCTTGCCTTTCATCTCGTTTTCCCTACGGCATCGAAATCAATGTGGGGAAACTCGAAAAGATCGCTGCCTGCGAGCGTTTCTTACAGGACCTGCGGTTTAGGGAATTCCGGGTCCGGTATCACGGAGATTTGGTTCGCATCGAATTGGCTCCAGAAGAGATCGACCGACTCTTTGATCCGATTACAAGAGAGGCGATCGTCGAGAGATTCAAGGAGATCGGCTTTACTTTTGTGAGTCTTGATCTTCAGGGTTATCGGACGGGAAGCATGAACGAGCCCTTGGCCAACAAAGTCTCCTAAAGCCTCCTCGCGCACGCGCGATTAACACACTCGCCCTTCGCGTAGTAAAGCCTCTGCCAATAGAAGGTCTTCCGGCAATGTAATCTTGATATTGGCGGAGTGCCCTTCGAGAACGGTAACCTTCTCGCCCAAGAGTTCCACGAGCGTCGCATCATCGGTTGCCTCGATGCCCCGTTCAATCGCGCGACGATAAGCCTCGCGGATGATCTCGGTCCTGAATACCTGAGGTGTTTGAATTTCCCTTAAAATATCTCGAGGAGGAGTTTCTCGAACTTGCCTCTCAGGCGAGACTACCTTGATGGTGCTCCGGACGGGAATTCCCGGCACGACGGCACCTTTTCGCAAAGCCATCTCAACGCAGGAGTCAATGAGACTCGGCGGAACAAAAGGCCGTGCCCCGTCGTGAATGACGACGATCTCGCAATCCCGGTCCAAATGTCTAAGTCCTTGGCTCACCGAGTCTTGCCGTCTATCACCTCCCGTCTGCAAGACGCACTCAAGACAGCGGATTTGGGAATCCGAGCGAATCAATTCCCGGCACTTTGAAACTTCCTTCTCCGATACTACGAGGATCACCCTGCGCACTTTTTGCGACTTCGCAAAACGGCTTAGTGTGTGCAAAATCATTGGCCGACCGCCGATAGACAGAAAGGGCTTGGAAGTTTGTCCGCCGATCCTTTTTCCCTCACCTGCCGCAACAATAATCGCATTAACACGCATTGATGTGCCACCAAAAAAAAGGGGCCGAGGGTCTTCACCCTCGGCCCCTGTGATTCGTTAAAGACTTCCTTCAGTGAGTAAATATATGCCGCAATTCCTCAAGAATTTTTTCCTCTGAATGAGATCGAGCGATAGATAGTTCCTTCACCAAGAGATTCCGAGCGGTATCCAGCATCTTGCGTTCTCCAAAGGAAAGCTCCTTGTCTCCTTTGAGCACGAAGAGATCTCGCAAGACCTTCGCGATTTCTAGGATCGAACCGGTCTTTATCTTTTCAGTGTATTCGCGGTAGCGACGGTTCCAGGTTTGTTGATCTGTCTGTACTTTTTTTTGGCGCAGAATCTTGTAGACCTGAGAGACCATGTTCCTGTCGATGACTCTCCTCAATCCGACCGACTCGACATTGTCGATTGGAATCATAATCTTCATATCCGTATCTAGAATCCGCAGCATGTAGAACTTCTTTTCCGTCCCCGATATGACCTGGCTACGAATGGCTTCAATCTGGCCCACTCCGTGCGCTGGGTATACAACTTTCTCACCGACCTTAAACATACTCACCTCCTAAAGAAAGGAATCGGCTCCCCAGGAACTTTCTCGAGGGTTAGGAATTCCGGGTCCAGCAAGAGAGCGGAGAGACAAAATTGAGTTTGGAAGCCAATACGGGGAAATATGGAAGGAAATCTTAAACTCTTCTGAATCCGGAGTCAGCACATCTAGAATCCGTCGTACCCTGTGGAGGCGCCAAAAAATTAGCGGCTGCAACCCTCAGACCGCCGTTTGACCTATTTTGACCATAGGTCATTTATATCTCCTTATAGCTCCTCCGTCAAGGCGCGGAATCCCGAAAATAAAACACTTTTACTTATAAGAAGTTAAAAACGTGGATTAAAGTGATGCTGGAACAAGATAATTGCGGTCATCTGACAGCAACTTCATCCTCTGAGTACCAAAACCATAGCTAGAGCATCTTCACCGTCGTCAGAATAATAGCCTCTCCGCACCCCTTGGATCATGAAACCCATAGATCGATAAAGGCGTTGCGCGGACTCATTTGATTTTCTCACTTCCAATGTGACTCGACTCAATCGGCGATTTTTAGCCTCATCAATAACCGCTTGCAGCAAGGAGCAGCCAATCCCTTGTCGCCGGTAGCTAGGATCTACAGCCAAATTGTGGATATCAACCTCAGTTGCAAGAAGCCAGTAAATGATATAGCCGACCGTCATGCCGTTCGTGACGGCAAGCAGTGAGCGGGAACAGGGAACACCCAGCTCCTGTAAAAAAAATCGGGTGCTCCAAGGATAAGCAAAGGAGGCTTTTTCGATTCTCATGATTTCATGAAGATCTGATGCCGACATCTGCCTGAAATCAAGATGAGTCCTGGAAGCAGGAGGGCGTTCAGACTGCGGCTGGATGATCCGTATCTCTTCTAACGATTGTACGCTATCTTGGTTGTTATACAGGGTCACTTTGCTGGCTCCTCTTGTTTTGACTGCTTCAAGAGCAGGACTTCCAAAAGTTTATTCTCAAAACGATGGGAAAACCCTTGGACTTTTTCCTTTAAGGGAATAACCGTAGTGAATTCCGGCGGGAATGCTCCAGCACTAGAACTGATCTTTCTAACCCTCTCATCCACGCACTTCCCTCGTACGACGAAGTGGCCGTCCTTTAAAACCAGATCATAATCATAATCAGGCATTTCATCGGCAAACTTATCTCCCATGGGAAACCCAATATCTGGGACTTTCCTCGGGAACTCGACCCGCAAGAAATAGGCGCCTGCCCAGTCCTCGAGGGTATAAACATTCCCGTAACGTCTCTCACGTTCCATCTTCTCGACAAAACCTTTTTCATAGAATCCATCCACCGGGATGGGGTTTGTTCGAATGACACCTGCCCGCAAGCCGAGAAGAGGCATGCCGGCGTAGAGTAAAGGAATACCATAGGAGGCCGCCGCAAAGGTCATCTCGTTCACTGGCTGCGCATGAAAGATCCCTTTTCTAAGGCGGTAAACGCCCTCGAGAAAGGCCAAGAAGACTCCCAGAAGAATGTAGATATTGATGCCTTGACTAAACAGAATATCCGAGCCGATCACCCCCGCGGCTGTAGTCATGATGATAAGAGGATAAAGAACCAAATTAATCAAGATATTTAGCCCCGTTGCGCCAGCTGAACTGAAGCACACCGGGCTTTGGACCGCGCGCTCCAAATCTCTCTTCGCTTGGTGGGGCAAGGCACCCAAAAAGGGCTGGGTAAAAAAGATTAGAATTCGCGGGAGAGTTTTCGTCAAAGGATTCCGTCTTTGTAATTGGACCAAGACTTCCTGAAAATTCACAGAGACTTCGCCGGGAAAGTGCTTCGGCGCCCGGACAACTTTCGGGGCCTGAGCCTGAAGCCTAGGCTGAGATGGCTGGCTCTGCGGTCTGGCAGCAGGAGTCGGAGGGGTCGCGGGTTTCTCCTTAGGCCGAGGCGAAGAGGGTGGAGATAAAACCGAAGGCTTTTGGGTGGAGGGCTCAGGGATTGAAGGCCCAGCAACTTGAGCGGGTTTTTCTCCCTCCTTCTTGCGGAAGCGCGACTCAAAACTTTCCCCAAATTGAACATCCTTGTGAAGCTCGCTCGCACGGGCGATTAAAACGTCTTCGCTTTCTATGTTGTTGGGATCGGTCACACAACAGTCCACCGGACAAACCGCGGCGCAAGCCTCGTAGTCGTGGAAACCAACGCACTCCGTACACAGAAGAGGGTCAATGACATAGATCTCCTCGTCTTGACTAATGGCGTTGTTGGGGCATTCCGGCTCGCAAGCGCCACAGTTAATACAGTCGCTGGTGATCATCGTCGCCATAGGAAAATCTCTTGGCCTCTCTTATCTGGTCAGTAATTACTTGTTTCCTCCGGGGTTGTCAATGTTTTGAAGTCATCTTGAAACTGCGAGAAAACCTATGGTAGACGTGAAGAAGGGCGGCGTACCCAAGTGGTTAAGGGAGAGGTCTGCAAAACCTCGATGCAGCGGTTCGAATCCGCTCGCCGCCTCCATTTTCCGGCTCGTCGCTTACGCTTCACTCCTAGAAGCTCTCCAGTCAGCGGACCCATCCTCGAAAAGTCAGGCGCGCAGAACAAGAGGGCTGAGAGCCGTTTTCTTTGATCGTGGAAACCCTTCTCCAATATTTCATCCAATACCACTATCTGGTGATCTTCTTCGGAACCTTCATCGAAGGGGAAGTTGTTCTCATCGCTGGAGGATTTCTTGTCTCCGAAGGGCACTTGAACTTTCCCGTCTTAGTGCTCCTTGCGACCGTCGCTGCAATCATTGGAGACAACTTTTTCTTCTGGCTGGGGCGAAGTCAAAGGATTGGTTCGCGGCACCCTTGGGCGGATAGGCTCCTCAATTTTATCGGGGAACATCGTCTCTTCAAGGGAGAGGAGTTCGTGCGACGCCATGGTGGAAAGTCAGTATTCTTGGTGCGGTTTTTCTACGGACTCCGTTTTGCTGGCGCCATGACCGCAGGATACCTGGGAATGGGGATGGTGCGTTTCTTCCTCTTCAACCTGGTCGGATCACTCATCTGGGCGGTCCTCCTTGGCTGGGTGGGCTATATCTTCGGAGAAAGCATCGAGTCGATTGCCCAAGGAGTTAAGCTTGGAGAGATCGGCTTTATCTTAGTGCTTGCGGGCCTGATCATTATTTATTTACTCAACCGAAGGCGGAAAAGGCGACCTCAAAATCTAAGCTAATTTCTCGAAAGCCGGTCAAGTTCCCCCGCGGCATCAAGCTCTCTCAGTTCCTCAAAGCCGCCCACAGAATTCCCATCAATGAATATTTGGGGGACAGTTCTACGACCAGACAACCGCTGTATCTCTTTCTGGAGGACGGCATCAGAAGTGACATCAACCTCTTCAAACGCGATATTCTTGGACTGGAGGAGAGCCTTGGCCCGTTTACAAAAGGAGCAGTATTCCTTGCTATAGAGCACGACCCTGGACACAGGTTACTTCTTTCCGGGTAGCGCTCCAAGGTGGGCGCGCACCCTTTCGACGATTTGCTTGTTTTCCTCCCCGGACAGATCGATAAACTTCTGATAATGGAATCGAGCGCGCTCCGTTTCTCCTATTTCTTCCAAGATTAGTGCAAGATTGTAATGGGTTTGCGGAAAACCGGAATTAACCGCCAAGGCCTTTTCCAGAATCTCACGTGCCTCGTGGGGTTGCTTCTGAGACCGGTAGACCAACCCTAGGTTATTGTAAGCGCCTAGGTGATTACGGTCCAGGGAGAGCGCCATCTCATAGTTTTTGGTCGCCGGCTTCCAATCCCCTTTAATTTGATAAATCACTCCGAGGTTATGGTAGGCCTTTGGATAGCTCGGATTCAGAGCCAAAGCCTTTCGAAACTCATTAATTGCCTCATCGTACATCCCTAGCTCTTTGTAGACCACACCAAGATTGTTACGGGCCTCGGCATGGAGAGGCCACAGCTGAATAACCTTCTCATATTCTCTCTTGGCTTGCGAAAAACTTTTCTCCTCTTGATAAGAGAGCGCCAAGTTGAAATGATAACGCACCTCTTCAGAGAACTCCGAAGCTATGGCCAACTGCGGTCCTTCACTTCTCTTTGAGGAACTCACAGAGGTTGCTTCTCTATCTCGACGGACTTCTCCTTCCTTGCCCGCAGCTAATTTGGCCGTTGCACTGTCGCCTGGAATTGGTTGTTGACGAGCGCCTTGGCCCTCCTTGGATTGCTCCGGGCCTTGGGTCAAGGCAGTTTCCTTTTCCAAAGAAAGCGGCTCTACGACAGGAACTGCGGGAGGAGGAGAAAGAACCGGTGCCCCCGAGGGTTTCGCAGAGACAGAGGACCGTGGCTGAACTTGGCCAGTCTTCCCATAGAAGAAGTAGACAAAGAGCAAGACAAAGAGAAAAAGGCCCGAACCCAGTCCGATCAGAAGCGTCGGAGAGAGACCAATACGGTTGAGGGGCGACGACCCCTCTCCCGCCCCCCGCTGGTTTGCCCTGGCCACGGGTAATACCCCCGAAGGTTCAGGGTTCAGATAGCGTCTTCCGAAACTAGCTGCTTGTGCTTTCTTAAGTGCGTCGGCGATTAAACTCACGGTGCAACCTGCGAATCGTCCGAAGAGGCTAACACGACACGGACTTCAGAAAGACCATCGATTTTCTTAAGAGCTTTCTCCAATTCTTCCGCTTCTCTCTTGTCGGCAAACTTTCCCAGATAGAGACGATGGAAAGTCTGTCTATCTGAAACTTCCGGCTTTGCGACAAAGATCGCGTGACCACGAGCCTTGATTCTCTTGGCAATCTTCACAGCCTCCTCTCGACTCTTATAGGAGCCCAGCTGAAGCGTGTAGAACGACTTGTCATACGCGGCCGGTGCCACCTTCGCTTCAGCTACGGAGGAACGGGACTTTGAAAGATCGAGACCCCAGATCTTTTTCACCAGGATTCTATCCGAATCAAGAAAGAGCGCTGCAGCCATCACACCCAAGAAAAAAATCAACAACACAGCCAATCCCTGGGTTAGCACTCGCCTCAAAAAAACCCGAGAGAACTTAACGCCTTCCCCCTCCAGGCTCTTTAAACCCCTGATCACAGTGGCACGGCGAATCTTTCGAGTTTGCTCCGCATAGCCCGCGAGCAAGGCCCGATCTGCGGCGAGGTTTGTGAGGCGGGGTATTCCCCGAGAATAATTATATATCTCTTGTAGCGCGCTGGAAGTGAAATGGATGTCTCCTGACGAACCCGCCACTGTCAAACGGTGCTGAATATAGCGCGGCACTTCTTCCTTCCTTAAGTTGTGCAGGTGGTAACGGATAGAGATTCTCTGATTAAGCTGCCGGAGTTGCCAAAGAGAGAGTTTTTCCTTTAGTTCAACCTGACCTATCAGGATGATCTGCAGGAGCTTTTCCTTCTCAGTCTCGAGATTCGAGAGGATACGGATCTCCTCCAACATAAAAGAAGGTAAATTCTGTGCCTCATCAATGATCAAAATAGAGTTTCGATTAGCCGCCTGCTGACGAAGAAGAAACTGATTGAGTTCATCCAAAAGATCTTTCTTGGTGATTGCCTTACTCCGTATTCCAAAGTCAGTCAGAATACTTTGGAGAAGTTCGTAGTCTGAAAGCATAGGATTCAGGATCAGGGCGCTGTCCATCGTGCTCGATTCTATCTTATCCAAAAGGGCGCGACACAGAGTCGTCTTCCCCGCACCCACCTCCCCCGTGATGAGAATAAACCCCTCCTTCTCCTTAATCCCATACAGGAGATGCTCGAAAGCCTCCCGGTGATTCTCGCTCAGAAAAAAGAAGCGAGGATCCGGCGTGAGGCTAAATGGCTTTTCCTTAAGACCGCAAAATTCCTCGTACACGAGTGATCTCGATAGTATGAATTTCTACCAGGGAGAGGCACCCTTAGTTTTGTTCAACCTCTCCAGCTCCTTGGAAGTAATCTCGTCGATTTTCTTACCCACCATCACGGTCGGACTCAACAAAACCACCAGCTCTGTCTTCCTTCGCTGCTGGTCCGTGGACCGGAAGAGGCGACCGATGCCAGGCAGATCCCCGAGAAGGGGTACTTTGCGTTCTTGATCGCTCTTCCTTTCCTGCATCAGCCCGCCAATGACAACCACTTGTCCCTCTCTGGCCCGCACGATCACATCGGCCTCCCGGACATCAACCACGGGGACGGTAATATCAAACGCGCCTGTAGTGCTGGTAGCCTGTTGTCTGAATGTTTCCCTCCGGGTCGAGTCAGTCACTGTCGGGCGAATATGGAGAATGACGCTGCCGTCAGAGCTGATTTGAGGGGTTACGGACAACACGACTCCTATCGTGACCGTCCGTGTGGTGACGTCCGTTGTCTGGACGACCGTGGTACCTGTAGGAATCGTTACGACACGAGGCTCAAAAAAGACCTCATCGGTTGCGGAACGAATAATTGCGGTCTGGTTGTTCAGCGTCGCCAGCCTTGGACTCGAAAGGACATTCACTTCTCCCTGCGTGCTCAAGAGTTGCAGCAGAGCGTCGAAATCTGTGCTCGTCACGCCGATCTGGAATGACGCTGCGGAGGCTCCTTGGGGCAAGCTGGGGATCAGTTGCTGCCCTAGGATCCTTCCCGGCGATAGAGTGGTGGATCCCCTCAAAGGACCGAGCTTCGCGATAGCTCCCCAATCAAGACCAAATTGGTAATTCCCTGTAAGGGCAACCTCAATGATCCTTGCCTCGATCAGAACCTGGCGCTGTACCGAACCCTCCACACTCTCCAGAAAACCTCCCACACGATCCAAAAATTTAGGAAGATCGGTGACCAAGATGTTGCCGCCCTGCTTGTCCGCAACCATCTTGCCAACGGGAGAAAGGAGCTTAACTACACCCGCCTCGATATCCTTCCATAAGTCGGTGTCTGTTGAGGTCGTGACTGTAGTTTGGCCGCCGCCGGCAACCCCTGCACCTCCTGCGCCTCCTGCGCCTCCGGCTCCGGTACTACCGGGCGTGACGACCGCGGGGCTACTGGCAGCCCCTGTAATACCGCTACCAGTTGAACCGGCGGCTCCGATTTGAGCCGAAGTGGAAGACGCGCCGGTCCTTCTGAGGTTGACGTACTGAAGGGAAAAGATTCTTATCTCTGGGGTTGGTCTAGAAACGCGGATGATATTTTGCTTGACGCTGTAGGTTAGGTTCAGCATATCCGTTATGGTATCCAAAGCTTCAAGGAGAGTGACGTTCTTCAGATCAACCGTCACCCTGCCCTGGACATCGGGGGCCGCGACAATGTTGAAGTTGGTTTGCTTGGAAATCGCCATCAAGACATCCCTGACATCCGCATCGCGAAGCGAGAAGCTATACAGGTTCTCTGGTTTCTTCTGACCCTCGACATCCGTCACAATGAGACCGGGCAGTGGTTCTGGGGAAGATGGTTGGGGAGGCGTGGAGACCACTGGAGCTGCCGGCGGACTAACTTGCACGGGTTTCTTCATTGAGCCACACGCGAGCAGAGTCATTGAGACTATGCTCAGGACCGCGGCTGTCCAATAAGAGCCTCTCGCCATAGAAATAATTTTCTGTTTCATCTTTTCCTCTCTTTGACTCCGATGGAGACAGTCGGTTGTTCCAGCCTGAGAATCTTCTTCTTTCCATCCCTTTCCAGGATCACAGCATCCGGACGGATCTCCACCACTTTCTCTTCGTTGATCTTCTCTCCCACCGTAACTGTGTGACCGTCGACGACAGCTACAGCCTTCGGTGACCCAACAACAATGGTACGCACTCTCAACCTTTCGACTCCGGCTTGCTGAGTTTCTTCCTCCGTCAAAAAGGGATTGCGTCCCCACCAGATGTCCGCATCCCTATCGACCTTGGTGCTCGCAACCGGAAGACCTGGGGCAGCAGTCTTTTCAACTCCAGACTTTCCGTCCTGTCCGGCAGTCATGCTCGCTTTATTGGTTTGGGTGAACAAGTTGAGCCCTCCAGGACGAAGGTAATAGATGCCCAGAGCCACAAAAATAATGATTGCGATCCCGAGCAGCCATTGCTCTCGATTCATTTTCTCGCCTCTGGAAGATTTTCTCGTTGATAGTAAGCGCTCACCAAAACTTCTCCTGCCACCAGGGGTGGACTCCTCTGCAACTGCAGGGACTGGACCGTTACTAGCCGGGGCAGCCTCTGCAGCGCTTCAAGAAAGTATGCAATTTCCCGATAATCTCCGGCAAAACCTACTTTAACCAGAAGGGATGCTATAGGTCCGGAAGCCGCAGAGGCTCCGGGAGAGACACTGGCGGAAGGTGGAGGAGCAACGCTCTGAGGTAAAGGAGCGCCAGGCTGCACCGCTTGGCTTCCAGTCGGAGAGGCGCCGTCACCCGAGATAAAGGTTACATCCGTCATGTTATATTGCTGCGCCAAACGACTAAGCTCCTGAAGGAGTGAAGGAATATCCTTGTCTTTAGGCAACGAGTGGAACAGACGCTGCTGAGCTTCCTCGACCTTTCTTATTTGCTCCGGACTCAGAGGCGGATAACTCCTCCAAAGTTCTTGACCCTGATTGATCTGGCTTTCTATCTGTGCGATCTCCACTCGGAGGCGCTGGATGTCGCGAATCTTTAGAAGCCAAAATAAAATGACAGCCAGGACAGCGATTCCAACGACCCAGCTCAAATAACGTGATTTAGACGAAGGATTCCACCAAGCCATCTAGAGTTCCTTGGAATGACCTCGAATCTCAAACTCAACCTTAGTTTTCTTGATCTCCGTCTCCTTTGCCTGAGCCTCAGGCGCTTTTTCCTCGGACGGCGCTTCGAGGAGCTTTCTTTCTGCCACTGTGACTCTTTCCTTAAAGGTCGATACGCTTAACGGAAGCAATTCGACTCGCTCCAATTGGGGTAAGCCTTTCAAGCCCTGGTAAAACCGATTAAAGGCCGATTGCGCGCCATAAGAATCAGATGAAATCACCTGCCCCTTAAAAGTGATTGACCACTCTTCCTTTTCTCTCCGAAGGACCACCGATTGCAGCACTAACTCTGAAGGCGTCCGGCGGCTTACCGCCTTAAACAACGCGACCCATCCTGGCTCACTAATGTGGAAGGACCCCAGCGATTGCAGCAATAGTTCTTCGTCACCTCGTATGCGCCGACTCCTTTCGGCAGCTTCGATGCTGGGACGCCATTGCTGGTATAAATCCGTGCGTTCCCGCAAGATTCTTTGAAAACGGTGTTCTGATTGCGTAAGAAAAAGATGTATGGCGACAAAGATCAATGAGAGAGCGCAGATCCAAGCAGGTCTACGAACGAAGGATAAACTGATCGACGGTTTTCGTCGAACGGGTTTGCGGACGGCCGTGGGAGCCAAGTTAATTCCTCGCTCGTGGTAGACAGCGCCCACCAAGCCGAGAGCAATGACAAAGGAAGGGAATAGTTGTCTGAATACTTGAGCTCGCCCTCCCAGAGAAGTCAAATCTAACGCAGGGCCCACTCGCACGACCTCCGAGGCGACACCCATTTCTGCCTGAAGCCGGCTCTGGATCTCGCTTAAGTCTCTGTCCCCGCCAAGAAGGAAACTCATCTCGCCTTCCGCCGGAAAATGCTGTCTTCGGTAGAGGAGCACTCGATGGACTTCCTTAAGAGCCTCGTCTATGAGAAGGCTACCTTTTTGATCTGCTTGACTGGAAAATTCGCGGTAGAAATTCCAGACGCCATTTCTCACTCCCAAGAGGTAGCCTTGGTTTCCTCCGAGATAAAGGACTCCTCGAAATCCGCTTCCCTCGCCCTGGACAAAGTTCAGTGAACGGAGCAACGAAATAGGCGCAGTGGTCAAGAGAGTCAAATCGAGATGACAACGGTCCAGGATCTGCTGCACCCGATCGACCTGAGATTTAGGAGCCATCGCAACCAGGACTCGAATTTGCTTGAAATTTCCAGAGGGCGTTTCTTCGATGACTTCCCAGTCGAAGACGACATCCTTCTCCGATGTTCCTCCCATAGTCTTCATCTCTCGCGTCACAACAAGCTCCAACTCGCTGGCTGGCATGAGTGGGAATTCCAAAAGCCGGTGCAATACCCCCGGACCCGAGAGGTCCAGCGCCGCTCCAGATACTTGAAGCTTTTTCCGCGCGATCAGTTCCTCCAGCTGTCGAGTGGTGCTTTCCAGATCGGCCCCAAACATTTGCTCAGATGCGAAATCATACACGTTAAGGCGATGTCCCGAGACAGCGCCGTGAAGAATACGAAAATGACTCGACCCTAATTCGATCGCTAAAACACCCGAGTCGCCGAAAACCATGCCTGCCTACCTCCGGCCTATTTTGCCCAAGGCGTTGTAAAAAGGGACGAAGACAGAGAGAGCCGTAAGGAGAACCATGCCTGCCAGCATCACAACGACAAGGGGCTCCAATATGGTAAAGACTTTCTTGACCGTATTGGGCACTTCGCGGTCGTAAAATTGCGTGACTTTTTCTAACGTGTTGTCGATGGTCCCCGTGGTTTCTCCTACAAAAATCATGCGTATAACCAGCGGAGGAAAGACACCCGTTTCCTGCAGGGAGCGCCAGAGAGAACCTCCCTGGATTACTTTTTCCCGGGCTTCGCTCACCGCACGGGCAACCACCTTATTCCCGACAACCCGCTCCGCGATGGAAAGGCTCTGGGAAATATCGACCCCGGTCCTGAGAAGAAGCCCCAGATGGTGTGAGAAACGCGAAAGACAGATTTTCTCTATCAGTCCACCGATGACCGGGAGCCTTAATTTGATCGCGTCGATGATCAACTGACCTCCCTCGCTGACTTTGACAAGACGGAAAAGGACAACGAGGCTCGCAACCCCCATGAGGATGAAGTACCAGCCGTGCTGAACGAAGTCGGAGATTGCCATGATGGCTAAAGTAATGGAGGGGAGAGGCACCTTAAGGCTTTCAATCACAGGAATGATTCTCGGAAAGACAAACCCTAAAAGAAGACCGATAAACCCCAATACGGCCGTGAGAACGATGGCAGGATAAATAGCTGCCCTTTTGATCTCAGACGCTAAACTCTCTTGCCACTCAAGAAAACCGGTCAGATGCTGCAGAACTTGAACCAAGCTTCCGCTGGTCTCGCCCGCCTTGACCATGTTGCAATAAATGTCGGAAAAAATAAGCGGATGGCGCGATAGGGCTACGGAAAGGCTGCTGCCGCCGCGCAGATCCTCCATGATCACTTGAATGGCCTTCTTCATTCCTCGATTTGTCGTTTGCTGCTCTAAGTCTTCGAAGGCCTGAAGAATCGGAATACCAGCTCCTATCGACGCAGACAGGTGTACTGTGAAATTGATGATCTCCCTGCGCTGAACCGGTCGAGCGAAGAGAGAAGGAGCCGGAGCCTTCTCTGGCTTCGCATCAACCAGGTAAAGATCCATCTCGCGGAGAGTTACGGCAAGTTGCTCTTCATTGTCCGCAAGCATAATCCCATCCACCTTCTGGCCCGCGCGACTCCTGGCCCTATACGTAAAGCGAGGCATCTCGGCCTTTCTTAGACCGTGTAAGCAACCCGAACGATCTCATCCAGTGTCGTAATGCCTTGACGCGCTTTTTCGACCCCATCTTCCACCAGGGTCGTCATCCCCTCTTCCCTCGCCTTTTCCAGAATAGGCTGAGCAGGGCTACGCTGAGCAATCATCTGAGCAATAGACGGAGAAACAGGGAGGATCTCAAAGATACCGATGCGTCCGCGGTATCCGCTCTCAAAACAGCGGAGACACCCCTTCCCGCGGAAGAAACTCCCTTCCAACCTCCGCCGATCCTCCTCCAAAGGCGGCTCTCCAAAGAAGTTGGAGCCGTCGGCGATGCGTTCGCTTCTGCGGCCCTCTTGCTCCAAACCAACGAGCTGCAGCAACGAGTGATCAGGGATGACCTCTTCCCGACAGTGGGCACAAATCTTGCGGACCAACCTCTGCCCGACAATTGCGATAAAGGTTGAGGCCATGAGTGATGGATTCACCTCCATATCCAACAACCGTGGAATGGCTCCTACAGCGTCGTTCGTATGAAGGGTACTGAATACTAAATGGCCGGTCAGGGAGGAGCGGATCGCCACGTCCACGGTTTCCGCATCCCGCATTTCTCCCACAAAGATGATATCGGGGTCCTGACGCAGCATCGCCCTTAAACCGGAGGCAAAAGTGAGCCCCGCCTTCGGATTAATCTGCGACTGATGAATTTGCGGGACCTCATATTCGACCGGATCCTCAAGCGTCATAATGTTCTTCTCAGCCGAATTCACATAGGCCAAAGTGGAATAGAGAGTTGTCGTCTTTCCCGATCCGGTCGGACCGGTCACCAAGATGATCCCGTGGGGTCTTTTAATGCTTTTTTCAAAAACGCTCAGCGCTGACCGCGAAAAACCGAGCTGCTCCAAACCCAGGATCACTTTTTCCTTATCGAGGATCCTGAGCACGATTTTCTCCCCGTAAATCGTGGGAAAGGTCGAAACACGTTGGTCGTAGCTCTTGCCGTCCAATGCAAAACTGATACGGCCGTCTTGAGGGATCCGACTCTCTGAGATATCAATATTGGCCATGATCTTGATCCGGGTCACCAAAGCTGGCTGGAGGGCCTTGTTGATTGTAAGGCTGACGTGCAACATGCCGTCGATCCGGAAACGGACCTTGACATTTTTTTCCTCGGGCTCAATGTGGACATCGGTGGCTTCCTCCCGAATAGCCCGGCTAAGTAAAGCATCCACCAGCCGGACCACCGGCAAACCTTCAGTCCCTTCCCCTTCTTCGATGATATCCCCACGGGTCTGGCTTTCCTTCGCTAATGCCTGGGCAGAGGAGCTGCCCATTTCTCCCCTGTAATACTTCTCAATGGCTCCCACGATCTTCGACTCTGGAGCATAGCGGGCGTCGATGTAGAGCCGAGTCATAAACTGAAGCTGATCCAAGGTGGCCAGCTCAAACGGATTAGCCATTGCCACTGTGAGGCGGTTCTGCGACAGAGAAATCGGAAGAACTTTGTGTTGAAGGGCAAATTGGCTGGAGACCTTCTTCAGGGCTTCTGGATCTACGTTGGCATGATCAATGTCAACCCTTTCGATTCCTGCGTCCTCGGCCAGCAGATACTGAATCGTATCCGGGCTTAGACGGTAGAGTTCCCTCAATAGATCGGGGAGTAATTTTCCGGTCCTTTTCTGCTCACGTAAGGCTGTTTCCAACTGCTCATCCGTGATCAGTCCTCCCTCTACGGCAAGCCTGCCCACCCCCTTCCGTTTATTCGAGGGGGGAGTTTCTTTAGCCAGAGAAAGCTTGTTAGGATCCGCTTCGGTCCCCGCCATATCTACATTCATCTCAACGCTTGGTCTCTAAACCCCAGTCTCAGACAAGAATTCGGTTGACACTCGTATAAGTACCGAATTATACTGGCGTTCATTTCAAAATACAATTATAAAGGATTCCGCGCAGTGGTCCGTTTTGGATCGAATAGCGATAGCATAGGCTAAAATGAGACATTACCAGAATCTTCAGAACGCAAGGGACATGCCATAACGCAACTATGGGTTTTCACAGGAAATCTATGCATCTGCGCTTCACAATTAAAAGAAGTTTCTGACAAAAAGGTACTATAGCTACGGCTATCGACTTGCAAACGATCCCAACTCGCTTCAGTACATGCGCGTTTTAAGTAAACAACTAGTATTTTATTATATATAGAAAAAGTTTGTCTGTTCCAGTCTAAAAGAAGGAAATAACAGGTGAGCAATCCATGAAATCATTGCGTGATCATTTGGATTTACGACTTATCGTCTTCATCCCGGTGATTTTCATCCTTGTCTCCCTTGCCGTAGGCCTGATGGCCACGGCTCTGACCCAAGTGGCCCTTCGACCCCCACCACCAAATTCCAAAAGTCTTCTGATCTTACACGCCTGGATTGTAGGATCCTCTCTGCTGGCCGGTCTTTTAGGAGCGTACTTGGCCCACCGTATTACCAAGCCTGTAAGGAGGGCTATCTCTGAAGCAAGAAAGATGATTCAGTACGCCGAAGCTGATCCCGGCCCGATCAAGGCGGCTAACGAAGTAGGCGCGCTTTCAACGTTATTTGAAAGGGCTCTTGTCTCTTTCGTGGAACTCGTTCAGGCAAGGGAAATGCTCGACAGCGTCAATGAAGGAATCATCGCTGTCGACAAAGAGGAGAAGATAGCAGGCATCAACTTAAAAGCACAAGAGATCCTCGGAATCTCTTTATCGGAAGCGCGCCACAAAAGTGTCCGTGATCTTATGGATTCATCAAACACGGACGGGGTTCTGCTGCGCATGATTCAGAGCGTGCTGCGCGAGGGAGAAGAGAGAGTCCATAACCATGTTTCCTTTGTCTCTCCTTCGGGAAGGGAAACCCCCCTTTCCATCAAAATTTCGCCCTTGCGGCTCAAGGCAATACCGCAAGATCTTCTCGGCGTGGTTCTAACCTTCAAGGAACAAGCAATCAAGTTTCCAGAGTTGCAGGATATCATAGGCCAAAGCGAGCCTTTGAAGGAACTCTTGAACTTGGTTGTGAAAGTGGCCCCGACCGACTCCACGGTTCTCCTGCTTGGAGAGAGCGGCACAGGCAAAGAACTTATAGCCAATGCCATTCACCGCCTCAGCCGGCGCAAGGATAGGCCGTTCGTCAGGCTCAATTGCGCGGCGATTCCGGAGACACTTTTGGAAAGCGAACTCTTTGGCCATGAAAAAGGAGCTTTTACGGGGGCAGACTCGAGAAAATCTGGCCAATTTGAGTTGGCAGATGCAGGGACAATCTTCTTCGACGAAATCGCCGACATGGCGCTTTCTACTCAAGCTAAGATTCTTCGCGTCCTACAGCAAAAAGAGTTCACCCCGGTAGGCGGAAGCGAGGCGAGGCAAGCGAACGTGAGAATTATAGCAGCTAGCAACCAGGATCTGGTCCAGCAGATGCTCGAGGGACGATTTCGGGAAGATCTATTTTATCGGCTGAATGTCGTGACGATTACCATCCCGCCGCTGAGGGAGCGGAAAACAGACATCCCATTCTTGGCGGATCACTTCTTGGAAAGATCGGCCCAAAAGACCGGCAGCCCGCCCAAGTTTCTATCACGCAGCGCTCTCGATTGCCTCATGGCGCACTCCTGGCCAGGCAATGTGAGAGAATTGGAAAACACCTTAGAAAGAGCCTTCCTACTCTGCGAGGGCACCGTCGTAGAAACCGAAGCTCTTCCCATACCAAAGAACTCTACCCCCAACATAGGACACGATGAAACCGAAAAGGAATCGACCGAGACAAAGCTTTCACTGAATCAAACCCTTGAGTCAGTGGAGAAAGGACTCATTCTTGAGGCGCTGAAAAAGAGCCATGGGATTCAAGTTGAGGCCGCCAAGCTATTAGGTCTGAGCCATAAAAACCTTTGGCACAAGATCAAAAAACACAAAATCGATGTAAGTGAACTGAGACATACCGGCGCACCAAGTCTACAATAATGTTACTCTTATCGTCCAAAATCTAAGAATCTTAGACTTTTCTCAATAGGTTTTTTGCCTCACCTCAAGATCCGTCTTAGTACACAAGCAGCTGTTTTCTCTATCAATTTAGAACACTCCGGCTCGGAATCTCATTTCAAAGTGTATGCTGGCATAGGGGTTGCTCATTCCAGGGCCAACAATCAACTCGTAGTAAACAAAAGGAGCAAAACATGGACTCAAAGCAGGTAACCACCAACGGAGTATCAAGACTGAGATCCGGAGGGTTTACGCTGATAGAGATCATCGTCATCTTGGCGGTTATTTCAGTACTAGTGGCCTTTCTCACCCCATCGGTCCTTAAGTACATTGCTGATGCACAATCAGCCAGAGCACAATCGGATATCAAGACACTCCAGGCAGTCGTTAATGATCTGATCAAAGATACGGGGCAATATCCGGGAGCCATGATGCCGGCCACCAAGACCTTTCTTTGCGGACCGGGGAATATCGCGACTGCCGGAGCTACTGGGTGGGCGGCAAGTGCCACTCCTTGCACGACCGGGAGTGGCGTTTTCGCTTCACCAAACAGCTTAGCGAACCATTTGGTTAGCAATGACCCCAGCGAAGAAGGAACAGTTGGTGGGGCAGGTGACTACCGAACAACGGGCAACTTTAGATGGAAAGGACCCTATGCCCAGGGTGTCAATACGGATCCTTGGGGGAACGCCTATGAAATTAATGTGACAACCTTGGTTGGTGGTAATACATCCCCAACCTGGATCATCTCTGCCGGTCCCAACGGGACTTTCGAAACAGCCACTACAGCCACATCTATTGCCAGCACGAGTGATGATATAGGGCTAAGAATAAAATGAGCCAGCTAGGCTTTACTCTCGTGTAAGCCGCCAAATCAAGAAGGGATGCTGATATGAAAGCAAAAAAACATGGACAGCAAGAAGGCTTTACTTTGATTGAAATGATTTTTGTTCTGGCCATCGTTCTTACGTTGGTCGCGATATTTACTCCTCTGGCGATGGATAAATTGTCTCAATCAAAAACCGCGAAGGCGCAAGCAGATATCGACGCACTCGCTGCAGCGCTCACCAACTTTTTCGCCAACGTGGGCAATTTCCCTTCATGTGATGGGGCCGATTGCGATCCCCTGAACGACGCGGGCAACAACTTGAGATTTCTAGCCGTAGCCACAGGATCTGGTAACCCAACCTCTGAACTGCCTAGTGAAACCCTTTGGACCCTCGCCGGTGATATGTCAGGCACCGCGGCAAGAAACAACGCCTTTAATCATCTTGCGGTAAACGACCCGAATGCGAACACCACAACAGATGAGGCTAACGTAGATTATCGCGCATGGAGGGGACCCCATATAAGCAAGTTAGGACCAGATCCGTGGGGGCGCGCTTACATCATCCACGTCGGTGCCATGCAAAGAAATGGATGCCCAGTCGGCTCCACCGGTGCCCCACCGGCTTGTACAGCGCCTGCCGCCGGAGCCAGAGGCTGGATTCTTTCCGCAGGACCCGATGGAAACCTCGATACCGGTCCGACTGCGACGCAGCTTGTCGGTGACGACATCGGCTACATTTTCTGCACGAACTGCTAAGCTTAGACTATAGACACACACAAAAAGGGGCGCTGAAAAGCGCCCCTTTTTATTTGGGCTTCTTGAGAGTCATCCTTCGATGAATTCTCTAGCTGGGTTAGGAGAATTTCTTAACGATGTTAAAGAACCTACGGGGTGAACTGAACGGTGGAAGGGCCACCCG
>DASYRN010000091.1:0-6215 GCA_036004365.1 Binatia bacterium
GTGACCTATCGTGGCCTGAGGGACTGGATCGAGCAGGTCGACAAGATGGGGGAATTGCTCAGGCTCAACGGAGTCCATTGGGACAAGGAGATGGGCGCGACCACGCAAGTGCTCACGGAGAAGAGCAAAGGGACCGCGCCCGCTGTTCTATTCGATGAAGTTCCGAATTATCCCAAGGGCTTCAGAACCCTTTACGGTCAGTTTTCCTCGATCAAGAGAGTCGCTCTGACCCTCGGACTGCCGTTGGAGTACGAGCGCAAGGTAGACATCGTTAAGGCCTATCACAAGCGCATGCAAAACATGTCGCTGATCAAGCCTAAGTTCGTCAAAAGCGGGCCGATCCTCGATCATGTTCTCGAAGGAGACGAGGTCGATGTGCTCAAGTTCCCGGTTCCTCTCCACCATGAGCTGGACAAAGCGCGCTACATCGGGACAGCCGATTTAGTCATCACCAAAGATCCCGACGCCGACTGGTACAACCTCGGGGCCTATCGCTGCCAGGTTTACGACGGCAAGACCATCGGCTGTCAGATCACCGAGGGGAAACACGGCAGGATTCACCGCGACAAATATTTCGAGCGGGGGCAGAACGTGAAAGTGGCCGTAGTCTGCGGGCAAGACCCCTTGCTCTACATGCTCTCGGCCAGCCCGCTCCCGAGCGGAATCTCGGAGTACGACTTCGCAGGCGGTCTCAGAGGAGAGCCCATCGAAGTTGCGAAGGGTCCTTACACCGGCTTTCCGATACCCGCGGATGCGGAGATCGTGATCGAAGGAGAAATGGTTCCCGGGCAGGTCAAGCCGGAGGGTCCCTTCGGCGAGTGGATGGGCTATTACTCCGATGATGTGGTTCCGCGTCCCTACATCGATGTGAAGACTATCCTTTACCGCGATAATCCCATTCTTACCTGCGCGCCGCAGCACAAACCGGTGGACGAGACCGGCCTGTTAAAAGGGATCGCCGGGGCGGCAGAAATCTGGAAAGCGCTGGAAGCCTGTGGCCTGCCGGACATCCTCGGCGTCTGGAATCATGAAGGCGGTCCGGCCACGCGCTTCACTGCAATTCAAATCCGTCAGCGCTATCCCGGCCATGCCCGCAACGTCCTTCACGTCGCCTCCTCCTGCGCGGCGGGCGCTTACAACGGCAAATGGACCGTCGTGGTCGATGAGGATGTTGACTGCTCGGATCTGGATCAAGTTCTCTGGGCGATGTGCACGCGCTTCGATCCGGTCACGGACATCGACATTATTCAAAAGGCCTGGTCTTCCGGAAGAGACCCCATGTTTCTTCCAGGCAACTTCAACAACCGCATTCTCATTGACGCCTGCATCCCCTACGACCGCAAGCTCAAAGATAAGTTCCCGACGGTCGTCGATGTTAGCCCAGAGTTGCGGGCAAAGCTCAAGGCGAAACTCGGTAAGATTCTCGCTTCGGTTTAGTCGGCCTTTTTATATTTCGTCCCAAGAGCGATCTCCCATTCGAGGTAGCGCCGCATCGCTTCTTTGTCTCCGGTCACGGAAGCCGAGCGCACGTCATCTCGAGGCTGGACGAGCGGCGCAGTGAGGCCGGTCTCCAGCGGCCTTCCCTCGCTTTTCCAACTTTTCACTCCTCCCTTTAGAACCGAGACTCGGTATCCAACCTCCTGCAGCGCAGCGGCAGCAAAGGTCGATTGTTCTTCGTTAGGGCAGGTAACAAGAAGCGCTCGGTTTCGATCATGAAAAATCTCCGGTATCTTGAGTTCGATCCAACCTCGCGTGATCCAGCGAGCACCGGGCAGATGCCCGGACTGGTGCTCGGAGCTTAAGCTCACATCCAGAATCGCCGGACCCTCGCCCCGTCGCATCCGAGACCAAAGCCCGCCGCTGACGAACGAAACCGAATCTCTCGCCTGTTCCAGGCCCAAAATTTTTTTCGCAGTCTCTCCTTTTTCGAGCCGGAGCCCGTTTTCCATCCAGGCGCGGGTTCCACCGGAGAGAGCCCGCGCATTCTTAAATCCCATTTTCCGATACCAAAAAGCGGCCATCACCGCGCGTGCGATGCCATCACACGAAAATACAATACCTCCTTCCCGCACCGGAACGAAATCATCCGCTCTCTGAATGGCTTGGCCTCCTGGGATGCAAAAGAAACCCGGGATGTGTCCCGCTCTATATTCGTTCGCGGAGCGCACATCTATGGGGTAGAGCGTCGATGCTTCGCGCCGGGCGAGAAGCTCCTGAAGTTCCGGAGCCGAAATCAACGATATACTTTCCTCTGCGGCGATGCGCGCCGCCTGTTTCTCGGCCTCGGCTCGGCTCATGGCCGACGGAGCGGAGACCGTGCGGGTCGGCTTTTGTTCCAATTCGAGCCCGGCCAAAAGCCATCCCATCGTGCCGTTCTTTAGAACGAACACATTGTTGAGCCCTATGCGCTTGAGGCTTTGAGAACCGATGATGCTCCGCGTCCGGCCGGCGCAGTTGACTACGACTCTCGTGCGTGGATCTTTCCTGAGATCCGTCGCCCAAAGCACAAGATCTCCTCCGGGACCGTTCAGCGCCCCGGGAATGCAGAAGTGGCCGTACTCTTCGGGCGTGCGCGCGTCGAGAACGAGGATTCGCTCTCCTTGATCCAGGAGTTTATGAAGCTGGGCGGACTCGATTTCTTGAATCGGTTCTTCCTCACGGATTCTTTCCCCGAATTCCTTGCTCGGCACATTGATGCCGGTCGCCTTTGGCTGGCCCGACTCGAGCCAGGAGGTTAAGCCTCCGTCGAGCTCAAGGACATTTTCATAACCGAGGAGGCGCAGTGTTCTCCCGGCAAAGCCGGCCCGCTCCGAAATCGCCCACCAACACAATGCCGGTTGAGCGGACCGGGACCAGTTGGGCGATGCGGAACTCGATATCGCGCCTAGGCAGTGATGTCGCGCCGGGAATGTGGGCGGAGTCATACTCACCCGGCTCGCGGATGTCTAAAAGGGCATAGCTCTCGGCATCGTCCATCAGTTGCTTCAGCGCGGCGCACGAAATAGGATTCGTTACCATAGGAAAGAGAGCTGGACGAATATAGAATTTTTGCAGGCGATTGGAAACCGGTTCTTTGACTTTGTGCCGAGTTGGCGTAATATCCGCATCTCAGCAACGAAAAGGGAGGAGCTATGTCGTATACGAGTTGGCGAGGCGTTGTTGGAGTGATCAAGCCCACGATGAGGCCGGGGTCGCTCGAAGAATTTATTCGCCTGCTGCCGGAAGGAATCGGCGTGATCCCGCTCTTCGTGGGGATCCGCAGAGGGACAGAGGATGAGTTCCGCGAGGTGATCGATGCCTATGAATCCAAGGTAGCCGAGCTGGTCGAGCACAAGGTCGATGTCGTTCACCCGGAAGGAGCGCCGCCCTTCATGGTGCATGGCTACAAAGGGGAAGAGAAGATCATTAAAGAGTGGGAGAAGAAATTCAAGGTTCCGATTGTCACCGCCTCCATGACCCAGGTGGAGGCCCTCCATGCCCTAAGGGTCAAAAGATTCGTCGGCGTCACCTATTTTACGGGGAAGATCAACGAAGTTTTTTCCCGCTATTTTGCCGAAGCCGGTTTCGAGGTGATGGCGATGGAAGGTATTCCTGTCGCTTTTGAAGATGTCGGCAGACTTTCCTCCCAGGAAGTCTATGCGCACACCCGGAGCGCTTTTCTACAACACCCGGGTGCCGAGGGGATCTACATGTTGGGCTCCGGCTGGCGCACCTTGGACGTCATCCATCTTTTGGAGCAAGACCTCCAAGTTCCGGTCGTCCATCCCGTGCCGGCCCGGGTCTGGGCAGTTCAGAAGAGATTACACGTTAGGCAGCCGGTGCAGGGCTTCGGCAGGTTGTTAGAGGCGATGCCGTAGTAAAAGTTTCGAGTTCTGAGAGCGTAGCGATAGGCTCTCCTTCCGTCGGGAGAAGAAACAGTTTGGGACTCCGTCTCCCTTTAAGGAAAAAGCCCTCCCCCTGTAGATAATGATCCTTTGTATGAGAATCCCTCCATAAAAGCGGCTCGCCGTGCAGTCATAGTTCTTCGGTTTACCGAAAAACGCCAGTATTTTCCTGTTAAATTCTTGGCATAGCCATTGCAGCAAAACGTTGTGACAGTGGATTCCAAGGCAAAAAACGAAGAGCAGCGGGGTCCGCCACATTGGCCCATAAACCGATTGAGTTCCATAGTTAGACCGACGTAGCCTTAAAGTCTGGGACAGAACAGGAGGTCTTATGGGAACGATACTGCTGATCATACTCATTTTGCTGCTAATCGGCGCGTTGCCTACTTGGCCTCACAGCTCTGGGTGGGGCTATTATCCAAGCGGCGGACTCGGGCTGATTCTTTTGATCCTTATTATTCTCTTGCTAATGGGAAGGATATAGTTGATTTCGAATAACGTCCGAAAGGAATGACAGACGGACATCTCTCCGTGCCGAGCACACAGTGCGCTGGCCGGGGGGGATTGTTTCATGTATAGGAATTGTGCTAAACGCTTACGCCGATCAACCTGATCTTTCGCTCCTTCCGGACCTCGGCTTGAAGATTTAGCGCAAGGAGCAAAGAAATGAGCGTTAATCTTCAATCAGCGAGTTTAGAAGACGACAACATGGGCAAACCTGTATTGGTCGTTGACGACGAACAAAATTTCCTCGAGCTCTTGATAAGGATCCTGGGTAAGAGGGGTTTTGAGGTTAAGACCGCCCTGAGCGGCTACGACGCGCTGAAATTGCTCGACGGAGAGTCTTTCGAGCTCGTATTGCTTGATATCCGGATGGGGCCCATGAATGGGATTCAGCTTTTGGACGAGATCAAGGAGCGCCAGCCGAGCGTCAAAGCCATTATGATGACCGCCTATCCTACAAGCGAGACCCGCCTGCAGGCCTTTGAAAAGGGGGCTTCTGCCTACCTCACCAAGCCTGTCGATCTCCAGGAACTGCTACAAACCATGGATTCTCTCGTACCCCATTGACAACGGAATTCCGTGGGTTAAAATTCTTCCGTTTTATAAAAAGCGAGAATTTCCTTCGTTTTCTTTAGGGTCAGCGGCGGGATTCAAAATCGAAGCCGTTCGCTCGGAATCCGCATGACCCCGTGCCGGAGTCCCTGGCTGTAGGCCGCGTCCCAACTCTTATCTCTTATGGAGAACAAGAGAACCCATGAAGAGCCACTTAAGAAACTCATCGAATGTAACGCCTCTGGTCAGGACCACAGATAAACGGCCTCGTGCGGGCCTGGCAAAAGCGCCCACGGGCATACAGGGATTAGACGAGATCGCACTCGGCGGGTTGCCGAGAGGGCGTCCGACTTTGATTTGCGGAAGTGCCGGTTGCGGCAAGACCTTGCTTGCCATGGAGTTTCTCGTTCGCGGCGCCGTGCAGTACAACGAACCCGGGGTTTTCATGGCCTTCGAGGAAACAGAGGAAGATCTCAAAAAGAATGTCGCCTCGCTGGGCTATGATTTGGCCGATCTTTTCGAACGGAAAAAGCTTTTTATCGACTACGTCCACATCGAGCGGAGCGAGATCGAGGAGACCGGGGAATACGATCTCGAGGGTTTGTTCATCCGGTTGGGGCATGCAATCGATTCGATCGGGGCCAAGCGGGTCGTGCTGGACACCATCGAGGCCATTTTTGCCGGGCTTCCCAATCCCACCATCCTCCGCGCCGAGCTGCGGCGACTTTTCCGGTGGCTAAAAGACAAGGGTGTAACCGCTATTATCACCGGCGAAAGAGGGGAAGGGACGCTCACGCGCCACGGCCTGGAAGAATATGTCTCGGATTGTGTGATCCTGCTGGACCACCGCCTGAGAGACCAGATCTCGACCCGGCGTCTGTGGATCGTCAAGTATCGCGGTTCGAGTCATGGGACGAATGAATATCCTTTTCTCATCGATGAGAGCGGTATTTCGGTGCTGCCGATCACTTCGCTGGGATTGCAGCACAAGGTATCCTCCGAACGAATCTCGAGCGGTGTTGCGCGCCTGGATAGCATGCTCGGAGGCAAGGGATACTTTCGCGGCTCGAGTGTTCTGGTTTCCGGCACGGCTGGGACGGGAAAGTCGAGCCTTGCGGCGCATTTAGTCGATCTCGCCTGTCGCCGGGGCGAGCGATGCCTGTATTTTGCGACCGAGGAGGGTCCGGATCAGATCATTCGAAATATGCGCTCGATCGGTATCGATCTGGGATCGTGGTTCAAGAAAGGGCTGCTGCGCTTCGACGCGACCCGGCC
>DASYRN010000092.1:0-40981 GCA_036004365.1 Binatia bacterium
TGCACGAATGATGGCACGATCATGTCACAGTACAAGGCGAGTGTCTTCGCCGCTGCCAACTACGACAATCTTTCCAAGGAAATGGCTCAGGGCGGAGGCGAGCATCTTGCGTCTTTGGCTGAGCTGATGGGTATCCCTGAAGAGCAGCGCCCGGAGTTTTTCGCTTTGGCCCAAGTGCAGTATGCGAGCTTGATTCAGTCCGGCGATACGACTCCTGCCGGTATACTGAATACTTTACACAGCGGGATGGCAAAGCACCCTACTTTGGTCAAACTCACTTTGAATTAGTCTTTCTGAAAGCCCCGGTCCAAAAGGGCCGGGGCTCCTTTTTGATCCCTTGTCAGGAGTTGTCGGTCTTGCGTTAGTGATTTTGTGTCTTATCACGGACACTCCTAAAGCTCGGGGCGAGGGTTGGTCTTACCTTCAAGAACTCATTCAACGTGCGAACGCTGCTGCACTCCATGATCAGCGCGATTGGCACCTGCTTCTCCACTACCGCCCAACGATTAGCGGCGGATATGAAAGCGAAGCCGACGAGGCGGGTTTTTTTCTTGCCCCGGATGGAAAGACCAATCCGAAGGCGGAACTCGAAGCTACGCTGGCCCGGTTTTTTTCAACAGAACTAGTCGGTCGTTCACGTCAGCCGGCCCGCTGCGCTTTTATCGCCCGATATCATTGGCTCAAGGCCGTGCTTTCCATTGACGAAAGCCGTTTGCCTCCGGAGCGATGCGAACGCTTTCAGTCGTGGCGTGCGGAACTGAATCCCGCATCGATCACCGTCATCTTTCCGTCGGCTTATATGAATAATCCATCCTCGATGTTCGGCCATCTGCTTTTGCGCGTCGATCAAAAAGGTCAAACCGAGCAGACGCGGATCCTTGCCTATACCATCAATTATGCCGCGGACGTCACAAGTGATAATGGTATCGCCTTCGCAGTTTTAGGCGTTGCGGGAGGATTTCGCGGCTACTTTTCAACGCACCCTTATTACCTGAAGGCTAACGAGTATGGCGATTTCGAGAACCGAGACATCTGGGAATACCGTCTCAATCTTACCGAGAGTCAGATCGAGCGCTTGTTGATGCATACTTGGGAAATGGGCAACGCCTCCTTTGATTACTTTTTCTTCAAGGAAAACTGCGCTTATCACATCCTGTCTCTCCTTGATGTCGCCGATCCAGACCTCCGCCTTACGGAGCGATTTTGGCTGTATACGCTTCCGTCGGATGGAATCCGCATGATCGCCGATCAACCCGGTCTCGTTAAAGAAATCGCCTTTCGGCCCTCACGCAGCACCAAAATCCGGCGCGGCCGCGAGGCTCTCTCCCGTGATGAACAAACATGGCTCGCCAGGATCGTAGCCGACCCTTCGTTGGCGCAAACCCAGGCTTTTAGCAGTATGCGTCCACAACGGCAGGCCCTGGTGCTCGACGTCGCATCGGATTATCTGCTGTACCGCGCCGCGACGGAAGAAAACGCCGCTTTGCACGAAGAGCACAATAAGACCGTTTTGCTTGCTCGAAGCAAGCTTAGACTTCCTCCTGTTCCCGTCGCAATCACTCCGGTCTCGGGTCCGCCCGAACAGGGACACAAGACTAGAAGAACGGGTTTGGGTATGGGATGGCGCGAAGGAGAATTTTTTACTGAACTGAATTTTCGGATGCTATTTCACGATTTACTCGATCCAGAGTACGGATATACACCCGACGCTGGGATCGAAGCCTTGGGCGTCGCACTGCGTCACTATCCTCGAAGCGAACATACGAGGCTCGAACGGCTGACTGTGCTCAACATCGTATCGCTGTCGCCGATGGATGCTTTCTTCCAAAGCCCATCGTGGAAGATAAGCACCGGACTCGAGACGATTCAGCGTCATCAGTGTCGCTTTTGTCGCGTTGGCAACATCCACGGCGGGATCGGCGTTTCCACCGAAAGCTCTTGGCTAAAGCGCGAGGTCTATTTTGGCTTCGCCGAGCTGGCCACTGAATACGGTCGGGTCTTCAAGGGCAACTACCGAGTCGGCGGAGGAGCGACGGTCGGCGCGCTGGCCGACATGACCGACCGGTGGAAGTTTGCGGTTGCCGGCACCTATCTCACTTTTCCTTTGGGAGAGAAGTCCCACGAATGGCGGATCTCCGCTCAGCAGCGCTATACGTTGCATAAAAACGTCGCTTTGGGATTGGAGTTCAATAAGGGCGGGGGCGTTCAAGCGTATCTGCTGAACCTACATGCTTACTTTTGAAACAAGCCGTGATTCCCATAGCTCAACAACCGGCTCTGCGCCTGTCCCCAGTGTAACAATCGCGAAGATGCAGCAGGGAGAATAGAGGATAGCGCAGGTCACGCCATCTTCCACTCTCGATCCTCGGTTTCCGCTAGGCCAACGGGCTCTTACAGATCACGTTGAGCAGCGCTTGGCGTCGTTCTTCTTTTACAACCTTGAGTGCGTGCCTAAGAGCATTGGGCAGCTCTTCCGGTTCCTCAACACGCGCGGCGTATGCGCCGCAGGCCTGCGCCGTGAGCTCGAATTTCGGCGAGGGGCTCAAGTCACAGCCGGGGAAATTACGCGTCTTCTGCGCGACGCCATCGGGATAAAGCCCCCGTGCCGCGTTGATGCTCGCGTTCCACGCCTGGTTGTTGTAGACGACAGTGAGAAACGGGATGCCGTATTTCTGCGCCGTGAAATGAGAGGCAGTGGGAGCGCCGAAAATATAAGAGCCGTCTCCTTCCGCAGCAATCACAGTGGCATCGGGTGCGCCGAGCTTGGTCCCGATCGCCGCTCCGAGTCCCCAACCGAGGTGTCCTGCGGGCGGCGTGCTGAAGAGCGAGCCGGGGCGATTCAGATGAATCGCTTCGGCGAGTCGCGATGTTACCGTCTCGTTGATGACGATCGTTTTGTCGTCCATGGCATCGCCGATGCATTTCGAGAGCCACAGCGGATGAATAGGTTTCTCATTCTTGACTGCGTCGATTCCCGCCTCCAGCTCCCGAACCATGGCATGATGTTGACTCTCTATCCTTTTCCGCCGCTCGTCGGAGTTCGTTTTCGGAGTTGCGCCCGCGGCTAGTTTGGCTTTAATGATCGAGTTTAAGACCGGGAGCGATATTTCCGAGCAACCCGTCACGGGCAAGTCAACTGGAAAGCTCCATCCGGGAATCGACGTGAACAACGGGTCTCGCTCGAGATGGATGATCTTCGCGTCGGGTCTGAGAAGATCCCGTTTGGGCGGTTCCCACGGCACATCAATATCGACACAGAAAATAACATCGGCGTTCTTTACATGCTTAGCGGTCTGTGTGCCGATGTAGAGTGGATGATCCGTCGGAAAATTTACGTAGTTGAGCTGTTGAACCACGGGAATGGAAAGGGATTCGGCTAGCTCTACCAGGTGAGGTACCGCGTCAGGATTGCGCCCGAGATACTTTGTTACGATGAGAGGACTCTCGGCCGCGATAAAAAGATCGGCTATTTTGTCGAGTGAAGCGTGATCCGCTTGCATTTTCGTAGCCGGCGCCAAGGGATTCGACCATCGCTGCGTCGACTCAAGGGGCTCGCAAAGCCACTCCCGAGGCAAACTCAGGTAAACCGGGCCGCGCGGCTCGCTCATCGCTATCTTGTAAGCGCGTGAGACGACTGCGGCGAGGTTCTGGTTCGTTCTCAGTTCGTAGTCCCACTTGACGTATTCGCGGACAAGATTCCCTTGATCGCGAGACTCCTGCCGCCAGTGAATATTCTGGCTCTTCCCTCCAGGTAATTCGCCTTCGGTAATGGGCGTCCGGCCGGCGACTAAGAACAAAGGAACATTGGACGAGTGCGCGTTCATCACCCCTCCCAACGCATTGGCCGTTCCCGGCAGAGTATGCACCAGCACCATCTGCGGTTTTTGGGTTACGTTGTAGTAGCCGTGCGCCATGGAGACCGCTGCCATCTCATGCGGCACAACGATTGGCTGAATGTCTGTTGGATCTTCTTTGGCCGTTCTGGCCAGCGCTTCGATAAGGGGACCATGGTCCGTTCCCGTATTTGCAAATAGATACCGGACAACGCCGAGCGCTCGCACCTGTTCGAGGAACGCTTCCGCGCCGGTCATAACCGGAAGGGTTGTTGTGCCTTTGTCAGCCATGGGGGTTCTTCCGAGAAAAGACCATAGCGTGTAGGACCTGTCAACACCTGGGAAATCCGGGCACGTGGCACGCGAAATTGCGGGTTCTTGTGGACGCCTGGATTTCACGTATAAGAAATTCTGTGGACCATCGGGTGGTCATTATCGGCGGGGGCTTCGGCGGACTCTATGCGGCGCAGTCGCTTAAGCGCGCGCCCGTGCAAATAACCTTGATGGACCGACGCAATTTTCATCTCTTTCAACCGCTCCTCTACCAGGTGGCGACCGGGTGGCTGTCCCCGGCGAATATCGCATCCACATTGCGGGTTGTTCTGAAGCGACAGAAAAATGCCCGGGTCATCTTAGCCGAAGCTACCGATATCGACGTCGATGAGCGTCGGGTCATTCTCGACGACGGATGGATCGACTACGATACCTTGATCGTGGCAACCGGCTCCCGGCATCACTATTTCGGCAATGACCATTGGGAACTGCTAGCTCCCGGGCTTAAGACGGTCGAAGACGCGACCGAGATCCGCCAGCGCATCTTTCTGGCCTTCGAAGCTGCAGAGCGTGAGACGGATGCGGCCGAAGTTCGCGCGCTTTTGACCTTTGTCATCGTCGGCGGTGGTCCCACCGGAGTTGAACTGGCGGGAGCGCTCGGTGAAATCACGAGGGACACGATCCGGCACGATTTCCGCAACATCGACCCCTCAGCGGCCTCGATTCTGCTAATCGAAGGAACCGAGCGAATCCTTCCTCCTTATCCTCCCGAGCTTTCTCACAAGGCACAGATTTTTCTAAGCCGCCTCGGCGTCACGATTCAAACCAACACGATCGTGACGGATATTCAACCTGACGCCGTCATCATCAAGCGCGGCGAAACGGTGGAGCGGATCCCGTGCCGAACCGTTTTGTGGGCGGCGGGTGTGCAGGCATCTCCGCTGGGTAAAGTCCTATCCATGGCGACGGGCGCCAAGCTGGATCGTGCGGGGAGAATCTTTGTGGAGCCGGACCTCACCTTGCCGAACCACCCGGAGATTTTCGTGATCGGCGACTTGGCTTGCTATACCCATCAATCGGGAAAACCTCTTCCGGGGGTGGCGCCGGCCGCGATGCAACAGGGTCGCTACGTGGCAAAGCTCCTGCGGAATCGACTTGCGGGCAAGTCGACAGCTGCCTTTCGCTATAAAGATCGCGGCAACCTAGCGATTGTCGGCCGGGCAGCGGCCGTGGCCGATTTGGGAAAATTGCGCTTCGCCGGTTTCCTGGCATGGCTTACATGGCTTTTTGTCCATCTCATCAACTTAGTCGAGTTCGAGAACAAGCTCTTGGTTTTGATCCAGTGGGCTTGGTATTACTTTACATGTAATCGCGGCGCGCGTCTGATTACCGGCGAGAGGTGGAGGAGGTAAAGGCAAGCGATCGGTTCATTGGACTTTGTAATCCTCTTGAGATAAGAGATGTTGAAACCGGACGCGGGAGGGAGGTCGAGAGGATGAAAATCTGCCACTACAATTCCAATCAGGCGGGAGTCGTCGTCGGAGATCGGGTCCATCCGATTGGCGAGGTCTTGGTCAAAGCCCGCCACACGAGGGATGGCTATACGATGCTCGAGGTCATCGACGCGCTGGCGAATCAGCCTGCGGCGATGGATTGCGTGCGCGATGCGCTGAAGGCGGTTTCACCTCTACCGCTGAGTTCGGTGAAACTTCTTGCGCCGATCTTCAATCCATCCTCGTTGTGGGCGGCGGCGGCAAATTACAAGGCGCATCAAGAAGAGATGCGCGGCAGGATGAGAAGCTCCGACCGGTCTAGTTTAAGCCAAGACGAGCTGATGGCTGAATTTTTTCTCAAGCCGACTTCGTCGATCATAGGCCCGGGAGGAACTGTCATTCTTCCGAAAGTATCGCAGGATGTCGACTTCGAGTGCGAATTGTGCGCGGTGATTGGAAAAAAAGCGAGGTATGTGAACGAAGAGAAAGCACTGGATCACGTGTTCGGCTACGCGATCTGCTGGGACATCAGCCAGCGGGATCCTTGGGGGCGCGGCAGACAGAATACGCGAAACATCCGCAAAGGCTTCGATACCTTTACCGCCCTCGGCCCGTGGATCGTGACCCGGGACGAAATCAACGAGCCGCAGAACCTTTCCATTAACGTGTGGCAGAACGGAAGCCTCGAGATGAGCGCGCACACCAGCGACATGATCTGCGGTCTGCGGGAGCACATCCGGTTCCTCTCCAGCGTGCTGACCTTGCGGCCAGGAGATCTCATCACGACCGGTACGCCCGCGGGCGTGCGCAAGCTGAGCGACGGCGACCATCTCAAAGGAAGCATAGAGAAGATCGGCGAGATGGAGCTGAACGTTCAGGCGGAGAAATAATCGGGAGAGAGGCCTGCATGCCAAAGCTAAGGTTAAGCTTTATCTCGGCGTTCAATGAGCGCGTCCAACCGCTCATGGACGGCACCATCGAGCCGGAGGGAATCGAACTGGTTCCGACCTACTCCTCTCCCAGCGAGACCTTTTGGCGCCAACTTAAATTTCAGGAGTTCGAGGTCGGGGAGATGTCGCTGTCGTCTTATCTCATTGCCCGCGGACGCGGCATGGAGATGATCGCGCTCCCAGTTCTTCCGAGCCGTCGCCTGTTTCACACCGAGCTCTCGGTCCACAGCGACGCGGGCGTAAAGGAGCCGGGCGATCTTGTCGGCAAGCGCCTCGGCGTGGCTGAGTACCAGCAGACGGCCGCGCTCTGGCAGCGCGGGATCCTGGAGCACGACTTTGGAGTATCCCAGTACAAGGTCCATTGGTACATGGAGAGGAGCGAGGAGTTGAGCCACGGCGGAGCGACCGGCTTCGCGCCGCCGGCCGGAATCTCCTTTCAGCGCATCCCGCCCGAAAAGAGCCTGGCCTCGATGCTGGTTAACCAGGAGTTAGACGCGGCGGCGGTTCAAGGCCCGTGGACGAGAAGAGCTAGCGTCGTGGATCGCTCGCACCGCATTCCTGGCAGCGGAGGAGACTGGAGCAAGATCAAGCCTCTGTTTCCTGATAGGATCGCCGAAGCCGCGCGCTTCTTTAAGAAGTATGGCTTTCTTCCGGCAAATCACGCCTACATGATCCGGGGCGACATCTATCAGAAATATCCATGGGTCGCTTTCAACCTCTATACGGCGTTTGTCAAGGCCAAGGCGCTGGCGCAGGAGAAGCTGCTTGAGCGCATCCCTTCAGCGCTTTTCTTCGGCCCGGAATATCTCGCCATGACCCGAAACACCTTGGGTGAAGACCCTTTTCCTTATGGTGTCCAGGCCAACCGGCCGATGCTCGAATGCCTCATCAATTATTCCCACGAGCAAGGGCTTACGCGCAGTAAAATGAAGGTCGAGGAGCTGTTCGCGGAGAGTACGCTCGATCTTTGAGTCGAACTACAAGGATCACTTCAACTCGATCACAGGGTTCTTCGGTTTTTTGCCTTCCAGGACGCGGATGACCTCTTCGATAGCTCCCCACTCGCCGCGTTTCGTTGCTTCCAAGGTGAGGCCCGCCATATGGGGTGTCAAGATGACGTTGTCGAGTCGAAATAGAGACTGGTCTTGGGCTGGCGGCTCCTGTTCCATGACATCCAGTGCCGCCCCGGCGATTCTCTTGAATTTGAGAGCCTGCAAAAGCGCGCCTTCGTCTACGATACCGCCTCGGGCCAAGTTAAGAAGGTAGGCCGAAAATTTCATCCGAGCGAGTTCCTTCTCGCCTATTATTCCCTTGGTCTCAGAAGTGAGAGGGCAGTGGATCGTGACGACGTCGGACTCCGAGAGCAGCTCATCTAGGCCAATCCATCTTCCACCCAGAGCCGTCACGTGGGATTCGGGGATATAAGGATCGTAGACGAGAAAAGCCATCTCGAAAGCGCGCGCCCGTAGCGCGACTCTCGTTCCGATGTTACCCATGCCGACAATGCCAAGGGTTTTGTTCGCCAGCTCGGTTCCGATGTATTTGAGATAATCGCTCCAGCGGTTTTCCTTGACCGCCCGATTCGCTTCATGCGTGTGACGGACTAGGGCGATCATCTGACCCAAGACCAACTCTGCGACGGAAACGGCGTTGCTCCCGGGCATGTTGGTCACCCAAATACGATGTTCTGTGGCGGCTTCAAGATCGACTCTGGATGGATCGACTCCGACGCCGGTTCGCGCCACGATCTTGAGACGCCCTCGGCTCTTCTCCATGTGGTCTCTTGTAATCCTGCCTTTGCGGCTGACGATTGCATCGACCTGCGAGACTTCTTTTTCCCAGCGTTCCGGCTCGGCCCAGGGATCGACTACCACGATCTCGGCCCGGGCAGCGAGCCACTCGAGCACATCGGGCTGAAATTTTTCTACCAATACTCGACCTAGAGACATGATGTTTCTCTACCTCCTCAAAGTGAGACGGCATTGTAGGCCCAGTGTCACCAAAATCCAACCGGTTATTTTTGTCATGACCATGAAATTGTGCCGCCACATAGTGCCGAGCTTGCTATGGGAGTTCATAGGTATAGCTTACATAATAGGAGGTTGAACCATGTTTCGCGATAAAGTTGAACTAAAAGACATTGAAAAGATGGACCCAGAGTACCGGGATCTCTTGGGACGGGTCGTGACGATCCAGGCGGATTGCGAGATCGGAGGACCGCATCTCTATGTAAAGGACATTTTGCCCTCGGCTCCCAGCAAGACCGATCAATTGGTCGTCGCGCGCACGGCGGCAGAAGAGATGGATCATTACCGCAAGATGGCCCGGGTAGCTGGAGAGATAGGAGTGGACGTGTCCTTCGTACTCAGCTGGCCGAATCAGAAGCGCTATCTGGATGCGTTTCGCGGGATCATCCAGACCTGGGAGGACTTTGCGGTCTTCGGGTTTCTGATCGATCGGGTCGGGCGCTATCAATTAGAAGAATTCTTCGGTTGCACTTACAAGCCTCTGGAGCGTATCTTGCCGCAGATCCTCAAGGAAGAGGTAGGGCATATCGGTTATGGCGAAAGCAAAACAGCCGAGCTTGCCGCGAAGAGTGGCGGAACGAAGGAGAGCGTACAGAAGGCGCTGGATTTTTGGTATACCAAAGCCCTCGATATGTTTGGCCGCTCGGATTCCACGCGGGATCAGCGCTACATCTATTGGGGCTTGAAGCGCAGGACCAATACGCAGGCGCGACAGGAATACATCGAAGAGGTCAATCCTCTGATTGAGAAGATGGGCTTGAGAATTCCCGACCCTCTCAAGGGGAGGCAATATTTATAGTCCGGCGCGTCGGGCAACAAAGGTTCGCTCGTTCATTCATTTTCGTCCGCGAAGTTTCTGAGGCCTTGACGCTGAACGGCAACTTGACCTATTTCTAGGTAGGGTCGATTCGGACAAACAGCCAATAAGGAGCTACGAAAAGGGGGATATATGGGAGCGACGAGCCGAGAGCCCGGCCAGGAAGAGATTCTTCTATCGGCGGACTCACACGTAATCGAACTGCCAGACCTCTGGGAAACACGAATGCCGCGGATTTTCCGCGAGCGCGCTCCTAGAGTCTATTTTGACGAGCGAAGACAAGCGTGGATGTTTGGATGTGCCGACGTTCTTCCGCAAGCGGTGGGCGGCTTGTTTATGGCAGGCCAGCGCCCGGAGGAAATCGAAAACTTCCGCAAGGCTGGATTTTCCGCCGCGCGGGCCGGAGGCTGGGATCCGATCCAGCGGCTCAAGGATATGGAGGTCGACGGCGTGAGCGGAGAAGTCCTCTATCCCAGCCTCGGCCTCGGGCTTTTCTGCGTCGAGGACGCCGCGCTTCAAGAGGCCTGTTTTCAGGTCTACAACGATTGGATCATCAACTACTGTAAGAGTGCTCCGGAGAAACTTTACGGTATCGGGCTGATCTCTGTCTTTGACATAGAGCACGCGATCTCAGAGCTCGAGCGCTGCAAGAAAGCGGGGCTTCGCGGAGCGATGATCTGGCAGGTGCCACACAGAAACTTGCCTTTCAGTTCGGATCACTATGACCGCTTCTGGGCCGCGGCCCAAGATTTCGACATGCCCGTGAACCTGCACATCCTTACCGGTCATGGTCCTAGCATGCACCGTCAGACTCTGACCGGGATCGAGCGCTACCGTCGGGGCGTCAATCAGACCGAAGAGATCGCCAACGCTTTGTTCGACATTATTTTTTCGGGAGCTCTCGAGCGATTTCCCCGGCTCAAGCTGGTCTCGGTAGAAAATGAGATCGGTTGGATCCCCTATTGGCTTGGGCAATGCGACAAGGCCTTTGCGCGCCATCGCTCTACCGCGCGGCTTACGATCGACAAGCCTCCCAGCGAGTATTTTCAACGCCAGGTCTATGCGACTTTTTTTAACGACTACATCGGCTGCCGCATGCTTTCATGGTGGGGCGTGGACAACTGCATGTGGTCCAATGACTACCCGCACCAGAACTCGACCTGGCCCCGATCGCGGGAAGTGATTGCACGCGATCTCGGCGCACTGCCAGCAGGTGACAGGAAAAAGCTAGTCCGGCATAACGTCACAGGACTGTACAATTTGACTGGCTTTGAACATTAACTGGCTCCTTCACCCCCCAAAGCTTCCTCACGGGTCTTGCTAAATGCCGGGATAAGCACGGCGAACATCGCCAATAGTGCTAAGGCTAGCAAGGTCGCACTGATCGGGCGCGTGATGAAGACCATAGGGTCGCCGCGAGAGATCAGGAGCGCTCGGCGCAGATATTCCTCCATTAACCGGCCAAGAATGAAGGCGAGCAGCATCGGCGCCGGCTCGCAGCCAAGCTTGGAGAAGACATAGCCTAACAGCCCGAACAGTGCCATCATGTGGATATCAAACTCGGTGTTGTTCAGGCTGAAGACGCCAATCGCGCAAAACGTCAATATCGCCGGATAGAGCAGTTGGTAAGGCACCATGATCATACGCACCCACAGGCCGATCATCGGCAGGTTGAGAACGAGCAGGAAAAGGTTGCCGATCCACATCGAGACGATGATGCCCCAGAATAGCGCGGGCTGCTCCTTGATCACCGAAGGCCCAGGCTGGATTCCTTGGATGATCATCGCGCCGATCATAAGCGCCATCACCGGATTGGAGGGGATGCCTAGGGTCAGCATCGGGATAAACGAGGTCTGGGCGCCGGCGTTGTTGGCGGATTCAGGAGCGGCGACACCTTCGATCGCGCCTTTGCCGAACTCGGCGGAGTTCTTCGAGACTTTCTTTTCGATCGAGTAGGCCGCAAACGCTCCCAAGATCGAGCCGCTGCCGGGCAATATTCCCACGGCCGATCCGATAAGGGTCCCGCGCAGAATCGGCGCCACCATGCGCTTCCAATCCTCTTTGGTCGGCATCAGGTTGGCAATCTTTGTTATCATGACGGAACGCTGCTCCTCGCGCTCCAGGTTACGGATGATCTCGGTCAGGCCGAACATGCCCGTGGCAACCACGACAAATCCGATGCCGTCCGCGAGCCGGGAGATATCAAAGGTGTAGCGCTGCATGCCGGAGTTCACGTCGGTGCCGATCAGTCCCAGGAGCAGGCCGAGCACGACCATGGCGATGGCGTGAAGCAAGGAGCCTTGTGCCAGGACCACTGAGGCGACCAGCCCCAGCACCATGAGAGAGAAATACTCCGCCGGCCCAAACTGGAGGGCGATCTCGGACAGAGGCGGCGCGAAAAGAGCAATCAGAACCGTGGCGACTGTGCCGGCGAAGAAAGATCCGATGGCTGCGGTCGCCAGAGCCACTCCCGCGCGTCCCTGGCGCGCCATCTGGTAGCCGTCGAGGGTCGTGACCACGGAGGCCGCCTCGCCCGGCACATTAACGAGAATCGAAGTCGTCGAGCCGCCGTACTGGGAGCCGTAGTAGATTCCCGCCAGCATGATCAGGGCGGAGATCGGCGGCAGGACAAACGTGATCGGCAGCAGCATCGCGATCGTGGCGGTCGGCCCGAGACCGGGCAATACGCCGATCAAGGTGCCGAGAAAAACACCGGCAAAGCAATAGAACAGGTTAGCGGGCGTGATTGCGGTCGCCAGACCAAGACCCAGGTTTGCAATGAGTTCCATAAATTATCCGCCGAACCACGAGCCGATCATCGGCAGCGGCACGCCTAAGCCCTTTATAAACACCAGAACACAGAAAATCGTGATGCCAGCCGCCAGAGCCAGTGTTGGCCCCCAGCGAAAGTGGACGCTGGCATAAGAAGTCATGATCACCAGTATGGGCAGCGCGATCACGAGGCCTACTTCGCGGACGATGAGAGCAAACAGGAAGGTCGAACCCACGATGATGAGGAGACCTTTGATTGCGAAGCCGCCGATGGGACTGCCGCTCTGTAAAAAAGAGCGGATGAGGGAGACCGTTCCGATCACTATCAATAGTACACCGAGAACGGTGGGGAAATAGCCCGGACCCATCCTGAGGGCCGTGCCCATCCCGTAGTCGAGGGCGATAATGACAGCGATCAGTCCAAACGCGATATAGATGACGCCGGCCCAGAAATCTTTAGGGTTGCGCATGGAATTCGGCGGTTCCCAGTTGCGAGCTTTGAGTTTAGAGTTCAAACCCGAAACCCGAGACCCGAAACGAGAAACTTAGTCAGCGTAGACGCCGGCCTTCTTGATGATCGGTCCCCACCTGTCAATCTCGGCTTTGAGGTGCGCGCGCAACGCCTCGGGCGTAGCGCGTTTTTCTTCCACCGGTTCGGCGCCCAAGTCGGCAAAGCGTTGCTTCACGGTGGGATCCTTTATGGCGAGCTGCAGGGATTTAGTAAGCGTGTCAATCACCGGTTTCGGCGTGCCCTTTGGCGCATAGAGGCCGTGCCAAACCGTGATCTCAAAACCCTTTAGGCCGGCTTCGTCCATCGTCGGCACATCGGGTAGTGACGCCAGACGTTTCTTGGTGGTCACGCCATAGACTTTGATTTTACCGCCTTTGATCTGGCTGGTGGTGTTGGTGGTCTGGTCGCACATGAAGTCCACCTGGCCGCCGAGCAGATCGTTCATCGCCGGAGCTGTTCCCTGATAAGGCACGGTGGTCAAATCGGTCTGGATCTCGGTCATGAAAAGCGTCCCGCAGAGATGTGAGGCCGCGCCGAGGCCGGCGTTGGCATAAGTGACCTTGTCCTTGTTGGCCTTCACGTATGTGATTAACTCCTTAAGATCCTTGGGCGGAAAATCCCGTCTCGCCACGAGAGTCATCGGCGTGTCGTTGACCAGTCCGATGGGCTCCAAATCGGTGAGTGGGTTGTACGGGAGCTTTCGGTAGAGCGCTGGCGCTGTCGACATGCCTATGTGGTGGATCAGGATCGTATAGCCGTCAGGCGCCGATTTCGCCAGCCGTGTAGGCGCGATGGTGCCGCCGGCGCCGCCGACATTCTCAACGATGATCTGCTGCTTAAGGGACTCGCCCATGGCGCGGGCAAGCAGGCGAGCGACGGTATCGGTCGGCCCGCCCGCGGTAAAGGGCACCATCATGGTGATCACTTTGCTCGGATACTGTTGGGCGTGTACTTGTGACACACCCAGAAAGGCTAGACAAACAAGCAATCGCAGAAGCTTACTCATTATGACTCACCTCCGTAATTATTGAGCTGCAGGTTTATAGGCAGACACTACCCGAGAGGGGCATTTTAAGTCAACTTGGATCCGACCTGGGGTTTGTTCCCCCAAAGATAGTAGCCCTAAGCCGTGGCGGAAGCCGTCAGCTGCTGCTTGTCGACATATGGCATGCGACCCGCGGGTTCAGTTATCGGCTGAGCAGGAGATCGATCGATAAAGCACCGCCCCCACCGATGAGAAGGGCCACAGCCATCAGAAGAAGCGCCAGGCAATACTCGATTCCACTGCCTCCTCCCGTGGCTCGCCGGCATTGTTCGATTACTCCTCAACGACGCTCGGTATGTCCTTTGGCGAGAAAGCGTGGAGATCGATGGAGTCCTCGATAGGAACGGTAACGGGCTCGTTAAAAAGGCGAGTTGGATCCCTGAGAGCCTGAAAACTTTTCTGGCCGGTCCTTTTTGCTCTGGATCATTCACCTAAGTAGAGGCGCTTCACTTCAGGGTTGCTGAAAAGTTCCTGCCCGGTTCCAGTGAAGCGGTTTCGCCCCAGCTCAAGGACGTAGCCTCTATCGGCTACCGACAGCGCCTTTGCGGCATTTTGCTCGACCACCAACATCGTGTAGCCGGCTTGTTTCATCTCTATCAGCTTCTCAAAGATCAGTGTGACGAACTTGGGGGAAAGGCCGAGCGAGGGCTCATCCAAGAGGATTAGCTTGGGTGATGTCATCAAGGCCCGGCCGATGGCCACCATCTGCTGCTCGCCGCCGGACATGGTCCCGGCCTTCTGATGCTGCCGTTCTGCCAGGATGGGGAAGAGCGCGTAGACTCGCTCCAGCGCTTCCCTCACCCGCAGCGTATCGGTCTCGACATAGGCTCCCATCTCCAGATTCTCCAGCACTGTCATTTGCGGGAATACGATCCTTCCCTGGGGGACGTAGGTCAAGCCAAGGCGGAGCACCTGATAGGGAAGGCGTCCGGTGATCTCCTGGCCGTCAAAGAGGATTCGGCCGGATGCGCGGTGCAGCAGTCCCACAATGGTCTTGAAGGCGGTGGACTTCCCTGCCCCATTGGGACCGATGACACACACTAGCTCCCGTGAGCTTACCTCTAGGCTAATCCCATGGAGGATCTCCAGCTTGCCGTATCCGGCATAGATGTCTTCTACTTTGAGCAGTAAACCGTCAGCGACCAAAGTAGGCCTCCATGACCTGCTCGTTGTGTTGGATCGCTAGGGGCGGGCCCTCAGCAATTTTCTCCCCATGGTCCAGCACAAAGATTTTTTCCGAGAGGTCCATGATGACCTTCATGTCATGCTCCACAATAAAAATGGTCTTCCCCTGCGCGCGGAGATTCCGAATGGCCTCAAGGAGATCATTTAAGAGCGTGCGGTTGACTCCGGCAGCGGGTTCGTCGAGGAGGATCAACTCAGGGTCCGTCATTAATACTCGGGCGAACTCCAGGAGCTTTTGCTGTCCGTAGGAAAGGTTCCCTGCATACTCGTTCTCGAGCCGCTCGAGGGTGACTAACTGGAGCATCTCCAGCGCCCGGCGGTGCACCACATCCAATGGCTGCCATGTCGCTACGAGGAGATTCTCCAGGGCGGTCATCTCGGGAAAAACTCGGATGATTTGAAAAGTCCGGCCGATGCCGCGGCGCGCTACTTGGTGGGGTTTTAATCCGTCGATGCACGAGCCCTTGTAACGGATCTCCCCATCGTCGTGCGGTTCCAAGCCGGTGATGCAGTTAAACAGTGTGGTTTTCCCCGAGCCATTGGGTCCGATAAGGCCATAGATCTTCCCAGAGGCGAGCTCAAGAGAGCAGCGGTCGACGGCGATCACGCCGCCGAATCGCTTCGTTACTTCCCGTATCTCGAGAATGAAGTTCTCCATCATCAAAGGGTCCGTGGAAGGCGATAGCGCTGCTGCAGCACTCCCAGGATTCCCCTGGGCATCAGGAGCACCACGAACACGATGATGGCGCCGAAAAGAATTTGATGGAGGTAAAGGAACCGCACCCAGACGAGCTCTTGAAGGACGAAGAGCGTTACCGCGCCTAGAACCGGTCCCCAGATGGTCCCTTTGCCGCCGAAGAGCGCCATCACGATCATCGTAATAGTGGTAAGGAGCGGAAAGACGCTGAGCGGCTCGATGTAGCCTTGATCCCGGGCGGAGAGCCCACCCACCACGCCCGGAATAAAGGCCGAGAGAAGGAAGGCGTAGAGCTTGTAGCGCGCGGTGTCGATTCCCATCGCCTCAGCGGCAATCTCGTCCTCGCGGATCGTCATGAGCCTGAGGCCGAAGCGCGAGGTAATGATGAGGTACGCGGCCGCGGTGACGATGACAGCCGCGAGCCCCATGCCATAGTAGATTTGCACGCTGGCGTAGAGAATCGGCAGCGAGATCCCGAGGCCGCCACCCGTGAGCCCCTCGAAGTAAGAGACCAGGACACGCATGACCTCGTTCAGGCCGAGCATGGCGATGGCGAAGTAGGGGCCCTTCAAGCGGAGGCAGGGATAGCCAATGATGAGCGCCAGGAGCACCGCTGCAACTCCGCCCATTGAGGAGGCGGGCACCCAGTGCCAGCCATGGGTGGTGACCAGGATCGCCGCCGCGTAAGAGCCGGTGCCGAAGAACGCGACGTGCCCGAAAGAGACATAGCCCGTGAGGCCGGAGATCAGGTTCCAGCTCTGCGCCAGGGCCACCCACATGAAGAGCTGGAGCATGAATCTGATCCCGTAGCCTGTGGCCATCAGCGGATAAAGGGCGAGCAGGATGAGCGCGACGACCAGAGCAGCGAAGAGCGTCCGCCTCACTTGGCGCGCCCTCCCAGCAGCCCCGTCGGCCGCAGGAGAAGGACCAGCACCAGGAGCACGTAGGCCACAGCCTCGGAGAGCTGGGTGGTGAGGAAGAGAGACGAGAGCTGCTCCACGAGTCCCAGGAGCATCCCCCCCACGAGGGCTCCGGGATAGTTTCCCGCCCCTCCCAACACTATCACCAGAAACGACTTGAATGTGTAGATCTGTCCCATCTCAGGCTGGATGGCGAATATTACCGCCACAAGGCTCCCCCCTGCTCCTGCCAGGGCCGACGCAATGCCGAAGGCGTAGAGGCGGATGCGCTGAACGTTAATCCCGCATATCATGGCCACCTCGCTCGACTGAGAGGTGGCGCGGATGGCCTTACCGAGCTTGGTCTTCTGAATGAACCAGAATGCGAGAAATGTAATCGTCACTGCAAAGCCAAACGAGACCAGCCGTGATTTGGAGAGTGCGATGGGACCCACGAGGAAGGCGCCGGTGAGAAACTCCACCGAACGGAGGTCAGAGGTGAAGGCGAGCTGAGCCAAGTTCACGAGTGCGATGGAGATGCCGAAGGTTAGGAGAAGCGAGGAGAGCTCCGGTGCATCCACGACCCGGGTCACCAGCGTCCGTTGGAGGAGTAATCCGAGGAGAAACATCAGCGGCATCGAGGCGAGGAGCGAGAGGTATGGGTTGATGCCGAGGAGATGAAACCACCAGAAGGTCGTGTAGGCCCCCAGCATCAGGATCGTGCCGTGGGCGATGTTGATAACTCGCATGACCCCAAAGATGAGGGCCAGGCCAAGAGCCACCATGGAGTAAAGCGCGCCGGCGAGGAGGCCGGATATGACCACCTGACCAACCATGGCGGGGGTGATGATAACGCTCATGGATGTTCCGGAATGCAGAGACGCCCGTCGGGAGATCCGACGGGCGCCCTTCGCTTCGAGTCTCAGTAGCTCAAGAGCCTACCGCTGGCTCCATTGAGGCGTCGGAAACCGCGCCTTTCCTGCTGCCAGCTCATCAGGCCAGACGATCACTTTCTTACCTTCCTGCCACTGGAACATGACCATCTTGTGGGAGAGCTGGAAGCCTCCTTCATCGACTTTGAATCCGCCGTACACCGTGGTGAGGTCCATCTTTAGAATCTCAGCCCGAATCTTCTCGCCGTCCACAGAGCGCGCACGCTTGATCGCTTCCACGAGGATCTGGCAGCCCGCGTAGCCGCCGGCCGAGTGGTAGGAGAGATCCCTGCCGGGAAATTCCGTAGAGTAGGACACAACGAACTCCTTGGCGCCGGGGTACGGTAGCTCTGGCTCCCACTGGGTTGCCCCGTACACGAACTCGGCGTTCTTTCCTAGAAGCTGGTAGAACGTAGGCAAGTCCCCGCCCACCGTCACCCCGTACATCTTGGGGTTCACGTTGAGCTCCTTCATCTGGCGGGTGATGGCCACCGCGTCGTCAAAGTAGGTAGCGGCTGCGAGCACGTCGGGGCTAGCCGTCCGGACCTTGGTCAGGATCGCTGAGAAATCGGTGTTCCCCTTGGGGTAGCCCTCGATGAAGCTCACCTGGAGCCCCTTCTGCTTGGCGAGCTCTTTCGTCCCTTCCACCGTCGCCTTGGGAAAGAGCGTGTCCTCGTTGATGATGGCCACGGTCTTGAGGCCCCGCTTGGCGGCCATGTCAATGAGGCCCTCCAGGTACACCTCAGCGGCGGACTGCACCATGAAGATGAACTTTCGCCCTTTCTTAAAGATGGAGGTGGTGGAGGCCATGGGGGCCACCATCGGCATCTTATACTTCTCGTTCACGTTGGCCACGGCTTCGGTGATCGCCGAGGAGTAGGGGCCCATGATCGCGTCCACTTTGTCCTGGGTGATGAGTCTCTCGTAGAGCCGGACACCAGTGGCGCCCTGGGACTGGTCATCGTAAAGGACGAATTCTACCTTTCGCCCCAGTACGCCGCCTTTTTCGTTCACGTGCTTGGCGCAGAGCTGGTAACCCCGCTGCTGGTTCTGCCCGAGCGCCGAATAGCTGCCAGTTAGGGAGAGAGAGGCTCCGATTTTGACCGGCGCCTGAGCGACCGCCGAGTCCCAAATCAAAAGTCCCAGCGCAAACCCGAAAAGGATTCGCCCTAGATATTCTTTGAGCCTTCTTGATATTTTCATATCGTACCTCCTCTTGGGAAAGAGAGCCTAACTATTCTTGGGAAAGAGAGCCTAACTATTATAGCTAGAGAGAGTATCCTGCGCTTGTGATATTTTCAAACCCGTAAGTCAAGAGGCTATGTTGATCCACTGCCTCAGTCAATCGGTTATCAAAGCGGCAATTCCTCGCTTTCCCAAAACCTTTTGTGCAAAGTGTTGAAAACAATCACGGGTTCCTGGTATGCGAGCGCATAACCAAAAAAAGGGGAAACTTATGATGTTCGTAAGATTGTATACCGGGGATGACGGACAGTCCCACTTTGAAGAGCTGGGTAGGGATTCAAATCTGTTCTCGAAGTTGCAGTCCGCAACGGCAGTTGTTTTTAAAAACGATCCGGCCAGCCATCTCGTCGAGTGGCATCCCGCGCCGCGGCGGCAATGGGTGATCACTCTGTCAGGCTCCGTCGATATCCGGATAGGGGATGGAACCGTAAAGACCTTCGGACCCGGGGACGTTTTTTTGGCGGAAGACCTCACCGGGCAAGGACACAAGGCTATAGCAAGAAATTGGGTAAGAGTCTTTGTTCATCTCGAATAGCACAACTTCTATGTCAAAAGAGCGCTGCAAAACTCTCCCAATATTACAAAGCCTCGAAAGTCTTGACAGGCAGACAGGGGCCAACTAAATTTGCGTAAACAGTTGTCTAACGATTTTTTTCAATCGGGAGGAAACATGGCGTCCTTGAGCCGACCGGCCGTGCCCGCTTTTGACGCTGCGGAACTCGATGAACTGAAGCAGAAACTGGTCACAGCGTGCCACATCCTCGACCGGGAAGGTATCACGGACGGATACGGCCACGTGAGCGCGCGCGTCCCGGGCGCTCAGGCGTTTGTGACGATCGCCAACGTGAGTCCGGGTTGCGCCACGGTGGACCGCCTCATTATGATGGACTTCGAGGGCAATTATTTGGCCGGGGCGGACACGCCGCCGAACGAGTGGCCGATCCATGCGTGCGTGTTCAAAGTCCGCCCGGACGTTATGAGCATCTGTCATACGCACTCGGTCTGGAGCACGCTTTTCAGTGTGTTGCCCGTCAAACTCCGACCGTTGCATCACTATGGGAAATTTCTGCCTGCGGACGGGCCGCCCGTCTACGAAGCGGCTGGCCTTGTCCGGACCGTGGAGCGAGGCGAAGCGCTGGCGGCGGTTCTTGGAGACGGGCCGGTGGCTCTCATGCGAGCGCACGGCGACACCGTGGTCGGCGCCGGCATCGAGCAGGCGATCCAACGCACCATTCGTTTGGCGAAATTGGGGGAGCTGGTCCACCTGGCCGAGCTCCACGGCAACCCGCGCTATTTGAGCGCCGAAGAGCTGGAAACGTTCAACGCGGACGAGCGCTTTCCCGCCCGCGGGTGGGAATATTACGTCAGCCGGCTGGGAAAATAGGAATTAGGGAGGAAAAAGAAAGATGGCTACGCAATCGGAAGTATTTTCGTCGGCGGAGTTCGTGCGCCGGCTTAAAGAAGAAATTTCTCGACATCCCAAGCTGCGCGTGAACCACCCGTTCGTGCGCGCTGTCACGGCGGGCACGGCGACGATGGATCAGATTCGTAAATGGGCGATTCAGGACTACCAATTCCGCGCCGCGGTGCCGCGCATCTCGATGCTGCGCTATCTGGCGTGCAGCGATCCGGAGTTCGCGCGCCGACTCTACGGCGTGGTCGAGGAGGAGACGGAAGGGCTGGCCACCGGGAGCGCCGGACACTGCGATATGTTCGTCGAGTTCGCCGAATCGCTCGGCCTCACGCGCAAGGAGATCGACAACGCGACGCTCGCGCCGGCGACGGCGGCGCATCTTTACTACGTCGAGCTGGTCATCCACACCTTGCCTTGGTTCGTCGTGATGGCGGCGCAGATTGGCGCGGAGGGAACTTTCGGGCCGGCGGCGGCGGCGTTGGGACAGGGCTTCATCAAACAGTACGGCATGAAGCCCGAGGCGGTGCGCTTCTTCACCGTGCACGTGGAAGCCGACGAGGACCACGGCTCGCTCGCCGAAGAGATCGCCGTCCGTTACATCACTTCGCCGCACTTGCAGGAACAGACACGAGCCGTGACCATGCACCGGTTGGAATTACTCTATGATGTGTGGACGATCGCGAGCTCGTCTACTTAACCGTCCAGCCCTGCCAAACCCGTCCTGAAGGATCGGTACACTCGCACCGCTCGCCCGCCGGCCCCAGTCCGTAAGGGCAAGAAAATCGGGTCACCATGCATTGTCGCTCGGTGATCTGGTCCATCACTCTTGTCCAGAAACCAGCGGGTTCCTCTCTCTTCTGCGCTTTCTGCTCAGTGGTCGTGGTCGTAGTGCAACTCAAAGACGCGCTAGCCGCGAGCATAAACAGGAGTCCGCAGACCAGGGAAGGGAGGAGCGCGAGGGGTAATCCGTGGTCGCGTTTCGTGCCGGTTTGCGAACCCGAATCACGGACACGAACAACACCGATCATAGGAAGTTCTGGCCGCCGTCCACGGAGACCGTTTGGCCGGTCATAAAGTCGCTGAGTGGCGAGGCTAAAAAGAGCATCATGCCGATCAGGTCCTCGGGCTTTTGAAGACGCTTCAACGCTCGTCCTTGCACGGCGGATTGCCGCATGCGAATGATCTCCTCCGTCGGGTTTTCCTCGGAAAGAGTCGAACCAGGGGCGATGCAGTTCACCTGAATGTTGTCGTTTCCTACTTCCCGCGCCAGGGTCCGAGTGAAACCAATCACCCCGGCCTTCGATGTAACGTAGTGAATGCGGCCGGCGCTGCCGGAGAGAGCGGTGCCGGAGGCGATGTTGATGATTTTTCCTGATTTCTGAGCGCGCATGCTAGGCAGAACCGCACGCGTGCAAAAGAAAACGCCCTTTAAGTTTACGGCCATCAGGCGGTCCCACTCTTCGGGATCGATGGTTTCGATCCCGCCGCGGTTCATCGGAATGGTGGCAAAAATCGCCGCGTTGTTCACGAGGACGTCGATGCGGCCAAATTTTTCCGCGGTCACCGCCGCCATTCGTTTCGTCGATTCTTCGTCAGCCACGTCCACGCGGATCCCTATGGTCTCGGCCTTGGTCTCTTTAGCAGCCTGGGAGGCGACATTCTCCGCAGCACGCCCATCGATGTCCGCGGATACCACGCAAGCTCCGGCCCGGCCGAACGCGAGGCAGTAAGCCTTGCCGATGCCGTGCCCGCCCCCCGTTACGAGCACAACCTTGTTCTTGAGTCCTTCGATCATGTGTTCTCCCCCAAAGTGCTAACCCTGCAAGTAACCTCTTTTATCACAGCATCGTCGCTTGTCACATCTGATTTTTGCCCCACCATAGAATCTCGGCCTTTTCGTGTCAAGAAAAAGCTGGCCCGACGATCTCGATTCCCTATCTTGAGTTTGACCCGGCAAAATAGCTGTTATAGGGAAGGGCTGAACGAGATAAGAAAATCCTTGGCCTGAATGCTAAGAGCTTCTGCGACGTCTGAATGTTAGAAGATAGGATAGAGAAATCAGGAGGCATTATGAGACAAGTGATGCGGCTCAGCGTGGCGTTTCTTTTGTTTCTGCTGCCGTGGGAGAGTTTGACGGCTCGCGCCTGGGGAGCCACTTTCGACGAAAAAGCGGTTGCGGACTTCTACAGGGGCAAGACTGTTCGAATCATTGTAGGGTTTTCCGCTGGCGGCGGTTACGATGCCTACTCGCGTCTTGTCGCACGCCATCTCCACAAATACATTCCTGGAAATCCCAACATTATCGTGGAAAACATGACCGGCGCGGGCAGCATCCTTGCGGCGAACAACGTTTATAACGTCGCGCCCAAGGATGGCACCGTGATAGGCAATATATCCGGACCGATTATCTTGGAACAACTCTTTGGCACCCCGGCGGTCCAATACGATATGGCGAAATTTCGCTATCTGTCAGTTCCTGTCGGCGAAACCTATCTGTTCATTGTAACCAGAAAGCCTGGAGTCACGAAGTTTGAGGAGGTGCTGGGACCGAAGGGCAAACAAGTCGTAGTGGGCGCGATTCCCGGCTCGACTGTCGAACATGCTCCGTTAATGGTGCGCGACGTGCTCGGCGCTAATATCAAAATGGTCACGGGCTATAAGGGGACTGCGGATGTGCGCCTGGCCATCGACAGCGGCGAGGTGGAGGGCTTTTTCAATACTTGGACGTCGGCCAAAATTACCTCTATCGATAAGTTTAAGGGTGGTGAGTGGCTGGTTCTGGCACAGCTCGGTGACAGTCCTATTTCCGACCTGCCATTTCCCAATGTCCCCACGATTCCGGTTCTTGCGAAGAATGATGAACAGCGCCAGCTGCTTCGCTTCGGAACCAGCGTGCCCAATCAGTTCGGCAAGGTTTATGTCGTGGCGCCCGGGGTCCCGCAGGAACGGGCCGGGGCGCTGGAGGCGGCTTTCGCGAAGACGTTCGCAGACAAAGAGCTTCTGGCAGAGGCCGAAAAAGGAAGGCTTGAGATTGACCCGGTTAGCGCACAGCAGACCCACAAGCTCGTTACGGAGTTCTTGGGGATGTCAGCGGATCTGAAAGGCAAATTACAGAAGCTCATCAGACCATCGAAGTAACCGGAGATACGAAGACCCGGAGGACCTTGCCTCATTTGTTAGACAGCGAAGGCTGTCCCTCATTCGTGCGTCTAAAGATAGGGGGTAGAGCAAGTATTGACTTGGGGCACGGCGCTCTGTAAACAAACTTTGGCTGGTCGGTTGCTAAACGGCTAAAATCTAGGAGGGTTTATGCATAGAAATAGACGGCTCGGCGTTCATATGATTTCAGGGTTATTCCTGGGTCTCCTGCTCTTCTTATTTGATTCTCCAGCAGGCGGCCAAAGTTTAGATGAGCTCCACAAGCTCGCTTTAAAGGAGGGGGGAACCCTCAATTGCTACTGCACCTTGGCGGTGGTCAATGCTCAGAAAATCTTTCCTGAATTTGAAAAGCGCTTTCCCGGGATAAAAGTCAACCATGTGGATCTTACAGCCGACCAGCTTGCGGCCCGGGCTGTTGCAGAGGCCCGCGGCGGTAGAACCATCGGCGATGTCATTCAGGGATCGCTGGAAAATGTCATCCAGGTTTTTGAACAGAAGCTTCTCTTGGAGAAGCTCCCTCCCGAGGCGGCGGCTTACCCGGCGGAGCTAAAGGGTTCTTACTGGGTATCGAACAACATGGTCTTCATCATCGCCGCCTGGAATACCGGCCTCGTTCAGAAAGGAGATGAACCGAAATCTTTTGAAGACTTTGCCGATCCCAAATGGAAAGGGAAGCTGATCGCCGAGCCTCGCGACCTCGAGCTTCTCATGGGGTTGGGAAGGTACAAATACAAGAGCGACGAGAAAGCGATAGAGGTTTTGAAGAAAATCGCCGTAAACAATGTCGAGTTTCACAAGGGTCACTCGGAGCTGGCCCAATTTTTACTTGCCGGTCAGGGAGCGGCCTGCCTCACCTGCTATTCGCACCACTTTCCTCCGCAGATCAAGAAGGGGGCGCCTCTCGCTTACCTGCTTTCAGAGGGAATCGGGACAATAAACGGAACGGCAGTTTTTAAAGATTCCCCCCATCCGAACACCGCATGGCTGTTCGCCCGCTGGGCAGCCAGCGAAGAAGGACAAAAGGTCTATGCGGTCGGCGGCCGTACTCCGGCCCATCCGAAGGTCGAGCCCACGGAGAAAATCCGTCCGGCGAAGATCTACCCGATCGGTGTCGCTGAAATTAAGGACTGGAAAAAGTACGAGAAGACCTGGAAGGAGATCTTTAAACTTCGTTGAAATAGGTCCATAATCAGCCCGAGGTTTAGGCATGTCCACGATTGCCCTACCCAGAACGGTTAAGAATACCCTTCCGCTCCTCCGTGATTCCGCGCTGCTTGTTCCATTGGTAGGGGCAGGAGTACTGATCTATCTGGCCGTCCTTCCCCTCTTCATGCTTCTGCTGGGGAGTTTTGAAGTGGAGGTGGCGCCGCGGGAGTTCATCACTTCGTTGAAGAACTACCAGGATGCCTATGCGAGTGAGCATACTTATTCGACCTTCGTGAACTCGCTGATCTTCGCCGGGGGATCGTCCCTGCTCACCTTCACTCTGGGCACCGTTCTGGCTTGGCTGGTGGAGCGCACCAATACACCGCTCCGAGTCATTTTTTATCCCATGGCCGTTATCCCCCTCATTCTGCCCGGAGTGCTGGAGGCGATTGCCTGGATTTTTCTCCTGAGTCCAAAATTCGGCTACATCAACGTGGCTTTGATGAGCCTCTTCGGCTTGGCAAGACCCCCGTTCAACGCCTTTACCTTGCCGGGGATGATCTGGATCCATTCAGTCGGCCAAGTGCCACTTGCCTTTCTCATGATGGTGGCGGCGTTTAAGTCGATGGATCCGTCGCTCGAGGAGTCTGCGATGATGTCCGGCGCCAGCACTTGGCAGACCTTGCGCCGGATCACCTTGCGCATGCTCATGCCGACGTCGGCTTCCGTCCTGCTGATCCTCTTCGTGCGCACGTTGGAGTCTTTTGAGACGCCGGCGCTCATCGGCATTCCAGCTCGCATCTACGTTTACACGAGCGAGATCTATCTCGCCTTTAGCGAATATCCTCCGAACTATGGCCGCGGGGCGGCGTTGGCTGTCGGTCTCCTCATTTTGAGCGCTCTCGGAGTTTGGCTTTACACTAGAAGCACCCGCGAGGGAAAACGGTTTCAAACGGTGACGGGCAAGGCCTTTAGACCGCGCCAGTTTGACCTCGGCCCCTGGCGCTGGGTCGGATTTACCTTCCTGTTGGTTTATTTCGTGGGCGTGGTGCTGCTTCCTTTCTTGGTCATGCTCTGGGCATCATTCTTGCCTTTTTTCGCTGCTCCAGGCTGGAAATCGCTTGAGATTTTAAGCTTGGACAATTACCGTTACCTCTACGGTTTTCGCCCGTTCTGGGATGCGATGTGGAACAGCATTGTTCTCGCATTGCTGACCGCTACAGTGGGAATGGTTCTCACTTCGCTCATTGCCTGGGTGGTATACAAGAGTCGCCTTCCCGGCTCCTGGATTCTAGATTTTCTAGCTTTCGTTCCCATTACCGTGCCGGGTATCGTCCTCGGCATGGCGCTGATCATGTTTTACGTGGCCTTTCCCATTCCGGTTTATGGGACTATATGGGTGCTTCTAATTGCCTATGTGACCCGATACATTCCCTACGGAATGCGTTCGGCTTCCGGCGCGATCTTGCAGATCCACAGCGAGTTGGAGGAAGCCGCAGGGACTTCGGGAGCATCGTGGTGGCAAACCTTCTGGCGCGTCACCTTGCCTCTCCTCAGGCCGGGATTTGCGGCCGGGTGGATCTATATCTGTATTGTCTCGTTCAGGGAGTTCTCGACCTCTGTTCTGCTGGCCACCGGAGACAGCCGGGTGCTGTCGATCCTGCTTTTCAACATGTTTGAACAGGGTCAAGTAACGGTCGTTGCCGCCATCGGAATTGTGATGATTTTCACATTGGTCGCTATCGTGGCGGTTTTCCAGAAGCTCTCAGGGCGAGTCGGCATTCAGACATAAGAATAATTTGCTCGGAGAAAGAAACCACCCGTGATTGAGATCCGGTCGCTATTCAAAACCTTCTCGGATCGCCGCGGCGAGGACGTCGCTGCCGTCCATGAGATTTCCTTTAAGGTGGAGGACGGTAGATTTTACACTCTGCTGGGACCCTCAGGCTGCGGCAAGACGACCACGCTCCGTTGCATTGCCGGCCTGGAACGACCCGACCAGGGTGAGGTGGAAGTAGCCGGCGAAATCGTTTTCTCCTCCTCGAAGGGCGCTTTTGTTCCCGCGTACCGCCGTCCCATCGGAATGGTCTTCCAAAGCTATGCGATCTGGCCTCACATGACGGTTTTTGAGAATGTCGCCTTTCCGCTGCGCGTGGGCAAGCAGCGTTTCGGAAGCGCGGAGATCAAGAGCAAAGTGGAAAAGGCCTTAGCGCTCGTGGAAATGGGCGGGCTGGAAGATCGCATGGCGACGCAGCTATCCGGCGGGCAGCAGCAGCGGCTCGCTCTGGCGCGAGCGCTGGTGCGCGAACCTAAGGTGCTTCTCTTGGACGAGCCGCTCAGTAACCTAGATGCAAAACTGCGAGAACGGATGCGGGTTGAGCTGCGTGAGCTTCAGCGCAGGCTGAGGGTCACCACGCTCTATGTGACGCACGATCAGATCGAGGCCCTTTCCATGTCCAACGAGATCGCGGTCATGAACGCGGGCGAAATTGTTCAGCAAGGATCTCCGCGAGAGATCTATCTGTATCCTCAGACCCAGTTTGTGGCTCAATTTATCGGTTCCACCAATCAGTTCTCGGGAAAATTGCGGGATGTGAACGGCGATGGTCGGGGATGCGTGGAAACTTCTATGGGTGAGCTTCACTGCACCGTTACCGGTGAGGCTGCGCCTGGCTCTGAAGTGGTGATTATGGTTCGGCCGGAAAACATTGTCCTGCATAAGGCGCGCCCTCCGGAAACAGCCAATGTGGTTGAAGGAAAGATAGCTACGGTCATGTTTTTGGGGCAATATCTGGATTGCACGATAGAGTTGGGCAGGAACCTGTTTCAGACCTACCAGCACCATTCCCTCCAACTGCGAAGGGGCGACTCGGTTTGGGTGGAATTACCTCCCGGGGACTGTCTCGCGCTCGGCGCAAAAAATTAGCTGCCTCTCCTGCGAAACGTTTGCGCTATTTCAATTCGCCGCCGTTCCAGTATATTCTCTACCTTTTTCTAGCCAGTATCGAGAAAATTGCGTGAAGATTGAGAGATTGGAGATTTTTTCCTTGAGCCTGCCGTACAAGAAGCCATTGGTGACGGCGACAAATAAGTTCACGGTGGCCAATGGGATCGTGGTCAGGGCGGTCTCCGACGATGGGGTAGAGGGCTATGGCTACTGTGATCCCTTTCCCAGGACCGGCGAAACCCCTCTGACCGTTCGTTCGCTGATCGAGGAGGTGCTTAAGCCGATCGTCTTGGGGCGGGATCTGTGGGATCTGGGCCGTATCAGGCAAGAGATCAGCCATCGGGTGATGCACAATCCAAGAGCGAAGTCGGCCGTGCAGACGGCTCTGTTTGACCTTCAGTCTCGCAGCCTCAGGGTTCCGCTCTTTGTCATCTTGGGGGGACTGGTGCGCGGGGAAATCCGCGTCATCAAAATGGTCAGTTTGGGCAGTCCGGAGGAGATGGCGGATGAGTCCCGCAATTGGGTGCGGTCGGGACTCGGCGCGTTGAAGCTTAAGATCGAAGGGCATTTGGCCCTGGATCTTGAGCGCATTGCGGCGGTGAGAAACGCGGTGGGCGATCGGGTTTACATCAAGGTGGATGCCAATGAGGCGTACGACTCCAAGTCGGCGATTCGACTGGCGCGGAAGATGGCTGATTTAGGAGTGGAAGTATTTGAGCAACCGGTCCCAAGGCACCAGATAGAGGCGCTCCAAGAGGTCAAGCGACTTTCACCGATCAAGGTCGAAGCTGATCAGTCGGTCCGCTCCGTGGAAGACGCCTATCAACTGATCCGCGGCGGCGTGGCGGACTCAATCAACACCAGCATTCAAAAGGTTGGAGGGATGGTCGAGGCTAGGCAAATCGCCGAGATGTGCCAATTGGCCGGTGTTCAGTGCGCCTTGAGCAACACAGCCGGCAGCGTGCTGGGGGATGCCGCGGCGCTGCAGCTCGCGGTGAGCACGCCGGGTATATCGCCGCTGTGCGAGATGGGCGAGTTCGAGGTCGTTTCGGGAGACCCGTTCGTAGGATTGAAAGTCGAAGGAGGAGTCCTCAAGGTCCCGGGCGAGCCGGGTCTCGGGGTAAGGTTGGCCGGCCGGCTTTGACCCCAGACTGTGTGAGAACTCCTTATTCGTGCTTCGACTCGGTCTGTCCTGAGCAAAGTCGAAGGGCTCAGCACGAACGGTCAATGAATGTCATTCTCGATACTTAGCCGATCATCCTGAGCCCTTCGGCAAACCAGCCGTTCGTCCAGAGCTTTGTCGAAGGAAACGGCTGGTTTGCTCAGGACAGGCTACGTCGAAGGGTGGTCGGCTACCTTTCACACGGTCTGATGCCTTAACGGAGAAGGAACATGATTGCCGCCATCGTCTTGTCCGCCGGCGAATCGAGCCGGATGGGGAGTCCCAAGGCTCTGTTGGGGATCGATGGTAAGACCTTCATCGAAGCCATTGTTTCCTCTCTCAGAGAAACCAGAGTCGGAAAGATCCTCGTCGTCTTGGGCCACAACGCGGAGCAATTACGGCCGAAAGTTGAGCCCCTGGGCGTCACGGTAGTCGTGAACCCAGACTACAAGAAGGGGCAGCTCTCCTCGCTCATCGCTGCTGTCCGAAGTCTTGAGACCGGCACAGCCGGCGTTGAGGCCATTCTGATCCACTTGGTGGATCATCCGTGCATCAATCCTTCGGTGGTCAATGAGATGATCGACCGGTTCTACGCGTCGAAAAAGTTGATCATCATTCCAACTTACAAAGGAAAACGGGGCCATCCGGTTCTGCTCTCGAGTCGGCTCTTCCCCGAGCTTCTCAGCGCACCGGTGGCTCAGGGAGCGAAGGTTGTAGTCCGCGGCCATCCGGAAGATACATTGGAATTGGCAACAGAGGACGAAGGTGTCATTATCGATGTCGATACTCCCGAAGAGTATCGGAAACATCTTGGGAGAAAGTGAATGTCAAAGCTGAAGCTCAGCCTTGCTTGCGGCTACTACGATCTTCTGAGGCCCTTGATTGAAGGCGTGGTGAAAGCGCCCGGCATCGATCTCAACATTCTCACTATGGCATCACCGGAGAGGCACGGGCGAATGCTGCGGCACGAAGAGTTCGACCTGTGCGAGCTTTCGCTGGTCAGCTATTTGGTAGCGTGGGATCAAAGTAGGCGGTTCACTGCCATCCCTGTTTTTCCTCATCGCCGATTTCGCCACGGCTATATGGTGCGAAGGATGAAATGCGGAATCGAGAGACCTGCAGATCTCAACGGCAAGAGAGTCGGTCTGGACACTTTGCAGAACTCGGCCGGCCTTTGGATGCGAGGGATCTTGCAGGATCACTACGGGGTCGATCTCAAGAGCATCGAGTGGTGGTGTCAGGAAGAGGAAGACATTCCTTTTGAGCCGGCCAAGTTGATGAGAGTCCGACGCGTTCCCAAGGGAAGAGACATCGACCAGATGCTCTTGGAGGGCGAGTTGGAAGGAGCGCTTTATCCGGAGACCTTGCCTTCGATCAAAAGCGGTTCGCCAAAAGTCGGTCTGCTATTTCCCAATTCTAAAGAGGCCGAAGCCGACTACTACAGGAAGAGCGGCATCTTTCCGATTATGCATGCCGTAGTGATCAAGAACGCCATCTTAGAGAAAGATCCGTGGGTCGCTGTGAGCTTGCTTCAAGCCTTCCAGCGCTCCAAAGAGATCTGCTACGAGCGCATGAGAGACCCGCGTAACTTTGCTCTGGTATGGGTCAAAGAACTGATGCTGGAGCAGGAGGCTGTCTTCGGTCCCGACCCTTGGCCCTACAATGTCGAAGACAACCGCAAAGCGCTGGAGGCCGTCGTCCGCTACGAGTTCGATCAAGGCATGATCAAAAAGAAGCCGAAGATCGAACAAATCTTTTTTCCTGCGAGCCTGCAGGAAGTTCAGCACTACGTGTAGCGGGTTGGGTATGCCACAGCTTCGCTATAACCTGATCACACGGCAGTGGGTGATCATTGCCACCGAAAGGGCCAGTCGTCCCGATCAATTTAGGAAGAAAACGAGTGGAGAGCAGAAGCTCCCTCAATATGTCCCAAGTTGCCCGTTCTGTCCCGGCAATGAGGATCAAACCCCACCGGAAATCTTGCGTCTTCCCAAGAAAGGTCCATGGCAGGTTCGGGTAACACCGAATAGGTATGCGGCGCTGACGCGCGAAGGCGAACTCGTTCGGAGCGGGACCGGTATCAAGCGGACAGTGACCGGGGTAGGGATTCACGACGTCATCGTCGAGACTCCCGACCACAGCAAGACCACCGCCCTTCTCGATGATCAGCAGGTGGAAAAGATCGTAGAGGCTTATAGACAGCGTTACCTTAACGTCCTTTGCGACGAACGGGTCGAGCAGGTCACGATCTTTAAGAACCACGGAGACGCCGCCGGCACCTCCCTGCAGCACCCACACTCGCAGCTCATCGCCACGCCAGTCATCCCCACCGAGATGCGCGACCGGATGGAAATGGCGCTGCGCTATTACGATGAGACGGGAGCCTGCATTTTCTGCCACAACTTAAAGGAGGAGATGGAGGAGGGGAGCCGTGTGGTACTGGAGACCGAGCGCTTTGTCGCCTTTATTCCGTTTGCCGCGCTGTCCCCCTTTCACATTTGGATCTTTCCCAAACGGCACGAAGCCTCTTTTGGCGCTATCACCGACAGTGACCTGAGTGATCTGGCCCGTATGTTGCGTCGCGTTCTGCTAAAGCTCTACCGGGGCCTCAATAATCCCGATTTCAACTACACCATCCGAACGGCGCCCACGGAGTCCGGTTGGTCGAGGTACTACCACTGGTATCTGAGCGTGGTGGCCCGGGTCACTCGGTTGGCCGGCTTCGAGATCGGATCGGGGATGTTCATCAACGTGGCCCTGCCCGAAGAGTCCGCCAAGTTCCTCCGCGACATCGCCGTCGAATGACCGGCGGCGCAGAAAAAATCAGTACTATGTCATCGGAATCTTGTCCCGGAAAATTCACTTATGCGTGGTTGGCAGCATCGTCACGTTTGGAGATGGCCTAATTTTTTTCCTGTTCGCCGTGGAATCCCCACCAAGAACGCGGACAATATAGGCGACAACATTTTTAACCCGCTCTCGAACGGTCTTACCTTGCATGATGCAAAGGCTTGACCTCACCCGATTTGTCATCGCATCCAGGGCTGGCCCGCTATCGATGGGTGTAACCGCGCGTTAGGCAGGATCAGTCTCTTATGTCTTGCCGAAAGCCGGCCGCCACCCGATCAACGCCCCAAATCAGTAGAAAACCAAGCCCGAAGTACGTGGGGATTCCGATCAAGAAGATCATCCATCCTGAAGGTTCGACACGCTCAAGTCCGTTGGAAGCAGCCAGGATAAAAATAATCCAGGTGATCGCGACGATGGTCCCGACCGCTACGCCAAGACGTCTCATCCTTTCCGATCGTCGATGCATGAGTTTTTTCGCCGGAATTTCTGATTGCCAGCGAAAAGCAACAAATATACCAACGCCCTAAGCCTGCAGAATTTCTTGAACTGACGCTCCTTTGTCCTACCGTGCTTGCTATTTCATTCGCATTAAGTGGACAAAAAGGGCCATAAGAGGGGGCATGGTTAGGATGGGAATCTAAACTCCTCAACCTTCGCACCATCGACTCCGAGCTGAGTCAGGCCGCTTACATCAAGACTCGATTCGGCTTTTTCCACATCGCCTAGTTTGGCTTTGGTTGCAGGATGCTGCGGGACGAAGAGCTGGCAGCAATCCTGGTCCGGAATGGCGGAAGTATCGAACGTCCCGATCTTGCGCGCCTGGTCGATAATCTCCTGCTTGTCCATGCCGACGAGAGGCCGGAGGATCGATAAGCTGGCCGCCTGCTCGATGACAGAAAGATTTTCAAGCGTTTGGGACGCTACCTGGGCGAGGCTCTCGCCCGTCACCAATGCCTGGGCCTGCTCTTTTTTGGCGACCGCCTCCGCGATCCGCATCATCATCCGCCGATATAAGACGACCCGCAGAGGTCTCAAGACAGACGCGACAATCTGCCGCTGGACCTCGCCAAAGGGAACCAAGTAGAGCCGGGAAGAAAACTGGTAACAGGTCAGTAGTTTAACAAGCTCCCGGACCTTTTCTTGGGAAGTTTTGTCCAGATAGGGAACGCTGTGAAAATGGATAAACGCGATCCGGCAGCCCCTCCGCATCATCCGGTAAGCGGCCACGGGTGAGTCGATTCCGCCCGAGATCAGCGACAACACCATCCCACTCACCCCGACGGGGAGTCCACCCGCTCCGGGAATTTTATCGAAGCCGAAAAAGGCATCGCGGGGCAGGACCTCGACCGAAATGGTGAGTTCGGCGTTCTCGAGATCCACGCGAGCGCCGGACCTTTCCTTGACCGCTGCTCCCAATGCCCGGTTGATCTCGGGGGAAGTAAGAGGAAAATTTTTGTCAGCTCTCTTGGTATCGACCCTGAAGGAACCGAACTGTCTACCGTTCAAGGAGTCCAGGATTCCGTCTTTAAGGCTTTCCAAGTCGGTCGGAGTGCGCTCCACAAAGGAGAAGTTCGCGACACCAAAGACCCGCTCCAGGCGCCGGCGCACCTGTTCGGGCTCGGCTCCGTCGCCAAGCAGAATAAGCAGCCGTCCGCACAAATTTTTTATCTCCTTCAAGTCCAAGTCGATGAGGGAAGAACGGAGATTTCTCCTGAGCATTTCTATGAAGTAGGGTCGGTTGCCTTTTTTCAGCGCCACCTCGTGGTAGCGAACGAGGACTGAATGCATAAGGTTAAAATATCAGATCTCTCTGTAGTTTGCATGGCGGTCGCCGTGTGATAGGATTTTTTGCCGAGGAGAAATTTATGGAGAAGTTCAAGTCTATCTCTGACGCGATGCAATTTTCTTCGGAGAAGATGAAGAAGAACGGCCTTTTTGAGACCGACAGGATGTTCTGCGATCTTTATTGTTTTGAGCCTGGCCAGTCTCAAGCTCTCCATACCCATGAGGGCTCGGATAAAATCTATTTCGTGGTGAAGGGTAGGGGACACTTTCAAGTCGGCGAGGAAGAAAAGGAACTAAGGGAGCAAGAGATCGCAATCGCACCTTCGGGACAAAGGCATGGAGTCAACAATCCAGGGTCGGAGCGATTGGTGTTGCTTGTTTTCATGGCTCCCAAGCCTAGTCACTGAGGAAGTTTATGAAAGATAAGCAGCGGACCGAGGTCTATAAGGCCAATCAGGATTTCTACAGCGCCTTTGAAAGTCTCGATATAGCAAAGATGGAGAAGGTTTGGCTTAAGGAGAACTACATCCAGTGCTTTCATCCAGGCTGGGAAATTTTGAGAGGTTGGGACGCTGTGATGGAAAGCTGGCGCCGTATTTTTGAGAACACGGAAGAAATGCGTTTTACCTTGACCGAGGTCCAGGTTGAAATTCGAGACTCCCTGGCATGGGTAACTCTCTATGAGAATCTGAGGAGCCGCTCTGAAAAGGAAACCGGAACGGGATTGGTCTTGGCGACGAATATTTTCGAGAGGCGGCCTGAGGGTTGGTTCATGATTCACCATCACGGCTCTATTGTCATGCACCCGCCAGGACAGTTGAATCCCACGACTTTCCACTAGCCTTGGCAGCGGATGGTAACTCATGGGTTCTTTGGCTGGGACGGTCTCGATCGTTACAGGAGCGGGGAGAGGCATTGGCAAGGCCATATCCCTGGCTCTCGCTCGCGCGGGTTCCCGCGTCGTCTTGGCGGCGCGCAGTGAGCCTCAATTAAGAGATGTCGCCGAAGAAATCCGAAGTCTTGGCGGAGAAGCCCTGGTTGTCCCTACAGATCTAACCCGTGACGAAGAAATGGAGTCGCTAGTCGGTCGGGCCTTAAAGGAGTGGGGATCGATCGATCATCTCATCAACAATGCCGGCTGGGGTAAGACCGGACCCATCGTCAAGGCTAAGAGGGAAGAGTGGGATCGGACACTGCGTGTCAATCTGCGGGCGGCTATGGTTTTGAGTCAATTGGTCTTGCCCCAACTCATGGAGAAGGGGAGGGGCGCAATCGTCAACATCAGCTCCGTCTCCGGCAGGTCGGGCCACGCCAACACAGCCGCCTACTCGGCGTCTAAATTCGGGCTTATCGGATTCACCGAGTCTCTTTATGAAGAGGTTCGGGAATACGGCATCAAGGCCGCGGTGATCCTTCCCGGTTTTGTGGATACTCCGATGATTCCGCCGACGAGGAGTTTGGACAGGAGCAAAATGATCCGGCCTGAAGATATCGCCGAAGCCGTGTTATTTGTTTTGACGTCATCTGAGACTTCTTGCCCCGTCGAAATAACCATCAGGCCGCAGAAGACGCCGTATAAATAAAGTAAGCAGCAAGCAGTCAGCAGTAAGCAGTAAGACTGCAGTCGGCGCTCACTTACTGCCTTCTGCCTACTGCTTTCTGCCTATGCGAAGAGTTTCTCAAGAAAGGCAATCGTAACTCCGTTCAAGCTCGGTACCACCGCGTCCGCTTCGGCCAGCAGCGGGGCCGCATGAGAGTTTGTGACCGCCAGGCACCTCATTCCGGCGCGATGGGCTCCGAGAATACCCTCTTTGGAATCCTCGATCACCAGACACTCCGCAGGACTGATAAGCCCAGATCGGAGTTTCAGCGGATTGAGCAAGGTCAACGCTTTAAGGAAGATTTCGGGGTTGGGTTTTCCCTCGCTAACGTCTTCGGCACTGACAATGACTTGGAAGTATTTTCGTAAACCGATGGTTTGGAGAATTTCTTCAATTTCGTTTCTTAGGGCGCCGGATGCAATGGCCAGCGGATAGGAGGCGGCGAGCGGGACAATCAGATTCTCCACCCCGGGAAAAACGGCGAGTCCTTTCTGAAGCGCTTGTTGATAGTAAGCCGCCTTGCGTCGCACGAGTTGGGCCAATGCGCCTTCATCTAGGCGCCGCCCGTGTTCGGCATAAGCCGCTTTGAAGCAACTGCGGTCATCCATCCCAAGGTAGTGCTCGTAATAGTCTTTTTGACTGAGCGATATTCCTTCCTCTCGCAGCACCCTTTGAAACATTTCGAGGTGGATGGGCTCGTCGTCGACAAGGATGCCGTTGAAATCGAATATGATGGCGCGAAGCACATTTCACCTGATACCCGATATGCTCTTTTGTTTCAATTGCATCTGGGGTAAAAGAAACTCGTGAGCGAGGAACATAAACATGTCCATTCACATGGACCTATGGAGTTTCGTTTCTGTCCGCGCTGCGGCGGCCACTTGGAGCCTCGGAAGCTCAAGGCTATCGAGCCGGAGCGGCTGGTGTGCCAAGGGTGCTCATTCATATTTTACTTGGATCCCAAGGTCGTTGCCGGAACGATATTTACCATAGATCGCCAGGTGGTCTTGCTGCGTAGAGGAGTGGAGCCCGCGATGGGCAAATGGGTGTTTCCCGGGGGTTATGTGGATCGCGGTGAAAGCGTGCGAGAGGCAGCCGTCCGGGAAACTAAGGAGGAGTGTGATCTCGATGTCAGCCTTCAATCGCTGTTGGATGTCTATTCGTATTCGCAATCGCCCAACGTGATTGTCGTATACGCGGCCGAGGTGATAGGGGGAGAACTCAAGGCCAGAGATGAGTCCGTTGAGGCCCAGCTGTTTGCCTCACCGGAGATTCCCTGGCAAGAGCTTGCATTCCCGAGCACGCGGGATGCGCTGCGGGATTATCTGAGGCTTTACCTGAGTGATAGAATAGAATAAAGGAAAAAAGGAGTGATGGAGTGTTGGAGTAATGGAATATTGAGTATTGATGAGCCATCAATATTAAGTCATTACTCCATCGCTCCACTACTCCAGTAATCCAATCTTTTAGGAGGTCGTTATGGCAATGCCCAATGTGGGAGACAAAGCCCCTGATTTCAGCCTGCCGGTGAGCAGGGAGCAGAGAGTGGGTCTCAAGGATTTTCTGGGAAAAAAGAATGTCGTCTTGGCTTTTTATCCATTGGACTTTACGGGCGGCTGACAGCAGGAACTCACGAACCTCGAAGCCGATCGAAAGAGCTTCGAGGAGAGAGACGCTCAGGTTCTGAGCGTGAGCGTTGATTCAGTTTTTTCGCATAAAGCGTTTGGCGAAAAGATGGGAGGGATCAACTTCCCGATGCTTTCTGATTTTTATCCGCACGGAGCCGTTTGCGCTCTCTATGATTGTCTGAGGCCCGAAGGCTATCCCAAGCGGACGGTTTTTATCATCGACAAGCAGGGAGCGGTCCGCTTTGTGAAGCAATACGAGAAAGGAATACCCGAAAATAAGGAACTTCTAGCCGAGCTGGAGAAGATCAACAAAGGATAGGAACTGCACTCTTAGTAACCGAGGGGACCCGACGTTTCGGCTCAAATGGGCGGGTCCCCTCGCGTCGTATTAACCCACCACGAGAACGTCATCTCCGTCAACTTTAATCTGGTATCTTTGCACGGACACTGAGGGGTTGAGTTCGTTCTCGCCCGTGGTCACGTCGTATCTCCAGCCGTGCCATGGACAGACGACGGTTTTGCCGTCCAGTTCTCCTTCGCCCAGGGGTCCGCCGCGATGCACGCAGGTATCGCTTATAGCGTAAAAATTTCCTCCCACGTTGAAGATGGCTACCGGTTTTCCTTTGACGTCGACGGTCTTTCCACAGCCTTCCGGCACATCTCCCTTTTTGCAAACGTTCACGAAATCCGCCATGAGGCAGGCTCCTTTCAGAAGTAATTCGGTTATATTTAGCCCAGCTCCTGGGCTGATTCAAGAGCGGCGAGACTACCGTTTATAGAACGGGAGCGAGGCGATTCTTGCGGTGAGAATCTTAGTATTGTGGTGTATCGAGACAGGGATTTCCGGCTTAAGATAATCACGATGAACATATCCCAAGGCGATGGGATGATTGAGAAATGGGGAGAAAACAGAGCTCGTGATTTTTCCGATTTCTTTATGGTCAAGGTGCACCGGGTCGTTGGCCGCAGGGCAGGAATCTCCATCAAGAACGATGCCGGCGAGCCTCCTGTTCACATGCCCCCGTGAGCGAATCCTTTCCACAACCTCCTGCCCCAGATAGCAACCTTTTTGAAAACTCACGGCCTGCTCCAACCCGGTCTCAAGCAGAAGATTGTCCTCGGTCATGTCGCTCCCGTAGCGCGGGATACCCGCTTCGACGCGAAGAATCTCCAGCGCTTGAGAGCCGATCCAGCGGGCCCCAAATTTTTCTCCCAACTTCTGAACGCGGGGAAGCATGGATGAGAGGTCCTGTTTTTTCGTCATCAGGTCATATCCTTCTTCGCCAGTGTGGGATGACCGGATCACCCGCACTTCTGCGCCCTGGATAGAGACCTTGCGGTGGCTGTGCTCTGCCGCGGGAATCTCTGCTTCTTCCAGAAGTTCCTTCAAAAGGGGTCCGGACATGGGCCCTTGGAGAGAGAGAACACCCAACTCGCTGCTCAAATCGGCGATCTCGACTTCATCCGCGATGAGATAGCGGTCAAGGTGGGCTACTATTTTGTCCTTTAAAAACTCCCAGAGATCCACGAGCAGGGAATCCGCCATGCAGAGTATTCGGCTGTCCGCCAGGATTTTCCCTTGGACGTTCAAGAAGGCTGCCGCCATCCCTTCTCCGTCGCTCAGTTTCTTGACGTCGTTTGAGACCATTCCCTGAAGGAAGGAAACACGATCCGGTCCGGTAAAGCGGAGAATCCCGCGATGGCAAAGATCCAGCAGGCCGACGTGAGAGCGAACCGAACGGTATTCCTCTATCGGGTCGCCGAAGCGAGACGGCAACAACCAGCCGTTTTCTTCGGCGAATGCGGCCCTATTCGACCGGTGGATTTCAGCCAGCGGAGATTCCTTTGCCACGACTTTTCAACTATAACTCCGTCAGACAAGGTTGACAACGCGGCGCGACCGCACATTTAATGGGGGTGGATGGTGAGAGCGAAAAACGATCTCGATCTCCGCAAACTCGAAGTCTTTCACTGGGTGGCTGAATTCAGGAGCTTTTCGGACGCCGCGGAACATCTCTCGCTGCGGCAGCCCACGGTCAGCGCTCACGTTCGCGAGCTTGAAGAAAAACTGGGCGCCAAGCTTTTCAATCGGGTGGGCGGGAAGATAACGCCCACTCCCATGGGACGGCTCCTCTTGGATTCGGCGAAGAGGCTATTAGAGCTCAAAAAGAATGCTTTGGCTTCCCTTGATCGCTTTCAAGACAGAATTCGCGGCGAGCTTTTGATCGGAGGCAGCAACATCCCGGGCGAATACATTCTTCCGCGTAGGCTGGCGGCCTTTGTTCAGCAATATCCTGAGGTCAAACCCACTTTACGCATCGGTGATTCGGCTGGGATTGTGGAGGCCGTCCTGGAAGGGGAAGTGGAAATAGGCTTCGTCGGCTTCAAAGGGGAGGACGGAAGGCTCGCCTTTCAAAAAATCTGGAAAGACGAAATGGTGTTGGCGGTGCCTAGAAACCATCCGTGGGGCCGCCTCAAGGCCATTGGTCTGAAAGACCTGCGAAAGGAAGGATTCATATCTCGTGAAGGGGGCTCCGGAACGCTCCGCTCTTTTCGGCGATTGCTCGCCCGGAAGGGATATGAGCCCGACGAGGTGTTACGAGTAACGATGGAGCTCGGCAGCACGGAAGCCATCAAAGAAGCGCTCATTGCAGGATATGGAGTATCCATTTTGTCCCGCACATCCATCCAACGGGAGATTCGAGCCGGTCTGCTCCGCGAGGTTCCGATTCGGGGGCTACGGCTCGAGCGAGACTTCTATCAGATTACCCATCGCCAGCGCTCTCTCTCTCCGGTCTCGCAAGCCTTCATCCAGTTTCTTAAACATCATTCGCCGGCATACGAATAGCCGAAATCCGGTCCGGCTCTCTATAGATTTTACCTACTTGACATATAGGTTCTATCTTATAGGAGTTGAGATAGTAGGAAGAGAATGAATCTGGAAGGAAAGAAAGCTCCCGATTTTGATCTTGAAGGAAGCGACGGGAGACGGCATCGGCTGAAAGACTATAGCGGCAAGACGGTCGTTCTATACTTCTATCCGAAGGATGATACGCCGGGTTGCACTAAGGAGGCTTGCGGCTTCAGAGATTTGCAGCAGAATCTGAAGAAGACCGGCGCGCTGGTTCTCGGGGTAAGCAGGGACAGCAGCGCCTCCCATGAAAAGTTTGCACAAAAGTACGCGCTTCCATTTACACTTCTTTCGGATCTGGACACCAAGGTGATGAAGGCGTACGGAGCTTGGGGCGAGAAACAAATGTACGGTAAGACCGTGGAGGGTACAATCCGATCCACGGTTGTGATCGGTCCCGACGGCAAAGTTCGCAAGCACTGGGCGAGCGTAAAAAACGCCGAAGAGCATCCGGAAGAGGTTTTTGAATTCCTGCAGGAGAAGTAAACATGAGCTCTTTCTGGGATAGGCAGGAGGCGCGATTCCGGACGGCGTGGGAAAGGACCGACAATCTTTTTGGGTTGCTCAAGCCTGAAGCCCTTTTCGCTCGCCCCATTATTTTGCGGCATCCCTTTATCTTTTATCTCGGCCACCTGCCGGCGTTCGCCTGGAACCAGGCCTGTCGCGGCCTTTTGGGATACTCCTCCTTCAAAAACGGCTTCGATGACATCTTTTCTCGTGGCATCGACCCGGATGTCGATACCGGCACTTGCCATTCCCATCCCGACATTCCCCAGTCGTGGCCGGATCTTGCTGAGGTCGTCGACTACCGCGACAGGGTGCGCGCGGCGCTGTTCGAATCTTTGGACTTTGCGAGGTCGGATCGGGTCAAGGGGAGTAGCGGCCAGCACCAGATTTTTTCTCTGGTATTGGAGCACGAGCTCATGCATCAGGAAACTTTGCTCTACATGATGCAGGAGCTCCCGTTGGAACTCAAAATCCGGCCAGGACAACTACCGGAATGCTCCCCAAGAAGGGGAGAGGTCATGAATGACGTTAGAATTCCCGCCGGCCGTGCGATCCTCGGAGCGGCGGCAGGCAGTATTGAATTCGGGTGGGACAACGAGTTTCAGGAGCAGACCGCGGAAGTGCCCGCTTTTAGAATGGCATCGACTCCGATAACCAACGGCCAATTTTTCGATTTCTTAGACAGCGGCTCCTACGAAGAGGCGCGGCATTGGTCGAAAGACGACTGGGCCTGGAAAGTAGAAGAAGAAATGCACCATCCGCGTTTTTGGATTTGCCGCGATGGTCAGTGGTTTTACCGCACGCTGTTCGATGTGCTTCCATTGTCCGCGGTTTTGGACTGGCCGGTCTATGTGAGCTTGGCCGAGGCCAGAGCCTATGCGCGATGGAAGGGGAAGAGAATTCCGACCGAGGCTGAGTTTCATCGTGCGGCGTTTTACGATCCAAGCCGGGGCCAAATCAGTTTTCCCTGGGGTGAAGACGAACCTTCGGCCGAGCACGGCAATTTCGGTTTTTCACGATGGTTTCCAGCGCCCGTGGGCTCGAATCCAAAGGGAGTCAGTCCTTGGGGAGTTCATGAGCTCATAGGTAACGGATGGGAGTGGACGGAGACACCCTTCCGGCCGTTTGCCGGTTTTGTTCCCATGCAAAGCTATCCCGAGTACTCGGCCGACTTTTTCGACGGCAAGCATTA
>DASYRN010000093.1:0-12297 GCA_036004365.1 Binatia bacterium
TTTCGTTCTTGAGAATTCCAATGCGGTCATCATTGAAGCGAAGAATTTTCATCTCGGTTTCCTCCGATTTTTTTAGGTGGCCTATAGATGCGACAACGAATTTCAAAAGTCAATCCGGTTTTGGAGGCTGGACGTGGCAGAGCTGCAAGGTTTGAGAAGACCAGATAAATTCGATTTCCACGTTCCGGATGATGTGAAAGAGGGTTCCTATAACCAGCGGCCATAAACGGAGGATAGTGCCCGAATAGAAGATTCTGTCAAGTAGGTCAGCCCTTTGAGGCTGGTTTTCTCGCGGGTCTGCTACAAGAAGATAGACGAAGTTTCGGACTAATCCGTCTCTTCTACTTTAGCCGAATCTGCCTTTGTTGATTGTTCTCGGGCGGGTCGGATCGTACTGGGATCCCTAATGGAGCGAAGAGTCTCGGCCGAGGAAGGATCTTTTGGGGCTTCCATTTACGGAAGGTATCGTGACTGTGAATGTCGATCCCCTACCCGGCTCGGTTTCGACGTCAATTCTTCCTCCAAGCAGTTCGGTAAATTTCTTGGCGATATAGAGACCCATTCCCACACCGCCGTACGACCTGGTCTCCGAACCGTCTACTTGGCGAAACATCTCAAAGATAACGGGCAGCATCTCTTTCGGAATTCCGACCCCGGTATCAGCCACTTTGAATTCTAGCGCGTTCGCTTCGGGAAGATAGCGCGCTGATACGGTAACATGGCCTTTTTCCGTAAACTTTAATGCGTTATTGATGATGTTTTGCAGAATGTGTTTAAGTTTCGCATAATCGGTCACAATCAGTGCTAGATCATCGGAGTAATCCCAGACCAGCTTCAGTTCCTTATCGAGGAGAATCTCTCATAGTCTGTCTTCAGCTCTCGAAGTAACGCCGCCGCGCTCATCTTACTAGGCGCTACGACGACTTTCTCAGCTGCAAGTGAGGTTGCATATAATATGCTATTGATCATAGCCAAAAGTTCACCGGCGCGTCTCATCACTGTACCCAGAGCTTTATCCTGGTTCGGATTAATCTCCCCCAGTAATCCATCTTTGACCATGCCGGTATAACCGGTGACCACGTTGAGGGGTGTCCTCAGTTCGTGCGACATGACGCTCAGGAATTCGTCCTTAATCTTGTGGGATTTCTCAAGCTCTATCATCTGGCGTTTGGTCTCCTCATAAAGCTGGGAATTATGAATCGCTATGGCTGCCTGGCCGGCGAGGGTAGAGAGGAAATTGATCTCTTCGTCAGTGAATGAGTGCGTCTCCTTGGTGAAGAAAGCAATGATTCCCAGAACCTGATCCTTTACGATCAGCGGGGCTCCGAGATAAGAAACGAGCCCATGGGTACGTGCAAATCCCTGGTCGAGACAGCGCGGATCTGTTTGAATGTCAGCAATTGTAAGAGGGACCCTATTTTTTAGAGCGATTTCTGAGAGACTACGCAACCCGGTTTGGCTTTTTTCCATCCAAGCGATTGGGTCAACATTTCGGTACGCGACTGGTTCTAAATGCCCGGTCTCTTGGTTGATGAGCCGGATCGTGGCGGCGGCATAGGGGAAGAGGAGGTCGATTTTTTCCAGGAGCACATCCAAGACGGTCTGAAGCTTCAAACTGGACGTGATCGCTTTGTCAATCTCGTGGAGGGCCTTGATCCGCTCCAGATTCCGTCTGACCTGCTCTTCGGCCCGCCTTCGTTGACGCCTTACCTCCGCATCTCGCAGCTCGCGCTCGATCGAGGGAATGAGCCGCCGCAGGTTATGTTTCATCATGTAGTCGTGAGCGCCGGCCTTCATTGCCGCTACCGCCAGATCCTCGCCGATGCTGCCCGAAATAATGATGAATGGAATATCGATCTCGCTTGTCTTCAATAATTCCAGCGCGGCGAGGCCGCTGAAACGGGGCATCGTGTAATCGGCAAGAACAAGATCCCAAGTCTGTTTGGCTAGGGCGGATCTCATGGCTTCTTCGGTGTCCACCCGCTCGAACGCCACATTGTAGCCCGCACGTCGAAGCTCGCGCACTACGAGCAACGCGTCGTCTTCCAAATCCTCGACAATTAATAGGCGAAGAGATCTATTCACCTAGCTACCTGCAGGAAGATGAGTGCGTGAATCCGTTTGTCTTTCTTGTCGGCCTCAGGCAAGAGGCTGTTCAACGACTGTATAGATTTTGTAGGCATTGAGACTTAGCCTGCGCTTTTCAACGCTCTTCGAATCAGTCCCATCCGAAGACGGCTACGGGTACCGTCAAACTTTTTATCTATTTCCCTTCGATTGTCGTCAGATTCTCTCTATGATCGACCCAGTCTCTTAACCTGGTCTCGTCGATGCGCCACTGGTTCCCTATTTTGAAGGCGGGCATTTTCTTTTCCTTAATCAATCTATGCAAGGTACGCTTTGAAACCTTAAGAACCGCCGCGGCTTCGTCCAAAGTCAGAAAGTTAAACTTTTCCTGTGTGTTGCTCATCAAACATGTGCCTCCCGCTGATTCTCTGACGCAAGGGCAATGCCAGCATGGATGACCATGATAACTTCTCGAATTTATGTATTTTAGAAGAAGAGGGGATGCATTCTACGCGACAAGGATTGGCAACAATGGACAAAAAAAGGGATCCACTGTCAAAACTACCCATCGAGACTCACTCTTCCCAAATCTACAATATTGGTGTAAGGCAGGGTTTCGGAGGTCGATATGCTCATGATCAACAACCAAGAGGTAGAGCAGCTCTTGGATATGAAAGGTTGCTTAGAGGCGTTGGAGATCGCTTACGATGATCTCCTAAGAGGCGACGCGGTCTATCGTCCTCGGCTTGATGTCTGGGTCCCGGGCGAGCGCCCGGATGGCTATTATCGGTGGGGCACGATGGAGGGGGCAAGCCGCAAGCTCGGCATCTTCGCCATCCGGATGAAGTCGGATATCGTTCATTGGCCGGATGGAATCACGGAAGAAAAATACTGCATCCGGCCGGGAACCTACTGCGGGTTGATCATGGTCTTCAGCGTGCGCAATGGAGAGCCGCTCGCGATCATCAACGACGGGATATTGCAGCACATGCGTGTCGGTGCGTGCGCTGGAATGGGTGCCAAATATCTATCTCGGTCCGACGCCTCGGTGGTTGGCATCTTCGGTTCCGGCGGCATGGCGCGCAGCTACCTGGAAGCGTTTCACGAGGTGCGAAAACTAAAAGTGGTCAAAGTCTACAGTCCGACTAGAGCGAACCGCGAAGCCTATGCGGAAGAGATGACTCGAAAATTGGGCGTACCTGTTCAGGCCGTGCAAAGCCCGGAGGCGGTCGTGCGAGGATCGCACATTGTGGCAACCTGCACGGACTCCACGCGCGTGGTCTTCGGCGAGCCCCCGTGGCTCGAAGAAGGCATGCACCTCACTTGCGTGCGCGCCTGCGAGATCGGACCGAGAGTCGTCGAGCGCTGCGACCTATCGATCAAACTGGGAAGGAACACGGTGGAGACCCTGGATGAGGGAATGGTCCGCCTGCATGGCAACGTCGGCTATGTTGCTGGTCAGCCTGAGGAGAGAGCACGAATCCCCAATCCGGAGGTGGACAATTACCGCGGCGGCTTCTTTCACTACTTCATGGATCTGAAGGCTGGAAAAATCCCGGGCCGGACAAACGAGCGCCAGATTACATTCTTCATCAACGCAGGTACGCAAGGGCTGCAGTTTGCCGCCTGCGCCGGTAAGGTTTATCAGCTGGCCAAGGAAAAAGGAGTCGGCCGCGAAATTCCCACAGAGTGGTTTCTGCAGGACATCAGAGACTGAAGACCGAGGATGGAAGATCGAGGATGGAGGATCGCGATCTTCTATCCTCTATCCTCGGTTTAATATCCCAGCTTTTCAATCTCCTCCTCGTCCATACCGAAGAAGTGGGCAATTTCATGCAGTACGGTCAGGCGGATTTGATTCCGCAGCTCGAGTCGATCCGGAAAATCACGCAGGAGAGGCTCGGAGAAGATGGTAATCCGGTCCGGGAGGAGAGCCGGATCAAAGACGGATCGTTCGGACAAGGGAGTTCCTTCATAAAGACCATACAGCACGTCTCTTTTGGGATCGAGACCGAGCGCTTCGAGTCGCCTTCTTCCAGCTTTTTTCTGGATGATGATCTCCACGTTTTGAAGCCGGCGCTTAAACATCTCGGGGAGCTCATTTAACACCTGAGCCACTTCCTTTTTCATCTCCCTCCGATCCATGGTAAGAGTTTGAGGGAAAGAACTGTTAGATTCAAGGCGCCATGAATTTGATCGGGGTCGCGTTTTTTGTTCTGCTCGCATGCCTAAACGGCCACGCGGCAGAGAATGATGGGTCTTTCTTCAAGGACGACCTTAGCAAAGAAAGCTTACGGCTTGCCATCCAACGGAGCCTCGACTTTCTGGGAAAGCTTCCGCCGGACCGGATCGTGGCGGATCAACCGAAAAGCTTCACGGCCAAGGAAATTAAGGAATCGCTGGTATCTTTCCTTGAACTACTCGATCTTTGGGATCGGCCCGATATCCTGAGCGAGGCCGTTCGCTCCCGCTTTGATTTTTTCCCGCCCTTTGACCAGCCGAACGAAGTGCTTTTTACCGGTTATTATCAGCCTATGATCGATGGAAGCCTGACTCAGAGCGAAGTCTTTCGCTTTCCGGTTTATGGAAAACCCAGGGATCTCGTGCAGGGGGAGCTGGTGACTTTGGCGCCGGAGCGGCGAGTCGAGAAAATTGTGCTCCGGCTGGATCAAGACCGGTTCGTTCCGTACTTTTCACGCTACGAAATCGATCGGCTCGGCGCGCTTAAGGGCAAAGGATATGAAATCGCGTGGGTTAAGGATCCGGTAGATCTTTTCTTCCTTCACATTCAGGGATCGGGGGTTCTCAAGTTGCAAGACGGTCGGCTCATCCCTCTCAGTTACGCTGCTTCAAACGGAAGGTCGTATAAGAGTATAGGACGTGTGCTTATCGACAGCGGCAAAATCTCCGAAAGGGAGCTTTCGATGCAAAGGCTGCGCCGCTATCTGATGGAACATCCCGAAGAGAGGGATTCCCTTCTTGCGGAAAATGAGAGTTATGTTTTCTTTCGTTTTGTACAGGGGCCGCTGGGCAATCTTGAAGTCCCGCTGACTATCGGCCGATCCATGGCCACCGATCCGCAATTTTTTCCCAAAGGGGCCTTGGCTTTTGTCACGGCGCATCTGCCGGTTCTCGATAGCTCCGGCATGCTAGTCGGCTGGCAACCCTTTTCCCGCTTTGTTCTCAGTCAGGATGCCGGCAGCGCTATCCGCGGAGCCAAGCGGGCGGACATCTATTTTGGCAGCGGAGAACACGCGGGTGCGGCGGCCGGATACATGAAAAGCGTGGGACGGCTTTTCTTGCTGATAAAAAAGAGAGCGGACCCGTAGTTTCTCGCCGACAAGGCTTGAAATTGCTCTTCAGAATGGAAAATCATCACAAAGTTGGGCAAACGAAGCGAGAGTTTCCGATGGAGCGAAGCGTCGAAAGTCGTCGCCTCTCCTGGGCTTTGGCGATCACTTCAATCTATTTCTTTGCTGAGCTTATAGGCGGTCTCCTTACCAATAGCCTGGCGCTGCTCTCCGATGCCGGTCATATGCTTTCTGACGTCGGAGCTTTGGGCTTGAGCCTCTTTGCCTTTCGAATAGCGAGACGTCCCGCCACGGCCAAGCAGACCTACGGCTATCACCGTCTTGAGATCCTGGCGGCTCTGATCAATGGCCTTGCGCTTTGGCTGATCGTCGGGATGATCATGCAGGCCGCCTATAGTCGCTTCTTCGATCCTCCCGAGGTTCAAAGCAGAGGCATGCTTGCAGTTGCCGTGATAGGTCTGGCGGTCAATATCGTCAGCGGGATTATTCTCTACGGCTCGCATCACGAAAGCCTCAATGTCCGGGGCGCGTTGCTTCATATCTTTAGTGATGCGTTGGGCTCGGTCGGAGCCATCGTTGCGGCTCTGACGATGCTGCAGACTGGATGGTACCTTGCGGATCCTCTCATCAGCATCCTTATCGGATTCCTCATCCTTTATACTTCTTGGACGCTCATCAAGGAATCTGCGGGTATCCTCATGCAATCGGTTCCTAGAGAGATCGACTTGGAACTAGTGCAGAAGGCGATCAATCAAATCCGGGGCGTAAGACAAGTCCACGATCTTCATGTTTGGTGCGTGACTTCAGGCGTTTTTACGTTGACCGCGCACGCCGTGATAGACGGCAGAAACGATTTTCACGAGGTTCTGAACGAAATCGAAGGAATGCTCAAAGAACGTTTTGGAATCGAACACACCACGATTCAATTAGAAACAGAGGACAGAGGCGGAAGGGAGTTTCAGGCCTTTTGATTGGCGTTCGATCTATAAGCTCAGGTTCCGTGTTAGCACGTAGAAGATCGGTGCCGCCACGATCCGGTACCAGGCAAACGGTGCCAGGCTCCAACGGCTTAGGATACGGACGAAGGTCGCGATGGACAAGACGGCGACGATGAAAGAGACCACGGATCCCAACGCTAACTGAATCAAGTCTTCGGCCGTAAGACGGTCCGCCGTTTTAAGCATGTCGTAGCCCGTGGCTGCTATCATGATCGGCACTGCAATCAGGAACGAGAATTCGGCCGCATCCTTACGATCCAATCCCAAAAGAAGCCCGCCCACGATCGTCGCGGCTGCTCGCGATGTCCCCGGCCACAGGGAAAGCGTCTGGAAGAGTCCTATCCCGAGCGCCTGCCCGGCAGTCAGCTTCTCCAACGGACGCGACGGGCGACTCGATACGAGTTTCTCAGCAATCAGGATCCCGAAGCCACCAACTGCCAGGGCCCAAGCGACAGTCGTGGGTGTGAAGAGGTGGGCTTTGATGAAACCGTGCGACAAGTATCCGATGATGAGGGCCGGCAATGTAGCCAAAGCGATTCGGTACAGACCCGGCCAGCCTTGCAGCATCGAGAGAGAGTTTGCCTGGGGATCGGTTTGGGCGGGGATCAATCCTAAAAATCGATTCCAGTACAGAACGACGACCGAGAGAATCGCGCCGAGCTGGATAGCGACCTCAAAAGTCGAGGCTTTGTCCCCTGTGAAGCCCAGGAGATTCCCGGCTACGATGAGATGCCCTGTAGAGGAGACCGGAGTAAATTCAGTAAGTCCCTCAACGATTCCAAGAATGATCGCAATGGCCCAGGATTCCAAGGATTAGCCTTTATCCTCGAGGCTCAACTGGCAAATTGCGAGCCTTCCATTTTTCCTTTGCAATCTTGACAATCGCGGGGAGCAAGGAGAGGAAGATGACGACGACGATGATGGTATGGATACGCTCCTCGATGTTGGGGACGATTCGACCGAGGAAGTATCCGATAAATGTCATACTGTGGACCCAGAAGATTCCCCCGAATATGTTGTACCCGAGGAAACGCTTGTATTCCATGGCTCCAACTCCGGCGACCACCGGAGCGAAGGTTCGGATGATGGGCATGAAGCGAGCGATGAAGATGGTGAATCCGCCGTATTTGTCGTAGAACTCCTTGGCGGTGAGTAGATGTTTGCGGTGGAAGAAGAGGGAATCTTCCCGGGTGAAAATTTTCGGACCGGTCTTTGCTCCGATAGCATAGCCGACTGAATCGCCCGCGATCGCGGCCAGACTCAAGGTCACGTTGAGCGTCCACATGTTGAGATCTCCCTTGGCCGCGAATATTCCCGCAGTGACTAGTAGAGAGTCCCCGGGCAGAAAGAAGCCAACCAGAAGCCCTGTTTCGACGAACACAATGGCGATCAAAGCCAACAAGCCGCCGGCACGGACCAGGAACTCGACATCGTAAATTTGGTGAAACAGATTCCAGAGAGTTTCCATTCATTCTTCTGTACATGGTCCGGTGTGACAAGTCAAAAGAATGCCTCGTAGCATTGTGCTCGCGTAAAGCATGTGGGATTGAAACTTTGAGACCGCGAACCTAGAGAGGCTCATGATCACCCATAAAGCAATCCATTCTTCGTCTTTGTCTCTCCCGGGCGGCGATGTAGCGAATAGATATCGCTGGATCTCTTTTATGGCTCTCCAGGCCTATCCATTTCAAAAGTGCTTGTGTCTTGTCTTTCTTCCCATCGGAAGCGAGGCAAGCTCGGAACTCTCCAGCCGGTAAAAAGTGTGACGGCTGTTACGATCAGCCCGCCGATGAAGGTTGCCTCCTTGGCGCCCACTAAGGGGACGACAAGACCGGTTTCCACCTGCCCCAGCGGACTAAGCCCGCGGTTGCTCAACTGGAAGATTCCCATGACTCTTCCGCGCATTCCCTCCTTGGTCTGAAGTTGGAGGATGGTGTTTCTTGCGGCTCCCCATATTGTGTCGGTCGCGCCCGCAATCAATAGTAGGAACAGCGAAAGCGGCAAGCTATTCGAAAGGCCGAAAATGGCGAAGCTGGCGCCGTAGAGAAGGGCGGAAACAAAAAGAATCTTCCCGTGGGACAGTTGTTCCCCCATGAAGATCAGGAGTCCGGAGCCGGCGATCGCTCCGAGGCCGCGAGCCGATTGAAGAAATCCCAAGCCCGTTGCGCCCGCGCGTAAGATATCGCTGGCAAAGATCGTAAGCATGGCTTGATCGAGACCGAAAATGGCTGAGGCGGCCTCCATCCCCATGACTCCAAGAATGATTTTCTGCGAAAAAACGTACGACACACCTTCCTTGAGATCTTTTAAAAATTCTCCGCGACTGGGGGTTCTCGACGAACGCGTTTCCATCAAGAAGAGAGCCACAATCACGCTCAGAAAGCTCAAGGCGTTGGCGTAGAACGCCCCGTCCGTTCCTATAGTACTGATGGCGATGCCGGCGAGAGAAGGTCCGAGGAGGACGGTGCCTTTCCAGAGAAGAGAGTTCAGCGCAATGGCGTTGGAGAGAGCGGAACGAGGGACTAAAGAAGGGTAGAGCGCCTGGCGCGCCGGCCCGTCCAGAGTCCCTACGACCGCGCTTACAAGCGTCAACGCGTAGATATGCCAGACCTGAATAAGCCCCGTTTGGGCCAGGATGCCAAGAAGAAAGGCCAGTAGCATGAGTGTGGCTTGGGTGAAGAGCAACAGGCGCCTTCTGTCATAACGATCGGTGAGAGTTCCGCCTAAGAGGCCGAAGCAGATCGTTGGTACGGCGCGAAAGAGTCCGTTGAGACCGAGTTGAAGAGGAGAATGGGTAATCTCATAAAGGAGCCAGCTCGTGGCTGTGATCTGCATCCAGGAACCGACGTTCGAAATGAAGAGGCCGGTCCAGAACAGACGAAAATCTCGATAATAAAGCGCAGCAAACGGGCCTTGGGCCGCGGTGTCGAATTCGGCGGGTTCCTTGTCTGGCATGGGAAACAGGTCAAGCGGCAATCATAGCTAGCCGGATAGGATTCGACAAGGTCCCGCGGCCTTTGGCGAAGTCAGTCGTGCCGGAATCTCGATGAAGCGGCTTCTAGAGCTTTAGGGTGAGAAACATAGTGCCTTCCGCGCGCTGGACGAAAAACAAGGTACTGTTGCCTTTCTTAATATTGGCAACGGCCTTGCTGTAATCAGCGAGGTTGCGAACGGGGACACGATTGATCTCTAAGATGACGTCCCCTTTTTGAAGTCCCGCCTCACCGCCGGGGCTTCCGGGCTCAACGGCAGTGATCACGACGCCATCCGGACGTTTTAAGCCGAGGCTTTCGGCAAGTTGTGGCGTCATCGGCTGCACCGTAAGTCCCAGCTTTTCTTTGTCCTGAGCGCTGGCTACTTTCTTTTCTCCTTCTTCCTGTAGCTCTCCCACAGTGACGGTTAAAGATGTCTCCTTTCTCTCGCGCAAAAGCTTGACACGAACCTGCTTTTGCGGCGCGGTCCGCGCGACGAGAATCGGCAGATCGCCGGCTTCTTTTATCTCCTTGCCATCGTATTCAATAATGACGTCCCCGGCCTTTATCCCGGCGCGTTCTGCAGGGCCTCCATTGGCCACCTGCGCGACCAGGGCACCCCGGCGTTGGTCCAAACCGAGAGATTCTGCGATGTCAGGCGTCATTCGCTGCACCACGACGCCCAGCCAGCCCCGTGTTACTTTCCCGCTGCCCTTAAGCTCAGGAAGGATTTCCTTCACGAGATTGATTGGAGTGGCGAACCCAATTCCGATATTACCACCCGATTGGCTGAAAATTGCCGTGTTGATGCCAACGACCTCGCCCCGCATGTTAATTAAAGGGCCACCCGAGTTGCCCGGGTTGATGGAGGCATCTGTCTGTATGAAGCTGTCATAAGGACCGGCGCCGATATGCCTTCCCTTGGCGCTGACGATCCCAGAAGTCACGGTGCTATCCAACCCGAAGGGGTTGCCGATGGCCAAAACCCATTCGCCGACTTCGAGCCGGTCCGAGTCCCCTAACGGAGCGACGGGAAGGTTTTGCTTGGGTTCGACCTTGATCAGGGCAATATCCGTTTTGGGATCTTTGCCCACGACTTTGGCTTCAAACTCGCCGCCGTCAGAAAGCTTAACGGTAATTTTTTCCGCGTTGTCTACGACATGGTTATTGGTGAGAATGTATCCGGCGGCGTCGATGACAAATCCCGATCCCAGGCTCTGCCGACGAGAGGGGCCAGGATTGCCGAAAAATCTTCTCCAAAACTCGTTGGACGGGTCGTCCCGGCCAAAGGGGCTGGGAGGTGGCTGAACGTTCTGCGATAGCTGTGTGGTTGAAATGTTAACGACAACGGGCTTGAGTTTTTTGGCTAAGGGAGAGAAATCGATTATCCCTCTCGACGACACATTGGGCTCTGCTTCTCCTGCGTGAGCCTTCTCAGCAGAATTGTAAACGGCGTCGCGGCTCAATAAGCGGCCCAATAAATGGAACTCAGTCATCCCGGCGCCGGCGAGAAGAATGACTAGAATCCCCAGTGCCAGTATAAGAATGCCTCTCTTTTTCCCTCGGTTAAGTCTCTGCGTCATTGAAACTGCTCCTTTCTTTATTTGCGGTAAACATCAGATGCCGGCTGCTTTCAGAGCTCGGGCGTTTTTCGTCTTTGGGCGAACGGCGACTCGTTTTCTTCTATGGTGTCTAAGATGGTAGATTTGAGCTTTCCTCCCCCGCATGGAAAGTGCATGTCTCTTCCATTCCATCAATCCATTGCGGACGTAGTCGGCATTGAGGCCTAAAGACTCGCAAACGCTTTCGAATGAGAACAGCCATTCGCTGTTTTTCTCTATGACCCATTCCTCGGCATCCTGGACAATCTTTTCTCCTTTTGCATGCCCAGAGAAGAGATATTTTTGAAAGCAGTCCACGGCATCGTGGAGTATGGCCAACATGAGTTTCTTCTCAGGCTCTAAGAGGTGCTTTCTGCGCGTGTGCTGGAGATATTGATCCCCGGCGAGGATGTCAGGCTGAAAGATGGAAAGAGTCCTATCATCCGGGGCCGCACTCGGTCGGCCGGCGAAGAATTCTTCTCTCATCTGGACTGTACTCATCCGGTCTGTTCGGTACGATGGTTTTGTCTGTTTCCTTTGAACGACAGCTCGCTTCATAACATTTTCTCCGTTATGTATTAGATTCTCCGTTAGGTATTAGACGTTTTTAAAGTGTTTTTGTTGACGGCTGGAGTCCTTTTCAGGGTTGTCCAGCGGCAAAAGCTTGAATGCTTCCCTCCGTTAGACGGCTGGTGAACTCAACGCCGCCAGGTGATCTCCCGGCCGGCTGTCTCACTGGGCCAAACAAACGATAGGAAGAATAAGGATAGTGATGAATCAGAGATTCAGGACAGGGGAAAGATCCAAAATAGGACTTTTGAACGCGAACGCGGCGCTTGAACCAGAACGGATTTGGGAGATAGCGGCGGCTGTTGCCGCCGATTGCGGTGCTTGAGCTAGATCCCGCGCCGGTTTCGGAAGAATCCCTTCATCTTCAAGAAGTACTCCGCCCTCGAAGTTTTTCCCCTCTGCCCGCAGCCCTTCCTGTTTCAGGTGGTAGGAGGCCGTTACAGGCTGGTATCCTAGGACAGATGCAGAGTCCTCGGAGGAGGCAAAACTGCTGGAGAGAAGTGCAAAGCAAAAGAAAAGCAGGAAGCTCATGACTCCCAGCGTCTTGTTGAGAACCGACATAGGCGAGATTCAGTCTACCGTTGCTAAACTCGAAGTCAAGGGCCAGCGAGTGCATGTGGAGGCCCGTGGTGTTCACTACGGTGGAGACTTCTCGCCTGGCCCCGGGAGCTGTCCTGGCCTTAGACAAATACAAGGAGAGTTTGCCAAGGGGGCAAGAGTCCTTTAAAGTAGGGGAAGCTGCAATCCTCGTATAACAGATGCGGATGATGCTCAAGAG
>DASYRN010000094.1:0-4413 GCA_036004365.1 Binatia bacterium
GAGAGCATGATTTCCGCGCGGACGTTAACCTAATACAGGCAGCACGTCGCGTCAACCGACGCGCGTCCGCCTTATTTGACAAGCCGCAGCATGGTTGTTACGGTCGCTCAAAAGATCCCAGTGACAAGAATAATAATGGAAAAGTCTGAGAAGTTTGTCCGCCCAAAACCATTCTACGAAACCTGGCAGGCCAACGAAGGCGTTCCGATCTATAAGGCCTTCCATGTCGAGAGCCTCGAGCACATTGAACTCGGGGATTGGAAGCGATTCGGCTGTCGCGGGGCTTTTGTCAATCTCGCCGACCCGCACATCACGACCGCCGCGATTCTGGAGTTGCCTCCGGGAAAGTCCACGAAACCGGCTAGACACGTATTCGAAGCGATCATCTTCGGCATCAGCGGGCGTGGAAAAACCGTAATAAGCTCTCCCGAGCGCCCGGAGCAATCGGTTGAGTGGAGCGCACGCAGCCTTTTTTCTCCTCCCCTGAATGCCCTCTATCGCCATGAAAATCCCGACCCGTCCCGGCCGTTGAGGCTTCTTATGGTCTGCAACGCTCCCTTGATCCTCAGTCTCTTCCATAACGAGCGTTTCGTCTTCGAGAACACCGCTGTCTTCGATGACCGTTTTCATGGACAAGCCGACTTTTTCACAAACTCAGGCAGACACCTCGGCGGACGCGTCTTCCGGACCAATTTCGTTCCGGACGTGGACAAATTCACTCTGATCCAATGGGCTAGGCGCGGCGCCGGCGCTCAGAGCATCCATTTCTCGATGGCCGACAACACGATGGCATGTCACATCTCGGAGTTTGAAGTCGGGACGTATAAAAAAGCCCACCGCCATGGTCCCGGCGCGCACGTCGTGATTCTCAAGGGAGAGGGCTATTCCCTCCTCTGGGAGGAAGGCAAGGAACGCATTCGCGTCGCTTGGCGCGAGGGCAGCATGTTCTCCCCGCCGGAGTGGTGGTATCACCAACACTTCAACACGGGGCCCGAGCCGGCGCGATACCTGGCGCTCCGCCGCGGCGGAAGCCCCGAGCATCCACTGCGCATCGGCATGACGTCGCGACAAGAAGAAGCCGGAGCCGAGCAGATCGAATACGAGGACGAAGATCCAGCCATCCGTGAACTCTATGTTCGCGAGCTCGAGGCCAAGGGCGTCGAGCTTCGCATGCCGCCGCTGCAAAAAACTCCTTCTGGCGGCCATCCTTAACGGTGGTCACCCCACCGCCTGGCTCAAGCCGAAGCGTTGACTGAGAGCACGCAAGCCCACGGTCAGAGCGGTAACGAAAATAATAGTAACGGCGCCAAGAGCCGCAACCTCAGAGTAGCGCCCGGACTCAAAGAGATCGAAGATCAGCAGAGGTACCATTTCCGTGCCTGAGTGGCCCAGCAAAACAGGTAGGGACAAGGCTTTGAAAGTGATCGTGAGCGTCGAGATAAAGCTCACGAACAGACCGGGAATGACGAGCGGCGAGACGATCCGGAAAAACGTCCTGATGAAGCTCGCGCCACAGACCTGAGAAGCTTCTTCGAGTTCACTGCGAATCTGTATCATCACCGCGCTGCAGACCCTGGTCGAGGTGGGAAGCCTCTTGGTGACGTAGGCGATCACCAAGATCCAGAGTGTCCCGTAAATCGGGATCGGCACGGTAAGGTAAAACCAGATGAGAGCCAGGCCCAAAACCATGCTGGGATAGGCCGTGGCCGAGAAAGCCATCCCATCGAGAAAACGCCGGCCAGGGACGCGGGTACGGATGACGATCCAGGAGATGATCGCGCCAAAGAGCGTGACCAGAACGCCGGCAGCGAATCCGACGATGAGGGTGTTTATAAATGCCGAGAGAATCAGATCGTCGTTTACGAGCCAGCGAAAGTGTTTGAGGGTCAACCTTTGGACCATTTCCCACGAGGGTGGCGCATACCAGGGAAGAAGTGACGTCCAGGCGAGAACCACCAATGGAAGATAGACCGTGATCGCAACGATAATGAGAGCGCTCAAGGCGGCGGGAATCCGCCAGCGTCTTAGCTGAAGGATTCGCGGGCGAAAACCCTTGCCCGAAATCACCGCAAATCTCTCGATCGCCCTGGTGCTCTTAAAGTAGAGGTAGAGACCCGACAACGCGACCAAAAGATAGAACATAGAGATCGTCGCCGCTAGGTTAAAATCGCTCGGCGGCCGGCGCACCGAGAGATAGATCTCCGTAGATAAGACATAAATGCCGGCTGGAATGCCGAGGAGTGCCGGGATTTCAAAATCTTCGATGCCGCGAATGAAAATCAGCAAGCAGACGGCAAGCGCCGCGGGCAACATCAGCCTCAACGTGATCCGCCGTAGTGTCAGCACCACTCCTGCGCCCGAAGCCATTGACGCCTCTTCTAAAGAGGGGTCCATCGAGCGGAAGGCGGCCGCCATGAAGAGAAACGGGGTATAAAAATCATCGATGCCGGAGACGAAGATCATTCCCGCCCTACCATACGGGTCGAAAGGCGGACTACTGAGACCGAAGAGGTTGACGAGCCAGACGTTGACCAACCCGGCCTTGGGCGCGAGCAGCAAAGTCCAGGAAATAGCGAAGAGGACGCCAGGAATCATCATCGCCGTCACGACCGAGCTGTAGATAAGGCCCTTGAAAGGAACGTCCGTCCGTTCCGTCAGCCAGGCCAAGTAGGTGCCGAGCAGGAAAGAAATCGCTCCGGCTCCCAGCGAGTACGTCACTGAATTCAGGATCGCGGAATAGACTGATGGGTTGGAAAACGCGCGAATATAGTTCTCAAGCGTGATCGGCGTGACGCTTCCCGGCAGCCCTTTTTGCAGGCTGCCGAAAAACATGACCGCGATCGGGATCACGGTCAAATAAGAAACGACAACGACAATCGAGCCAAGAAAAAGAAAATCCGCATTGATGACCTTGCTTCGGTTCTGCGCCGCCATAGGGTCACATCCGTGGAGGCTTCTTAGACTATCGTGGCGCCGTCACTCGATCTCGGGCAGGCTGAACTTTCTTTTTCCGAGGCGCCGGCCTCCGTGCGCCGCCATGACGACCGTGTCTCCGCACCGAATCGAATCAGGAGCATCGGAAGGCATGGCCCCCGGCTTGAGAACAAAGACGTTTCCTTCGGCTAGAGGGACATCCAGGTGCATCGTATAGATCCCGCCACTGTGAGCGACATCGGCCTCGCCGGTGACTTGCGGGCGGTCCTCTCCCAAACCGCGGCCGTGCAGCAGCATTCCTTTCGGCACATGACCCGATTCCCGAACCAGCCTCTGATAAAAACCGATCACCTCGCGAAAAGTCATCCCCGGTTTCATGAACTTCATCAGCTCATCGAATATCGCCACGCTCACTTCAAAAGCACGAGTCAGCTCCGGCTTGATCTTGCCCAAACAGGCGGCCTGGATCGTTTGCGCTATGTAGCCGCCATATTTGGCCTCTAATTCCGTGTTGATCATATCGCCCGCTTGCAGCTTGCGATGAGGGGCGATGCGACTCGCCCACGGGACGTCGCCGCCGGCCCCCCAATGAGTCATTGAAGGATAGTCGCCGCCATTGGCGATGATCGTGTACCAGATGGTCGCCACCATTTCGTTCTCCATCACTCCCGGTCGCGCCTTGGCCAACAAAGCCTCCACGACCCTGTCGAGGATCTCAGCCGACCGTTCGATAAAGTTCACCTCCTCCGCCCCTTTGATCGACCGCGCCTCTTGAAGCAGTTCGGTGGCGCTCTCGAATCGGGCGTTTGGAAATGCCTTTTGAATCTTATCAAACATGCCGACCACGACAGTCCCTTCGGGCGCCCGCAAAAGACCGCTCAGGCCCGAGATACCGATGCGCGCGCGATCCAGCCTGAGCTCCTTCATTCGCTCAGCGATCGGTTCTCCCCACGTCCTGCGAGTCTGCCGAATATCCTTTACCCAGTCTTGTGCGATCTTCCACCATTCGATTTCGTTGGCGCCGCGCACAAAAGCCGCGACCTCTCCGGTCTCGGGAAAAACCATGGCCACTTCCGTCTGATGTCCGCCGATATGCGTAAGATACCGGATGTCCGCCTGGAACTGATCCCAATGGCTTTGGTTGGGAAATCCTATGATCGCGTCCAGGCCGGCTCTACGCATAAGCTCTCGCACGCGCCCCCATCGTCGCTCGCGCTCGATTAAACTAAACTTTGGTAGGCCAAATCCCCTCTCTCCGCTGTTGATCATAGATTTGATTCTCTCTCTTGAGTCGCCTCTTTATAGGCATTTAAATGGAATCGCTTCAACCCGGACAAGCGACGCTCTGCCAGCCAGGTGTTATTCCGCTCCATTTCTGATAATAGTCACGCCAGGAACAAACCCGGAAGGGAGATCCAAGGTGTTGATTCTCAGCAACGAAGACATCGAGAAACTTCTTACCATGAGAAACTGCTTGGC
>DASYRN010000095.1:0-2790 GCA_036004365.1 Binatia bacterium
ACTCTCCCACCGGCTGCCCTTGCCACCTCGCCTATGTTAGCCGCTCTCTTAGTAGCCCCCTGTTGAGTGATAGCCCTTACGCCATCTAGCGTAAGAGAAGCTTGCATGAGAAATTTCGGCATATGAAACCTCCTTTCAGCTCAACCAATGGGTAGCAATGTTCATTTGCGGTAAAATAGGAATCCACCAGTTGGAGTTATATCTTTTTCCAATAGCCTGAGGGATTAACGAAAGGTTGGCTGCCACCATGACGAACACCCAAAGGGTCAGGACAGCTAGAACTAATAAAATGAAGCCCAGAATTATTGCTCGCATCCTATTGGCCAAGTCTGTTTTCATGGATTCCTCCCATGCTTAGAGCGAAATCTTTTTTGCTTCCTGAACGCTCCGAGAGAGACTTCTGTCAACAAACAAGAAAGCCAGTCCGCCCCGGCGACAAACACTCGCCCAAGCGACTGGCCCTAAGATCTTCTCATTTTCCCCTCCGAGGAACGATTGATGTTCCTCCGGTTTGGCCTCACATCACAGAGGAAGCCTTCTCAAATGATGGGGGGAGGCTTGTTACGAGGGGACAATTATCACACCGGAAAGGGCTGTCAAGATCTATTTCGCCTCATGATTTAATTGATCGACGCTTCAGAGGCAATCTCGCCGGATTCGGTCGAAGGAGAAACCAATTTATTCCTAGAACCTTTCGGCTTGTAGGTTGTTGAATCCCAGGTTGACATATCAGTCTATCGTTGGATAGTCTCGCCAAAAAAAGGCACACACGAGCTGTTTAATTCTGTCCGGATATAAGAGACGGGCTATGAGAAAGAGTCTTCGGCTTCTTCTAATCATCGCAATGCTGGTGGGCTGTGGAGCCATGGCCGAGGCGCAGCAGGCGAAGAAGGTCCATAGGATAGGATTCCTAGCTGCTGTCTTCCCTTCCTCTATCGCGGACCGCGTCGAAGCATTCCGCCAGGGTCTGCGTGAGCTTGGATACGTGGAGGGGAAAAACATTGTCATCGAGTGGCGATATGCAGAGGGGAAACTAGATCGGCTCCCCGCGCTTGCGGCCGAGCTCGCGCGTCTCAAGGTAGACGTCATCGTCACGGCTGGTCCGGCATCAACCCGTCCCGCCAAGGAAGCAACTTCTACGATTCCCATTGTCATGGCGCAAGTTAACGATCCTGTAGGGAACGGGTTCGTCGCCAGCCTTGCGCGACCTGGCGGGAACATTACTGGATTGTCAACCCTTGCCCCGGAGATAAGCGGAAAACAACTGGAGCTTCTGAAGGAGATCGTCCCTAGGCTCTCCCGCGTGGCCGTCTTCGGGACTTCGACCCAACCGGGCACCGCACAATCGTTAAAAGAGACGGAACTCGCCGCAGGGTCGTTCGGCGTGAAGCTTCAATACCTAGACGTACTAGATCCCAAGAATATTGAGACTGCATTCCAAGCCGCACGCAAGGGACGTGCTGACGCAGTTTTCGTGCTGGGGAGTCCAGTGTTCAATTCTCAGCGAACACAGGTTGTCGAACTTGCGGTAAAGAGCCGGCTCCCAGCGACATACCCGTTTGCAGAATTTGTGGAAGACGGGGGGCTTATGTCCTACGGCATGAGCAGTACCGACTTGTTCCGCCGCGCCGCCACATACGTGGACAAAATCTTAAAAGGTGCCAAGCCGGCTGATCTGCCTGTTGAGCAGCCGACGAAGTTCGAGCTGGTGATAAACCTCAAGACGGCCAAGCAGATCGGCCTCACGATTCCGCAGTCCGTGCTATTCAGGGCGGACAAAGTCATAAAATGACAGTGCTGAGGACTGAGTAACGAGGACTGAGCTATGAAATCCGAGAGTCGCTGGCCAAGCATCGAACGCTCAGCACTCGTAGCTCAGCACTCAGTCCTATGGTGGGGAGGAGCGATGAGAAAGATCCTTTTGTTTCTTCCAGTCATCGCTGTGCTTGGTGGGGCAGCAATCGCCGAGGCGCAGCAGCAGGCAAAAGTACCTAAGATTGGCTGGCTTGGAGCCCGTTCCGCTTCAGCCCCCGCGCGGGAGGTATTCGCGCGAGAGCTCCGCGCACTCGGCTATGTCGAGGGTAAGAACATAGCTTTCGAGTATCGATACGCGGAGGGTAAGCTTGACCGGCTCCCCGCCCTGGCCGATGAGCTGGTCCGTCTCAGGGTGGACGTGCTCGTCACTCCCGCGCAGGCTGCTGCCCTAACCGCCAAGAACGCTACGAAGACGATCCCCATCGTTTTTTACGGGGCTGATCCTGTTGCGGTTGGGCTGGTCGACAGCCTGGCGCGGCCCGGGGGAAACATCACTGGGTTCACCACCATTGCGGCGGCGTTAGCCGGCAAGCGACTGGAGTTGCTCAAGGAAACCATTTCCAAGCTCTCCCGCGTTGCGGCGTTGTGGAATCCGCAGGATGCAAGCTCTTTGCAAGCATGGAAAGAAAGCCAACTGCCGGCACGAGAACTGGGTCTGCAACTTCATTCCATGGAGGTAAGCAGCGCCGACAAATTCGAGGGTGCGTTCAAAGAGGCGACTAAGGCGGGTAGCGCCGCTCTCGCCGTGATGGGGAGCCCGTTTTTCAATTCTAATCAAAAACAGATCGTGGACCTGGCGGCAAAAAATCGGCTGCCGGCGATTTACAATCAGGCAGAATTTGTCGCCAGCGGTGGCTTGATGTCCTACGGATCCGACGAGACGGAGCCCTACAAGCGTATAGCATCGATGGTCGACAAGATTCTAAAAGGAACTAAGCCCGCCGACATTCCCGTCGAGCAGCCGACGAAGTTTGA
>DASYRN010000096.1:0-5495 GCA_036004365.1 Binatia bacterium
AGGGTTGACAATCCAGTGATGTTCCCGCCTGGTCGCGCGAGGCTGGCGGCGAACCCCGAGCCAACAGGGTCATCATCAAACGACATGACAATAGGAATCGTAACAGTTGCTTCCTTGGCGGGACGGGTTGCTGCCGGACCAGCCGTGACGATGACGTCTACCTTGAGACGCACGAGTTCGGCCGCAAGTGCAGGGAGGCGATCGGGTTTCCCCTCCGCATATCGCCACTCAATGACAAAGCTCTTCCCCTCCACGTACCCAAGCTCGCGCAGACCTTGGCGGAATGCCTCGGTTCGAGCCGAGATAGTGGAAGAGGAGACAGCGGCTAGGAATCCTATCCTGGGGATTTTCGTTGGCTGCTGCGCCTCGGCGGGAACGCTAAAACCCAAGAGCAAAGCGCCTAGAGCAAGACAAGAGATCTTTTTCATGGTTTCTTTCTTACCATTGCCTGTTGCCTCATGCCTGTTTTCATTTGATCACCTTATCCGCCCGGTACAGCACTGACTGCGGAATCGTCAGACCGATCTGCTTAGCCGCTTTCAAGTTGATCACCAGCTCGAACTTCGTCGGTTGCTCCACGGGCAAGTCCGAGGGCTTGGCTCCCTTCAGGATCTTGTCCACGTAGGTGACGGAGCGGCGGAACAAGTCGGTAATGTTTGCGCTGTAGGACATAAGCCCCCCGTCTTCCACCCATTCTGGCGCGTAGTATATCGCCGGGAGCCGGCTCTTTACCGCGAGTTCCACAATCTGTTTTCGCTGAGAATTGAGGATGCCGCTCTGCAGCACGAGGACTGCCTCAGCACGTCCCTTGATTGCTGCTTGGAATGCGGTCGCAATATCCTTGGGATCTGGTACGTCTAGGTATTGAAGCTGCACCCCGAACGCCTTTGCGGCGAGTTCCGTCTCTCTTAACAATTGTGCGGTGCTCTGGGTTGAAGTCCCGAAGACGGCCACGCGCGAGAGCTTAGGAACGATCTCCTTCAGAAGCTCCAGCCGTTTTCCGCTAATCTCCGGGGCAAGGTTGGACAATCCAGTAATGTTCCCGCCAGGTCGCGCAAGGCTGGCGACGTGCCCGCTCCCAACAGGATCGGTATCCTGCGTCATGACAATGGGAATCGTAGAAGTTGCTTCCTTGGCAGCACGGGTTGGTGGCGAACCATTCGTGACGATGACATCTACCTTGAGACGCACTAGCTCGTCAGCAAGCGAGGGGAGGCGATCTAGTTTTCCCTCTGCATATCGATACTCAATGACAATGTTTGTCCCCTCCACGTAACCAAGCTCGCGCAGATTCTGCCGGAATGCCTCAAGGCGGGCCGAGATAGTGGAAGGGGAGCTAGTAATTAGGAATCCTATCCGCGGGACCTTCTTCGGCTGCTGCGCGTGGGCTGGAAAGCCAAGAGCCAAGAGCATAGCGCAAAGAATAAAGCTAAAGAGTTTGGCCTTTGCACTATTGCCTGTTGCCTCTTGCCTATTGCCTGTCTTCACTTGATCACCTTGTCCGCTCTCGCCAGCACATTCGGCGGAATCGTGAGCCCGATCTGCTGCGCGGTCTTGAGATTAATGACGAGATCGATCTTACGGACCCCTTCCACCGGCAAGTCCTTGGGTTTAACACCAGCAAGAATCCGCTGGACGTACTTCGCCGACAGGCGGCCAAGTTCGTGGAAGCTCACGGCATAACTGGCGAGGCCTCCCTTGATGACAGAAGTTTGATCTAGGAACATGGTCGGCAACTTCTTGACCCTCGCCGTCTCGATGATCAGTTGAGCCTGGTTATTCACCATTGAGTCCGACAACTGAAAGAAGGCATCCACCTCTCCCGCCCTAACCGCTCGTATAGCGGCCTCAAGTTCCTCGACGGAAGCAAAGTGCCGTTCCACAAACTCGACCCCCCGCAGCCGCGCAATCTCCTCTCGCGCTAACCTGGCGGACTCGCTGGCAACGGGATTACGCGGGTCGTAGAAAGCCAGTACCCGGCGGAGCTTTGGGACAATCTCTTTCAGGATCTCCAAGCGCTTTGCCGTGAGGTCGGTGCCAGGTTCGTAGACGCCTGTGAGTCTTCCCCCCGGCTTGGCGAAGCTCTCCACGAGCCCGAGAACAACCGGGTCGGTGCCGGCGGAGAAGACGATGGGGATGTCTGCCGTCGCCCGCTTTGCTGCGATGGTGACCGAGGTGCGGGTTGTAAATATCAGGTTGACTTTTTCTTGTTCGAGATTCCTCGCCGCCTCCTCCGCCGCCTTCAGATCGCCTTTTGTATCCCGGATTTCCAAGACAAATTGTTTCCCCTCTTCAAGCCCCAACTCCTTCAGTCCGGCTCGAAGCCCGTCAACCACCTCGGACCCAAGCGCGCTTGGGAGGAGGACGCCGACACGGTAGACCTTTGGCTGCTGCGCCTCGGCGAGATGGACAGAAGCCAGAACTAAGGTCGCGAATGCAACGAGAAGAATTCTCTTCTTCATGGTTTTCTTTCTTACTACTGCCTCTTGCCTAATGCCTGTTTTCATTTGATGACCCTGTCCGCCCGGTACAGCACCGACTGCGGGATTGTCAGCCCGATCTGCTTTGCCGTCTTGAGGTTGATTACCAGCTCGAACTTCGTTGGCTGCTCCACCGGGAGGTCGGCGGGCTTGGTGCCTTTGAGAATCTTGTCTACATAATGAGCTCCGCGCCGATACGAGTCGAGAAGGCTCGGCCCGTAAGACATGAGGCCCCCGACGTCCGCAAACTCATTGGAAAAGAACATCGACGGCCAACGATGTCGTGCCACAAAATCCACGATACGGCTTCGTTGGCTCGAGAAGAAAGGATCTGGAGTTACAATGAGAGCCGCGGCGCGTTCCTTCTCCATCCTGGAAAGCGCGCTGTCAAGCTGACTGGGATCGCGCGACTCAAAGAAATCGAGCCTTACGTTAAGCGCCCGGCCCGCCGCTTGCATTTCTCTCAGAAAGACCTCGCCGACCGGGTGGGTGGGATTCCGGAGGACGGCCACCCTGGCGACCTTCGGGACGGTCTCCTTGAGCAGCTCGACCCATTTTCCGCTGAATCCCTCTCCGACCCCCAGTGCTGTCCCCGTGAGGTTGCCGCCAGGCCGAGCGAGGCTCCCAATGATGCCATACCCTAAGGGGTCAGTCACTGCGACAAAGACGACAGGAGTCGTAACCCCCGCATTTTTCGCCGCCAGAGCACCAGCCGCCGAACCGACAACCATGACATCTACTTTGAGCCGGATCAGTTCGGCTATGAGGTGGGGCAAACGGTCGGCCGACCCGTCTGCCCATCGACCCTCAATGAGGATGTTCTCGCCCTCAACATAACCCAGATCGCGAAGCCCTTGCCGAAATACCTCAATGCGGACCGAGTAACTAACAGAGGACCCAGGAACGAGAAAACCTATCCGCGGCACCTTCTTCGGCTGCTGCGCCTGAGCTACAGCCACAGTCACCACAAGCACGAAAGCGATTACCGAAAGCCCCAGCCATTTTAAATTTTGGATCCTTCGGCGTCGCTCAGTACAGGTTTTAGATTTTAGATTGTCGGACAAAGGATCCAGCAATCGCATCCAAGATCGTCCAAGCATGCCCTTCTCACAAATCCAAAACTAATGCCCGTTGTCTATTGCCTATCGTCTATTGCCCATTGCCTGATGCTTTACTCATAAACAGACTTCTTATATTCCGTGCGCATTTCCGATTGTAGACGGCCTAAGCGATAGCTCTTCCAATCGATAAACTTCGCGCACTCCGCCAAGGTAGGATGGACTTCCTGGATCCTGCGCCACATTTCCTGGGTTATGAACCGATAGTCCGGATGGCCTTGGGGCAAGCTCCGCAGCTCGCCGATAAAAACCGCCTCTCGCAAGTTCATCTTCATGCTCCAGCGAATCTTAAACGCAAAGGGAACAACATACTGGGCCTCCAATGGAAGGTCGTGGTGAATCTTCTCATAAAGGCCTGCCACCCTCTCCATGCAGCGATCAAATTCGGACTTGAAACCTGCCTCTACGATCTCCTCAGGCGTATCGTAGCCATGGACCGTGGTGAAGTCCTGTCTCTCCTGCGTGAGAATCCGATGGCGGTGCAAATCACGGTAGAGACCGAGGTTCCCGAGGATATCGAAAGTATAATAAACCTGCTCCAGCGCGCGGCCAGGTTTATCTCTCCTGTGGCGACGCCGCCCGAGGTATTCATCCAGCACTTTTCGCCGTTGATCCACCGGCATTCGACTCACTGACCTCCTCAGCTGTTCCAGAGGATGGCGTGAATGAGGATAGAGGATTGCGGCGATAATCTTTTCCTCTGCCTCTCTGTCATAGTCCACTAAGCTCACCGACTGTCCCGCGTTGGCGGGCGCGTCGACTGCTAATGTTGTAGCGAGAGTTCGTGTCGCCGCGAAAGTCTCAACCATGTACTCACTCAATTTCGCCCGCTTCACGAACGAGGGAATGAGCTGGTTAAGCTCTTGATGAATCGCTCCGGCAAGTTCTTTGGCCTCGCTCAACTCATGTGAATAGAGCTTGGTGATGAGATACTCGAAGGCCTGGCCGACGCCGAAGAAACCGACATTTGTGAGCGTCGCCGCAGGCAGATAGCCACGCAGGATGTCGCATGCTTGGGCTCTAACCGTCGAGCGATAGGCGCTCTCAGCCCAACGCTTAAGCTTCTCATCCCTCTGGGCGTCCCGAAAGTTCACGGGCTCTCCGCTCTGGGGGTGGCGCAGCTCGAGATCCTCGATCGGAAGCGATCTTTTTACAAACTCAATCATGGGATCGATCTGGCGCGAGTAGGTCTCAAAGAGGAGATTCATGGTCTCCAGATAAGCCGAGCAATGAGGCGAGGCCATGATTTTGGGCTCGCGGTAGAACAGGTAGTTTCCGCTTTCATCTTTTTGATCAAAACGGACATAGCGGGTCGACTTCTCGAGTGGCGCGATCCCGATTCTGGCATCTTCCAAAATGTTCGCCGCCACATTGGAGATATTCTCGCAGGCGATGTGCGCACCCCCGAGTTGCGCCACGGAGTCATCGCCGTAGCCGACCAGCACACGGTCGTAGAATGCGCGTGCCTTTTTGAGCGCGGCACTCTGGTCACTGGACGGGATCGACCCGCCCAGCAGATCGTTCAACGCCACTTCAGGATCGCCGAGAAATTCATCTAGAAAAGTACGGCGCAGGCTCTTCGTTGAGCGGCTGTAGCGGGAAAAAAGCGCTCCGGCAACTTCCTGGGGCAGCTTGAGCCCAAAGACGGGTTTATCGAGGTTGGTAAAAAATGGGGCAAGACTTTTTTGCTCAGTCGCGGTGAATTTCTCGCCCATATAGCCAATACCTCCTGGGCTTCAATTTGACAATTTTAGTTGTTCCTGTGCTAAGAACAAGGGAAAATTGCGCTCGTGCTGCTTACCAACCTGGGCAACAATAAGCTAGGGTGGACTTTCAATGAACATTCTACTCCTTTCCATGCCGGATTCCTTCGAGCATACTCCGACTGTGGCCATGC
>DASYRN010000097.1:0-9251 GCA_036004365.1 Binatia bacterium
TTACAAATGCGACCTGCGCAAACTCCAGCGCGCTCTTTGCGGCGGATGCCTCATCATGGTCGACGGATCCCTTGCAGGCCATCAAAGCCATGATCAGAGCTAAGAACAAGACACGAGGTCGCATCACATTTCTTGGTCAACCAAGCGTGGCTTAACACCGCTGTCGTACGGCGGCTTTGACTAGTCTTTGGAAAGCTCCAAGCGGTTTCCGCAGGGATCGGTGACGTAGACCGAGTAGCCGGGACCTTCACCGTGGAGGCGGACATCCTCAACCTTCATACCTTTTGCCTCCAGCTCCTGCACCAGCTGCTTGGGGTCATGGGGTCCCTCGATGTCGAAGGTATGATGCGGGACACCGGGCGCTTTCTTCTCAGAAGCATCGAAGAGTCCGATTCCGGTCTCCCCCAGCCGGAGGCGGGCGACTTTCGCGCCATTGACGGTGTGAGTTGTCCGCAGGTTGGCGCCGAGCGCTTCCTGATAGAACCGCATCATTGTCTCCAAGTTATCCGCATGAAAATTCCAAGAGCGCATACGCAAGATCTTCATAGCGTCCTCCTTCGAGTGAGAAATCCGAGCTTACAGTTGTCCGGATCACGATGAAACATTGTACTTTACAGGAAGAATACTTTCGAGATTCAAGTGCTTCGAAGCATTCGAGATTTGAATTCCAAGGATTCTGTTCCCTACCCCAATCTCAAGGACCACGCCGTCAGAATGCCGCTTGCTCACCACTTCTTGCTTTTGCTCGTCCAGTTGAATATAGAGCAGGTCGGTCTTGGTGTCGTAGTTAATCTGCATGCTCTCCTCCTGCCTTCCATAAAAGAATCAGTCGCGTACTTCTACAATATCTCGTTTGACTATGCAAAATGTTTTCGCTCGAGCGCGGACGGGAGCCTGAAAAAACGAAAGGAATCGGATAAAACTCCTCTAACTCAATGGACGTGGCTCCAGGCATGGTAGGAGCTGCGCACGAGTGGACCGGATTCGACATGGCGGAATCCGAGCTTTTGAGCCTCGGCCCTAAGCTCTTGAAACTCATCCGGAGTGACATAGCGCTCGACCGGAAGCTGGTCTTTCGAAGGCTGAAGATACTGACCTAAAGTAACGATATCGCAATCGGCCATGCGCAGATCCGTGAGCGCCGTCATCACCTCATCCAAGGTTTCTCCTACTCCAAGCATCATTCCCGATTTGGTGAGAACTTCCGGCCGCATCGCTTTGGCAACTCTGAGAATACCGAGCGAGCGCTGGTAAATAGCACCGGGTCTTACCTTTCTATAGAGCCTTGGAACCGTCTCGATATTGTGATTCAGGATGTCAATCCCGGACTGAACCACGGTCTGCAAGGCGTGCTGGTCACCTTTGAAATCCGGAATCAAAACCTCAACCCGGATTCCAGGATTGAGTGATTTGATCCAAAAAACCGTCTTGGCGAAATGGTCTGACCCTCCGTCAGGAAGATCATCGCGATTGACCGAGGTGACTACGATGTGTTCCAGGCCAAGCTCCCTCACGACCAGCCCCACCTTCCGCGGCTCCTCTGGATCCAAGAGCATCGGCTTGCCTTTGCTGATCGCGCAGAAGCGGCAACCGCGGGTGCAAATATCGCCGAGGATCAAAAAGGTCGCGGTGTTATGGCCCCAGCACTCGCCGATGTTGGGACAGCGCGCCTCCTCACAGACGGTGTGAAGATTGTGGTCCCTTAGAATCCGCTTGAGCCGGAGGTAGTTCGGGCTTCCGGGAGCCCTGACCTTAATCCAATCGGGATGTCTTCGTGGCATAATTTTTCAGGCTCCAAAACGTCCATCTACTTCGCTGCGCTCGGCCCGCTTCGCGTCAACGTACTAGAAAAGTACGCCTCCGCTCGCGGACCTTCGCGCGTCTCGTAGCTGGAGCCTTTTTGAGCCTGAAGGTCGAATAAATTAGCGATCTGTCTAATATCCGAATAGCCAAACCGTACAGCAAAATTCCTAGCGAACCGCTCCTTAACGCTTTTCATATTTTGCTCTGCACCTAGCTCTCTCGCCATCGACGTGACTTCGGCCCAGGAAAGACCGCACGGAATGAGCCGGTCAAAATAAAACAGGTCGGTATTCACGTTCAGAGCCAGACCGTGGTAGGTGATGCCTCTCCGCACGGCGACGCCGATAGCCGCGACCTTCCTCTTTCCGATCCAAATTCCGGTCCACGGTGGCCGTCGCTCCGCCTGAAGGCCGAAGCTCGCGAGCGTTTCAATCGCGGCGCTCTCGAGATAGCGAAGATAGCGGTGGACGTCCTTTCGCAGCTTCGATTTGAGATCGACGATTGGATAGACCACCATCTGGCCGGGGCCGTGATAGGTGACGTCTCCGCCGCGGCTGATCCGAAGGACCGGGACTTCGCCCGGCGCCAAAATATTCGACTCTTTCCCACCGCGGCCGATCGTGATCACATGCGGATGCTCGACGAAAAGCAGAACGTCCGGCAAATCCCCGCCGCGCTTTTGCGCCACCAAACTCTCCTGCAGAGCGAGCGCGGCGCGATATTCCATCCCGCCAAGATCTTTAACGATTAGAGTGCTCATCAAAACCCAAATGTCTTGCCTCCGCTCAGCTTCCGTCGTCACGGAAGAGGCGTGCGCTTCTTCTGCACAAACGTGTGGATCGGATAGCCGTAAAAAACCTCCGCGCACTCCATGAGAGTCTCGGACAAAGTGGGATGGGGATGGACCGATTCCGCAATGTCCCGCGCCGTCGCGCCCATCTCGATGGCGAGAACGCCTTCGCTGATCAACTCGCCAGCGCGTGCCCCGACGATGCCGACGCCCAGGACGCGTTCGCTCTCCGGTTCAATGACGAGCTTGGTGAGACCGTCCGGCCGGTCGAGAGTCAAAGCGCGTCCCGAGGCCGCCCACGGGAATCTCGCCACCTCAACCTGGATTCCCTTAGCTCTCGCCTCTGTCTCGGTCAAGCCGCACCACGCCAGTTCCGGGTCGGTAAAGACCACAGCGGGAATAACGACATTCTCGAACGCGCTGGGCTCTCCTGAGATAGCGTCCACCGCGATCCTCGCCTCTTTGGTGGCTTTATGCGCCAATAGCGCGCCACCCACCACATCCCCAAGAGCATAAATGTCAGGGTCCGAAGTCTGCATCTGAGAATTCACCTGGATAAATCCCTTATCGTCGGTAGCGGCTTTCGTATTATCCAGTCCCAGATCTTTACAGTTGGGCACGCGGCCCACCGAGACGAGGACCCTGTCGTACATCTCTTCCTTTTGCTTCCCTTCGGCCGATAGAACGACCTTGATCTGCTTGCCGCTCGTCGCCATCCTGACAACCTTGGTGTTGAGCCGTACCTCTTTGAAAGCCTTCTCGGCATAGCGCATCACGGGACGGACGAGATCGGCGTCCACGCCGACCAGCATCGAGCTCAACGCCTCGGTGAGCACGACGCTGCTTCCCAAGGTCGCATAGACCGTCCCCAACTCCAACCCTATGTACCCACCGCCGACCACCAGAAGATTCTTGGGAATCTCTTCGATCTCCAGCGCCTCCGTAGATGTCATGACCCGCTTGTTTCCAAGATCGAATGCCGACGGGACCGCCGCCTTGCTGCCGACGGCGATGATCGCCTTCTCATAGGCGATGAACTTCTGGCCTTCGCTCGTCTCTACTCTTAACGTCCGGGAATCTTCGAAATGGCCGCGTCCCTGCAGAAACTCAACCCCTCGCTTCTTACACAGGCCGCTCAACCCCTGCGCCAGCTTTTCGACTACCAAATTCTTCCACGAGCGGAGCTTGCCCAGGTTGGTCTTGGGCGGGCCGAAGGTGATCCCACGCTCGTTGGAGGCTTCAGCGTCACGAATCAACTCTGTGGCGTGAAGCAGGGCCTTCGAGGGGATACAGCCGAAGTTGAGACAAACTCCTCCGAGGCGCTTTTCGCGATCGACGAGAATGACTTTCTTGCCTCTGTCCGCGGCGTAGAAAGCCGCAGAGTAACCGCCGGGCCCCGCGCCGACGACGACAATTTCCGTTTTGATCGGATCCATTTCGCCCTAGCCCTTGAGTTCCTGCTCGGGAAATTTTTCCAACATTCCGATGACCTCCAGAATAAAGCGCACAGCGTCCGCTCCGTCCATCACGCGGTGATCATACGAAAGACAAAGCGGAAGCATCGCGCGCGCGTCGATTTTTCCATCATTCACGACCGGCTTCAAGGAACTTCTTCCGATTCCCAGCACGGCGACTTCGGGCTTGTTAATGATCGGAGTGAAGTGACCGCCGCCGATGCCGCCCTGATTGGAAATCGTAAAGCTTCCTCCCTGGAGCTCTTCCAAAGAAACTTTCCGCTTTCTGGTTCTCTCCACGAGGTCGTTCAATTCCGCTGAGAGATCCGCCAGCCCTTTTTTGTCCACGTCCCGGAGCACGGGAACGATCAGTCCGGCCTCGGTATCGACCGCAACGCCGATATGATAATACTTTTTGTAAACGATCTGCCCGGTCGATTCCTCCAGGCTCGAGTTGAAGATCGGATACTTTTTTAAAGCCGCCACCACCGCTCTCAAGACGAACGGAGTCAAGGTAAGGTGCTTGCCCTTCTTCTCGAAGGAGGGGCCGTATTCCTTTCTAAGTCTCGTGACGTGAGTGATATCGACCTGCTCGAGTTGAGTCACGTGGGGGATGGTCGACCAGGATTCGTACATCCGCTGGCCGATGGTGCGTCTGATCGTCGTGAGCGGCTTCTTCTCGATCTCGCCCCACTGAGAAAAGTCGACGGCTTTCGGAGTGGCCTTGGGCGTTTTCTCAGCTTCCGGCTCTGGGCCACGCGCGCTCTGCTGCAAATCCTGGATGTAGGCCTTGAGGTCTTCGACGATGATTCTTCCGCCTCGCTCGGTGCCGCGGACGCGCGTTAGATCGATACCCAGATCGCGCGCGATCTTTCTCACCGAGGGAGAAGCAGGCGGAGCAAGACCGCTTGTGGAATCATATCGGTAGTGATAGCTCTCCTTGGGCACAGACGGCTTTTCCGGCTGTCGTGCGATTTGCGGTGTTGCTTTTTTTTCTCCTGTCCGCTGTTCTCTCGTTGCCGCCGGAGCGTTCTTCCCGCCAGCCCCTTCCTCGGCAACTGACAGCAGCACCTGACCTACGGCCACCTCTTCGCCTGGCTTGACATGGACCGTAGTCACCTTACCCGAAGCAGGCGAAGGAATCGGTCCGACAGCCTTTTCCGTCTCTAATTCCAGAATGACCTGATTCTTTTGAATCAGGTCGCCGGGCGAGACGAGAATATTGGCGACTGTAGCCGACTCGACGCCTTCAGCCAGCCGAGGAACCCTGACATCCATAGGATTTTCTGCTAACCGACTCTCCGGGGTTACAGATAAAAGGGCGAGGCCTTCTCCGGATCGATATTCAAATCTCTGATCGCCCGCTCTAAAACCTCTCCCGACACAGCGCCCTTTCGATGAAGGGCATAGAGGGTGGCGAGAACCGTCATCTCCGCATCCACTCCAAAATAACGTCTGAGCCGCGGCCGGATATCGCTCCTGCCGAAGCCGTCGGTGCCGAGCGAAAACAGCTCGCCCGGGACCCAGGGAGCGATCTGATCGGGAATAATTTTCATATAATCCGACACCGCGACAAAAACGCCCTGTTCTTTCTCAAGCAGAGCCTCCACGTAAGATTTCTTCTTAGGCTCCGTTGGGTGCAACATGTTCCATCTCTTTGTCTGCAGCGCCTCGCCGCGCAAAAGTTTATAGCTCGTCGCGCTCCACACATCCGCGGAGACATCGTATTTCTCAGCCAGAATCGCCTGGGCCCTCAGCGCCTCGCGCAGCAGCGGCCCGCTTCCGAAGATCTGGGCTTTGTGCTTGGCCTCCGCTTTTCCACGGCGAAATTTATAAAGGCCTTTTAAGATCCCTTCTTCGGCCCCCTCGGGCATCGCCGGCATCGGGTAGTTCTCATTGTAAAGAGTGAGATAATAGAAGATCTCTTCGCCTTTTTGATACATCCGGCGCATGCCGTCGCGGATGATCACGGCGATCTCATACGCAAACGCCGGATCGTAGGTGAGCAAGGTCGGGACCGTGCTCGCCAGGATGTGGCTGTGACCGTCCTGATGCTGTAGGCCTTCGCCATTGAGCGTGGTCCTTCCCGCGGTGGCGCCGAGCAAAAATCCTTTGACCTTGCTGTCCGCGGCCGCCCAAATAAGATCGCCGACACGTTGAAAGCCGAACATCGAATAAAAGATATAGAACGGGAGCATGTGAAATCCGAGATTGGCATAGCTCGTTCCGGCAGCGATGAAAGAACACAACGATCCCGCTTCGGTGATTCCCTCCTCCAAGATCTGCCCGTCTTTGGCCTCCTGATAGTAGAGAAGTGTCTCCCGATCCACAGGTTCGTAGAGCTGGCCTTTGGGAGAGTAGATGCCGACCTCGCGGAAGAGGGCGTCCATGCCAAACGTCCGGGCTTCATCGGGAATGATCGGAACCACGCGCTTGCCGACTGCAGGATGCCTCAGGAGCTTTCCGAGCAGACGGACAAAAGACATCGTCGTCGAGGCTTCGAGCTGGCCGGAGTCTTTGGAAAATTCCTCGAAAAAATCCTGCTGCGGCAAGTCCAAAGGCTCGGGCTTAACGCGCCGCCGCGGAACAAAGCCGCCGAGACTTTTTCTGCGCTCCAGGACATACTTCGTCTCGGGGCTGTCCTGCGGCGGACGATAGAAGGGCGTCTCCACGACCTCTTCATCTTTGAGCGGAATATCGAAGCGGCTGCGAAACTCTCTCAACTCTTTTTCGTTGAGCTGTTTCTGCTGATGGGTGATGTTTCTACCTTCGCCCGACTCGCCCACTCCGTAACCTTTCACGGTCTTGGCCAGGATCACCGTCGGCGCTCCTTTGTGATCCACGGCCTCCTTATACGCCGCGTAGACCTTTTGAGGATCGTGACCGCCGCGGAGGAGCTTACGGATCTGATCGTCGGTGAGATGATTGACCAGCTCGAGGAGCTGGGGATACTTGCCGAAAAAATGTTTTCTCGTGTAGCTGCCGGGCTCGACGGAATATTTCTGGTAATCGCCGTCCACCGCCTCTTCCATCCGCCTGATCAAAAGATCTCTGTGCTCGCTCTGAAGCAGCGGGTCCCAGTCGGACCCCCAGATGACTTTGATAACATTCCAGCCGGCGCCACGGAAGATGGATTCGAGCTCCTGGATGATCTTGCCGTTTCCCCTGACCGGTCCATCGAGGCGCTGAAGGTTGCAGTTCACCACCCAGACGAGATTATCCAGGTTCTCTCTGGCGGCAAGGCTTAGAGAACCAGTGGATTCAGGCTCGTCCATTTCGCCGTCTCCGGCAAAACACCATACCCGGGGCGCGTCCGCCTGCAGGAAGCCGCGCGCCTTCAAGTAACGAAGAAAACGAGCCTGGTAGATAGACATGATCGGCGCCAGTCCCATGGAGACGGAGGGAAACTGCCAGAAGTCCGGCATCAGATACGGATGGGGATAGGATGGAAGCCCGGGGATTTCAGCCAGCTCCTGGCGAAAATGGTGCAACCGTTTGGCATCGATCCGCCACTCCACGTAAGCCCGGGAGTAGTTGCCCGGCGACGCATGACCCTGAAAGTAGACCATATCTCCGAGACCCTTGTCGTCGCCGCCCCTGAAAAAGTGGTTGAAGCCGACTTCGTAAAGCGTCGCGCATGAGGCGAAAGTCGAGATGTGGCCGCCGATGCCGTGGTGGATCCGGTTCGCCTTCACCACCATGGCGAGGGCGTTCCATCGGACGTAGCTCTTGATGCGCCGCTCGAGCGCCCGGTCTCCGGGATAGGGTGGCTCTTCCTCTACTGGAATGGTGTTGATATAGGGAGTGCTGACCGGCTGAGCTATCTTGATCCCCGATTCCCGGAGTCGTTCGATAAGCCGGTCCACGAGCAGGGGAGCTTCGGCGGAGTCTCGGTTCTTCAGGACAAACTCCAGCATATACTCAAGCGAGTCCAACCACTTTTGCGTCGCGTCGTGATCGTTGCTGATCTGTGGACCGGAAGAGTCCTTGCCGCTATAATCGCCTTGGGAAACATTGGGTCGATCTTTCTTTTCAACTTCCATTTTTCATCCTTCTTTCGGCGATGGATTAACAATCCTTTGGATCTAAGTTTAATCTACAAAATCCCTTTCGCCGAATCAATTCTACTCATAACGGGGATCGGATGAAATACCTAGACCTGACCCTTATGACTCCACAGGAGGATCTGGCCTGCGACGAAGCGCTGCTTCAAGGATGCGAAGACAACGGCGGGGAGGAGGTCTTGAGATTTTGGGAGCCCCGGCGACACTTCGCGGTGCTGGGATATTCGAGCCGTGTCAACTCCGAAGTTCACCTCTCAGCCTGCCGAAAGCATGGCGTTCCCGTTCTTCGCAGGTGCAGCGGAGGCGGAACCGTCCTCCAGGGTCCCGGCTGCTTGAACTATAGCTTAATTCTAGAACTCCAGGACCGATCTCACCTCCGTGACATCACCGAAACAAACATCTTCATCATGGGTCGCCTCAAGCAGGCCCTGCAACCGCTCTTGGGTACCCCGATTTGCGTTCAAGGTTTTACGGATCTCGCTCTGGGAATGCAAAAATTCTCCGGCAATGCCCAATATCGAAAGCGGCGCGCCCTGCTATTTCACGGAACCTTCTTACTGGACTTCGATATTCCACTCATCGAAAAGCTGCTTCCTCCTCCCCACAAGCAGCCTGCCTATCGCCAAAACCGTTCCCACGGTAATTTTTTGGCCAACCTGAATCTTCCGCCGCACAGAGTCAAAGAGGCTCTGAAGCAATCATGGGGCGCCAGGGAGGAATTCAAAAATATACCTTTTGAAACAATTGAAAGACTGGCGCGGGAGCGATACTCCAGGGACGAGTGGAATCTTAAATTCTGATTCCCTCGCCCGGGACCCCTCGCTGAATGGTTGCAGGAAGGCTCTACATCAGCGCCTGAATCAGCGGCCTGGCGGCCTCGGGAGATACCCCGAGAGGACGATGGGCGAGTGGCCCCCCTTCAGCCAGGATGGGTTCAAACTCGTCTAGGGCGGGAAGGTCCGTGCGCTCCCAAAAAATGCCGATCGGGATGGTCTCGCTCCAGAGATAGGCCTTGTCCATGGCAGCGTGAAAGTCCGTTGGGTCATGGCCCATCTCTTCGAGCCTTTTGACGCGGGCTTTAAAAAACTCATGGCTGTTGTCGTGATTGTAGGTGACACAAGGGCTGAAGACGTCAATCAA
>DASYRN010000098.1:0-3609 GCA_036004365.1 Binatia bacterium
TGTGCTCGTCATCGCGTTTTTTGTCGAAGCACCGAAGGATACATCGGATCGTTGGCTCACTTTGGTCGGTGTTTTCATGGTTTTTTTAGGAGTGCTATGCCATTTGCCTCAGATTCGATCGGCTTGAACCCGTCCGTACGCTCAGTATAAGGTACTTCTATCCACTCCAGGAGGTTAGTTATGAGGATTCTCCATACCATGATTCGGGTCAACGATCTGGACGAGTCGATCAAATTCTATTGTGATGTTCTGGGGATGAAACTTTTGAGAAAAAAAGACTATCCTTCGGGACGCTTCACCCTTGCTTTTGTGGGGTACGGCAGCGAATCCGAAGAAGCAGTTGTCGAGCTGACATACAATTGGGACACGCACAAATATGATTTGGGAGACGGCTTTGGCCACATCGCTCTCGGAGTGGAAGACATTTACCGAACCTGCGACAATCTGAAGGCCAAAGGGACGAAGATTGTGCGTGAGCCGGGACCGATGAAGCATGGCGGCTCGGAGATCGCCTTCATCGAAGATCCGGACGGCTACAAGATAGAGTTAATCGACTTAAGCAGAAGATCTCCGAGCTGAGTTTGCCTTCCCCTCTGCAAGGTCAGCAGCAGGGCTCAACCAGGCGCGAGCTGTAAAGTCCTATTGATTTGCAACCGCGTAATTTTTCATCTAGGATAACTCTCGTTTTCGTTCAACGTTGTAGCCGGCGCATCAAGGAGGAGCTGTAATGGCGACGATGATTACAAGCGAGTGCATCAACTGCGGCGCTTGCGAGCCCGAGTGCCCCAACAATGCCATCTCGCAAGACCAAGAGATCTATGTTATCGATCCCTTGCTCTGTACGGAGTGTGTCGGCTTCCATGACTACGAGGCCTGCGCTGCAGTCTGCCCTGTAGACTGCTGCGTGACGGATCCCAACAACGTCGAAACCGAAGAGGTTTTGATTTCCCGCGCCCGCGATCTGCATCAAGACATCCAGATCGGAGATGTCTTTGAATCCCGTTTCCGCAAAGGAGCGGAGAGGCCGGCTTCGCCCGCTCCAGCGGCGGCCAAAAAGCCTGAAGCGCCGGTCTCGGAGGCCAGAGTTAGCATTGCCACATCGGCGCCTGAGATGGAGCAGCCGCTACGACCTACGGACGGAGAAGAATCTTCGGCCGCTTTTTCGGAACTGCCCAACATGCAGGGATGGCAGGTGCCCGTGCGCTGCTTCAAATGCGGGGGTAGCTATAGCGTGCCCGCAAAGCATTTTACGATGGGGAACGTCCTTTGGTGTCCTCATTGTTACAAGTCGATGGTCGTGAAAGACGATCTTAATTTCCGCATCGGCACCACTCTTCGGGAGTTCTACGAAAAGTGGGAAAGAGACCGGGCCGAGTTCCGGAGCAAGAGAGAAAAGGATCTTAGGGAATTCCATGAGAAGCGGCGGAGGGAGCTGAGTGAGTTTGAGGCGCAACGACAAAGGGAGTTGGAAAGAATCAAAATCCTACTCGAAACCATCAGCGAATCCTACGACGCTCCGGGTAGACCGGGCAAAAACCGGAGCCTCTTCGGCTGGGGCTAAGATTTTACCTTGAATGCTGAGTTCCTGGCTGCACGTGACCGCGCTGGTGATCTATCTCGGCTCTCTGGTAGGTCTCTGGCTCATCGTTCTGCCTGCGCTTTCTGCGGTTAAGAATCCTGAGGAACGGCTCCTCATGCTCGCCCGCGGCCTCAAACTTTATAATCCGTTGCAAATTGGAGTCCTCGGGTTATTGGTCATCACGGGCGCATTCCAGATTACGGAGCTCAAGTCCGTGTACCGAGAGTTCTTTGCTAAAGAGTTGGGAATCATCCTCGGGTGGAAGCTTGTGGCATCGTTTCTGCTCATCTTACTCGGCACCTATCAGTCGATGGGCTTGGCACACCGCTTTGTGAGGCGCTATGAATCAGGGGAGAGCCCGTCCGATCAGGAGTTTCACTTCCTGTGTCGTCGTCTCAGGACTTCGACGCTTATCATTTTGCCGCTTGCTCTCATCGCTTCCTGGCTGGGACTGCGACTGGGAAGACTATGAGACGACTTGTTGAGAAATGGTCTCGAGTTTGACAAGAAAAATGAGGGCGACCGAAAGCAAGAAAAAAACCTCTTATGATTGACGAAGGAGCCACGGGGTAAGGTATGCCAAGAACTAAAAAGAAAGCCGCCGGACAGCCTAGCAAAGGGAAGAGTCATGGTTTCCTCGATGAAGCGGTCCCGGAGGACCAAGACGAGGGGCTTCCCAGCGATGAGGCGGGGAGATTAAAGATCAAGAGGAACTACGAAGAGCTACTTGGGATCCGGGTCGAGAAGCTCAAAGGGAGGGTCCTCAACCGAGAAAAGATCAACAAAAGCATCGACGGCATCTACTTCATTTGCGCCGAATGCAAGAAGGTTTGCCATAACCTCGACGAAGGATTGGTTGAAGACCCGCAGACCCAGCTCAGTCTTTGCAGCGCCTGTGCCAAGGGAAAGGGGATAAAGAGCACGGCGGCTTAAAGGTTGATTCTCAGACGACCCAGAATCCGTCTAAGCTCCGGCGGGAGCGGACTCTCAATGGCCACTTCCTCTCCGCTTTCGGGGTGACTGAAGCCGAGATAAAAGGCGTGCAGGAACTGGTGTCCTAGACCAAAAGGATCAGGGCGATTCTTTCCGTAGAGTCGGTCTCCGACAAGAGGATGCCCCAGCGTTTGTAAATGAGCGCGTATCTGGTGCGTGACGCCCGTCTCTAGAGCCATCTCTAGAAGACTGAACCTTTCGGCATAGCCGATGACACGGAAACGGGTTAAAGCCTTCCATATCTTTGTCTGTTCCGGAAATTCACCGCGCTTTACGACCATGAGAGCCTTCATCTTGCTGCGATTCTTAGGATCATGGATGAGCGGATAGGTTATGGCCCCTTCTCGTTTCGGCGTTCCCCAGGCCAGGGCCCAATATTTTTTTTTGACCAGCCCGCGGCGAAACTGGAAGCGCAGTTTTTCAAAGGTGATCTGATTTTTTGCCACAAGAACGATTCCCGAAGTGCCCTGATCGAGACGGTGAACCAGCCCAGGCTCCCACGAGCTTTTCCCTACATGGCGAAGGGAAGGCCGTAGGGCGAGCAAGACGTTTGCGAGTGTATTTTTCTGGCGACCGGAGAATCCGTGCGTGGCCATCTCGGCCGGCTTATCGACGGCCAAGACGAATTCGTCTTCGTAAAGTATCGGCACTTCGATATTCTCTTCCGGCAGCGGCGCTGGAGATAACCAATGTTCCGGCCCTCTCAGCGTAAGAACATCGCCGGCCAAAAGCCTATCTCCCTTTCTTGCGGGTCGGTTGTTGATCCAAAAGGCACGCTCTTCGATGGCCCTTCGAGCCTCTCGCAAAGATAGATGGGGCAAGCACCGGCGCACAAAAAAATCGAGTCGAGGAGCTTCTTGCCCCCGCGGGACTGTCCAAGATTTAACCGGTCGAGGAGTCTCTTGATCGGGCGGGGACCTTCTCATAAGATCAGTGACTTTCCGGGGAAGAGAGAATCATGGCGACGCATAGCTATGCAGTGATTATAGCAGGCGGACGAGGAACGCGCTTCTGGCCCTTGAGCCGCTCCTTTCGGC
>DASYRN010000099.1:0-15989 GCA_036004365.1 Binatia bacterium
CTTTACACCGTCATGGTCTGGGTGAAGAGAACGCGCGCTTCGTTGGTCGTGATGGGGATATTCATTCTCGGAGCCGTGTATATGTTGGCGCGTCAGCTTGAGCTTCAGTTGACTGCCTGGATTTTCCAGGGCTTCTTCGCAATCCTGCTGATCATCATTGTGGTTATCTTCCAGGAGGAGCTTCGGCAAATTTTCGAAAGGGTAGCGGTTTGGAGCTTTGGAAAAAAGGGGATCCACCGCTCCCTGCGTTCAGACACGACCGACGTTCTCATCAGGTGCCTGGCCGACCTTGCGAAAAACAGGATCGGGGCCCTCATCGTGCTGCGCGGTAACGATCCGTTGGAGAGGCATATCATGGGGGGCATCGAGCTGGGCGGAAGACTCAGCGAGCCGTTGCTCGCGAGTATCTTTGATCCTCATTCTCCCGGACATGATGGCGCGGTGATCATAGAGAATAATCGGATCACCCGCTTTGCGGCCCATCTTCCTCTCTCCAAGGATTTCCAGCAGTTGTCGCGCGTGGGAACTCGCCATAGCGCCGCGCTCGGCTTGGCCGAGTTGACTGACGCTTTCTGCATTGTTGTTTCTGAGGAGAGGGGCAGCGTCTCTGTCGCCAGGGACGGCAAGCTCAGAGAGGTGACCAACCTTCAGCAACTTGGGTCCTGGCTGCAGGAGTTTTTGCAGGAAAAGTATCCATCTCAAGACCGGAGAAAGATTTCGGTCGATCTCGTAAAGGAAAATTGGGTGGAAAAAGCCGTATCCCTCTGCCTCACCCTTGTGCTCTGGTACGCGTTTGTGCCGGGTTCCAAAATTGCCAGGGAGACTTACAAAATCCCTGTTGCCGTGGAGAATTTGCCGTCGAATCTGGTGCTCGACAAGGTTCAGCCGCCGGAAGTCAAAGCCACTTTCACCGGCCCTAGGCGTGCTTTCTACCTGTCTGATTATCGTAAACTTAAAGTTACCGTGGATACATCGCCGGCAGCGTCTGGGCAGAGAAAGTTCATCATATCAGAAAGAAACGTTCAATATCCAAAGGGTCTTACTATTGAGGAATTGACCCCTACTACCGTGACGATCTCAGTGAAGAGATCCCCGCAAGAGAGCAAGCGCGATGACACTGGCGCAGGTACGGGGCAAAAGAAACCACAAGAGCTGGGCTAGAGCCATCGGCGAACTGCCCATCTCCCGGCTCGTCCCAGTTCAATAAAGGGTCAGTCCACAAATCCTGCCGGCGAATCCTGGAAGAGAATTTTCCGCTAGAAACGAGATTAGAAGATTATGACCAAGCGCACAGAAGGCAGGCGGCGCGTCGTCATCGAAGCCGTAAAGCCCCAGATTGATGGCGGTCTTTTCCCTATTAAGCGCATTGTCGATGACAAGGTGATGGTTGAGGCGGATGTTTTCGCGGACGGCCATGACTCGCTCTTCTGTATGCTCAAGTACCGCAAGGAAGAGGATGGGGAGTGGATCGAGACTCCTATGCAGCTGGTGGTCAACGATCGTTGGCGCGGAGAGTTCACAGTCCATGAACTGGGACGTTATCTCTACACGGTAGAGGCGTGGGTGGATCGATTCAAATCATGGCGTGGAGACTTTGTAAAAAGGGTTGAGGCGGGGCAAGAGGTATCCGTGGAGCTTAAGGCGGGTGCCGAATTGATTAAAGAAGCCAGCAACCGAGCACAGGGCGGGGATGCAAGAAGGCTCCAGGAGTGGGCGGGAGCGCTGCGAAAAGAAGGAAAAAACGGTTCCCGAAGCTCCTCCCTCGTGCTTGATGATGAAATGGCGAGGCTCATCGAAAAGTATCCTGACCGACGGTTCTCCACCGTTTATGCCAAGGAGTTGATCGTGGTGGTGGATCGAAAGCAGGCTCGCTTCAGCACTTGGTATGAGATGTTCCCGCGCTCGTGCGCCGTGGAACCGGGCAAGCACGCAACTTTTAGAGACTGCGAGCGGCGTCTGGATTACATCGCCTCTATGGGATTCGACGTTCTTTATTTGCCTCCCGTCCATCCCATCGGCCGGAGTCACCGGAAAGGCAAGAACAACGTCGTTGGGTGTGGCCGAGATGATCCCGGAAGCCCGTGGGCGATCGGATCAGAACAGGGCGGCCATAAATCCATTCATCCTCAGCTTGGAACCCTGGATGATTTTAAAAGACTCATCGCGAAAGCGGCGCAGTACGGCATCGAGACAGCCTTGGATATCGCGTTCCAGTGCAGCCCGGATCACCCGTATGTGAAAGATCACCCCGGGTGGTTCCGGTGGCGGCCTGACGGAACCATTCAGTATGCCGAGAACCCCCCCAAAAAGTATCAAGATATCTATCCTATCAATTTCGAAATAGAGGATTGGCCGGATCTCTGGCAAGAGCTCAAGAGTGTTATCCTATTCTGGATCGAACAAGGTATTCGGATGTTCCGCGTGGACAATCCTCACACCAAACCGTTCGTGTTCTGGGAAAAAGTGATTAGGGAAGTTAAGAAGGAATACCCCGATGTGATATTTCTGTCCGAGGCTTTCACGCGACCCAAGGTCATGTACCGCCTGGCCAAACTGGGGTTTACGCAATCCTATACCTATTTTACGTGGCGTAATACGAAAGCTGAGCTTACCGACTACTTCACCGAGTTGACTCAGACGGAGGTTCGCGACCATTTCAGGCCCCATCTATGGCCTAATACGCCGGACATTTTAGCGGAATACCTTCAGACCGGGGGCCGTCCTGCGTTCATGACTCGGCTTGTTCTAGCCGCGACACTCGGCGCCAACTACGGGATCTATGGGCCGGCCTACGAGCTCTGCGAAAACCGACCCATTGAAGCCGGAAGCGAAGAATATCTCAACTCGGAAAAATATGAGATCAAACATTGGGATTTAAATAGCCCGCACAGCCTGAAGGAGTTCATCGGCAGAGTCAATCGGATTCGAAAAGAAAACAGCGCTCTTCATAGCGACTGGAGCCTGCGTTTCCACCCCGTCGATAATGACCAAATCATCTGCTATTCCAAAAGGGTCGAAGATCCGGTCAACGGCATTTTAATCGTGGTGAACTTGGATCCCCATCACGTCCAAGCGGGATGGACGGACCTCTCGATGGACGCCCTCGGCCTCGGGACTCACCAACCCTATCAGGTTCGCGATCTTCTAACCGGCGCGCAGTATCAGTGGCAGGGAGCCAGGAACTATGTGCGACTCGACCCTCAGGCGGTTCCAGCTCATATCTTCAGTGTCGGTTACCGATAGAATAGAAGAGAATCGCACAGATATTTTTCAAGCTGCGTTCTAGATTCTTGAATGAGAACAGTCCCCCCAAAAACTGAGGTAGAACTCTTAGACAACAATCCGCTCTGGTATAAGGACGCCGTCATTTATGAGCTCCACGTCCGGGCTTTCGCCGACGGAAACAGCGACGGTATAGGAGACTTCAAAGGGCTCACAGGGAAGCTGGATTATCTTCAAGATCTCGGCGTCACCGCCCTCTGGTTGCTTCCCTTTTATCCTTCCCCACTGAAGGATGATGGCTACGACATCTCGGACTATACCAACATTCACCCCGACTATGGGACGTTGCAAGACTTCAGAGCTTTCCTTAAAGAGGCCCATCGGCGCAGCCTCCGCGTGATAACGGAGCTGATCCTGAATCATACCTCGGATCAACATCCCTGGTTTCAGGAAGCGAGACGGGCTAAGCCGGGCAGTAGAAAACGCGATTTCTATGTCTGGAGTGACGTTCCGGAAAAATACAAGGAAGCAAGGATCATTTTCAAAGACTTCGAACACTCCAACTGGACATGGGATTCCCTAGCCAAAGCCTACTATTGGCATCGCTTCTATTCTCACCAGCCCGACCTAAATTTTGATAGCCCCGATGTCCGTGGGGCTGTCATGAAAGTACTGGATTTCTGGCTCAAGATGGGAGTTGATGGGATGCGCCTCGATGCTGTCCCTTATCTCTACGAGCGGGAGGGGACGAACTGTGAAAATCTGCCCGAAGTCCATAGTTTCCTGAAAGAACTCAGACAATACATTGACAAAAAGTACAAGAACCGGATGCTTCTCGCGGAGGCCAACCAATGGCCTGAAGACGCGGCCGCTTACTTCGGACGGGGCGATGAGTGTCACATGGCATTCCATTTTCCATTGATGCCCCGTCTTTTTATGGCGACCCGGATGGAGGATCGCTTTCCTATCATCGACATCCTCGACCAAACCCCTCATATCCCCGAGGCCAGCCAGTGGGCGTTGTTTCTGCGGAATCACGACGAGCTTACGCTCGAAATGGTCACCGACGAAGATCGCGACTACATGTACAAAGTCTACGCGAGCGACCCGCAGGCACGGGTCAATCTGGGGATCCGCCGCCGGCTCGCCCCACTCCTCGGCAACAACCGAAGAAAAATCGAGATTCTGAATTGTCTGCTCTTCTCGATGCCTGGAACTCCTGTCATTTACTATGGAGACGAGATTGGTATGGGAGACAATATCTATCTCGGCGACCGCAATGGCGTGCGAACCCCCATGCAGTGGAGCGCCGATCGAAATGCAGGTTTTTCGAGGGCGAACCCTCAGCGGCTGTATCTGCCGATCATTATCGATCCGGAGTACCACTACGAAGCTATGAATGTGGAGGCACAGCAGCAAAATCCTCACTCGCTGCTCTGGTGGATGAAGCGGCTGATAACACTCCGCAAACGTTACCAAGCCTTCGGACAAGGATCGATCGAGTTCCTGAGCCCGGACAATCGAAAAATCTTGGTGTTCACTCGCCGCTTCCAGCAGGAGCTTATCCTGGTGGTGGCCAACCTTTCGCGCTTCGTCCAGTTTGCCGAGCTTGATCTCAGCGCCTTCAAAGGGATGATTCCCGTAGAGCTGTTCGGCCAGACAGATTTTCCCCGCATCGGCGATTTGCCTTACTTTGTCACTATGGGCCCTCACGCCTTTTACTGGTTTAAACTCGACTCGCCCAAGGCGGTTGAGGTAAGCCTCGCGGCAGAACCGCAAGTGCAGACCCTCCAGGTCATGGGCGCGTGGGATGCGGTCTTGGGGAGCAGAGAAAAATCTGCCTTAGAAAAAATTCTGCCGGACTACCTCAGGAGTTGCCGTTGGTTCGGTGGGAAGGCCAAACGCCTCCGGAGCGTAAATATTGTGGAAACCATACCGATTCCGCTTCCAAACTCCAGAGCGTACATCCTGTTCCTCCAGACAAACTACGTGGAGGGCGAGGCGGAAACTTACATCCTCCCGATAACTTTTGTCTCCGGAGAGCGGGCGTCTCAATTGCAGGCCGATTCGCCTCAGGCTGTGATTGCGCGCATCAGCCAAAAGGGCGATCCACAAACGGCCGTTCTTTACGATGCTCTTTACGAAAAGAGTTTTTGCGACGTTCTTTTACGTTCCATCGCCCGCAACCGGCGCTTTACAGGAACTTCCGGCGAAATGGTGTCGCTGCCCACAGGAGTTTTTCGTCGATTGCGGGGGCCAGAGCAAGATGGTCTTGAGCCCTCGATCGTGAAAAGGGAACAAAGCAACACCTCCATTTTTTACGGAGATCGATTGATTCTGAAGCTGTTCCGGCGCACGGAAGAGGGCGTGAATCCCGACATTGAGATCGGCCGTTTTCTTACTGAGAAGGTCTCTTTTTCTCACGTTCCTCCTGTGGCGGGGGCTCTTGAATATCGGAAGGCTAGAAATGGGACAATGGCGCTCGGCGTGCTGCAGGGCCTGGTGCCCAACCAGGGAGATGCGTGGCAATATACCTTGGATGAGATGAGCCGCTTTTTCGAGAGAGCTCTGGCCGTGAGTCCCGAGTTGCAGGCGGTTCCTTTTCCTCAAAAATCTCTTCTTGATTTGACCCAGGAAGAGTTCCCTTCGGTTGCTCAGGAGACGATCTCCTCTTACTTGGAAGCGGCAAGAAAGATGGGTCAGCGCACAGGAGAGTTACATGTGGCTCTCGCCTCATCAGCCGATGATCCCGACTTCGCTCCAGAACCTTTTTCCATGCTTTACCAGCGCTCCCTCTATCAGTCCATGCGCAGCCTGACGACCAGCGTCTTCCAGCTTCTGCGCAAGCGCATCAAGGCTCTCCCAGACGGAGTGAAGCCGTCGGCCCAGAGGGTTCTGGATCTAGAGCAGCAAATTCACAGTCGCTTCCAATTAATCCGTGATCGGAGGATCACCGCTATGCGGATGCGCATCCACGGCGATCACCATCTCGGTCAAATTCTCTATACAGGCAAGGACTTTGTCATTATTGACTTTGAAGGAGAGCCAGCACGTTCACTCACTGAACGGCGAAGAAAGCGTTCGCCGTTGCAAGATGTCGCCGGTATGATTCGGTCATTTCACTATGCAGCGTATGCTGCGCTTCTGGGTCGTGCCGGCAGCGCGATGGTTCGTCCCGAAAATCTGTCCGCCCTAGAACCCTGGGCGCGCTTCTGGTTTCTCTGGGTGTCTGTTGCCTACCTCAGAGCCTATCTTGAAGTTGCCGCGCAACAGTCCTTCCTACCCAAGTCGCGTGAAGAGCAGAAAATTCTCCTGGACGCCTGTATTTTGGAGAAGGCCGTCTACGAGCTGGGCTACGAGCTCAACAACCGGCCCAACTGGATCAATGTTCCCATAATGGGAATTCTAGAGATTGTGCAGTAGGGTGCCTGCTTTTGAGTGCGGTCTAGCCAGGCCGAGCAAAAAATCTCTGCAAAAAAGCCTTTCTTAGGGGTATTGTAAAGATTGAAAGGTCTTCTATACTTTAAAGAAGAAGAATCTTTTTCCGCAAGGGGTGATTGGAATGGCGCTATCAAAAGTGCAGCGAGTTTTCTCTGACGTGACACTCTTCTCGCGAGACGACCTCTATTTTTTTAACGAGGGAAACCATTCTCGCCTCTACGACAAGCTCGGCGCGCACATCCTGAGCAGTAAGGGTGAGAGCGGAACCTACTTTGCCGTGTGGGCGCCCGATGCCGCCGAGGTCTTCGTCACTGGAGATTTTAACGGATGGGATAGAACAAGTCATCCCCTTTCTCCCACCGGGATGTCCGGGATCTGGCATGGCTTTGTACCGCTTGTCTCCAAGGGGGCGCTCTACAAGTACCGCATCGTTTCTCGTCACCATGGTTATCAAGTGGATAAAGCGGACCCGTTTGCCTTTTGCAGTGAAGTCCCGCCCAAGACGGCTTCCGTGATCTGGGATTTGGATTACCCATGGGGAGACCAGCAGTGGATGGCTACGCGGCACAGCCGTAACGCCCTCGATGCTCCGATTTCCATCTACGAGCTTCATCTGGGCTCCTGGAGGCGCGTTCCCGAAGAAGGCAACCGCTCTCTCACCTACCGTGAAATGGTGCCTAGACTAGTCGAGCATTTAAAACAAACGGGATTTACTCACGTGGAGTTTTTGCCTGTTATGGAGCACCCCTTCTATGGTTCTTGGGGCTACCAGGTCGCCAGTTACTTCGCTCCCACAAGTCGCTACGGAACACCTCAGGACTTCATGTATCTGATCGACACCCTGCATCAAAACAGCATTGGCGTGATCTTGGACTGGGTGCCGTCGCACTTTCCAACCGATCAGCACGGTCTCGGCTATTTCGACGGGACTCACCTTTACGAGCATGCCGATTCGCGTCAAGGCATGCATCGGGAATGGGGCAGCTTTATCTTCAATTACGACCGGCACGAAGTGAGAAGCTTTTTAATCAGCAATGCTCTTTTCTGGCTCGACAAGTACCACATCGATGGGCTGCGGGTGGATGCCGTCGCGTCGATGCTCTACCTCGACTATGCTCGCAAGGAAGGAGAATGGGTCGCCAATGAGTACGGCGGACGGGAGAATCTTGAAGCCATCAAATTTCTTCGCCGTTTCAATGAGGAGGTTTACAAAAGCTACCCGGATGTTCAGACGATCGCCGAGGAATCTACCTCCTGGCCGATGGTTTCACGGCCGACTTACGTCGGCGGTCTCGGATTTGGAATGAAATGGGACATGGGCTGGATGCACGATACGCTGGAATATTTTTCCAAAGATCCCATCCACCGAAAATACCAGCAGAATAACTTGACCTTTCGCATGTTATACGCGTTCCACGAGAACTTTGTCCTGCCCCTCTCGCATGATGAGGTGGTTTACGGCAAGCGCTCGCTGCTGAATAAGATGCCTGGCGATGATTGGCAAAAGTTCGCCAACTTGAGACTGCTCTTCGGCTACATGTTTGGTCAGCCGGCCAAGAAGCTTCTCTTTATGGGAGGAGAGTTCGGCCAATGGAGAGAATGGGTTCATGACGAAAGCCTGGAGTGGCACCTGCTGGATTACGCCCCGCATCAAGGTGTTCAGCGATGGGTCGGGGACCTAAACGGGTTGTACAGGAAGGAAGCGGCGCTTCATGAGCTGGATTTTCAAAAAGAAGGATTCGAATGGATCGATTGTAGCGACGGCGAGTCCAGTATTGTCAGCTTTATCCGCAAAGCCAAGTCCACGGACGAAATCGTGTTGGGGGTCTACAATTTCACGCCGATTCTCCGGACTCATTATCGGGTAGGTGTACCACGCGGAGGCTTCTGGAAGGAGCTTCTCAACAGTGATGCCAAGGAGTACGGAGGGAGCGGGCAAGGCAACGCTGGAGGTGCTGAAAGCATGACGGCTGGGTGCCATGGCCGCCCTTATTCTCTCGACCTGACTCTCCCGCCTCTATCGGCTATTTTTTTTAAAGACAGATAAGGTCGTTGTGGAAGGGGTCAGTCTGGGTGCAACCTATCTCGGGGGAGAAAGTTGTCAGTTTCGTGTCTGGGCCCCTTTTCACCAGAGAGTAGAGCTGCATCTGCTAACGCCGCGCGAGCGTTTTGTCCCGCTGGAGCCCAAGCAGCAGGGATATTATCAAGCAGTTGTCGATGGATTCGAGCCGGGCGGCCTGTACCTTTATCGTCTTACAAGAGAACTGGAACGCCCGGACCCCGCCTCCCGCTTTCAACCGCAGGGCGTCCACGGCCCGGCGCAGCTAGTGGACTCCCGGTTCGACTGGGAAGATCAGTGTTGGTTTGGCCTTCCGCTCGAGAACTATATTATCTACGAACTCCACGTCGGCACTTTCACATCCGAAGGCACCTTTGATGCTATTATCCCGCATCTCATCCGGCTCAACGATCTAGGGATCACTGCTGTAGAAATTATGCCTGTGGCCCAGTTTCCCGGTAACAGGAACTGGGGGTACGACGGCGTCTATCCATTTGCCGTGCAGGATTCGTACGGCGGGCCCACGAGTCTTAAAAATTTCGTCAACGCCTGCCACAACCATCGGCTGGCCGTGATTCTCGATGTGGTTTATAACCACCTCGGGCCCGAAGGAAACTATCTCGGAGACTTTGGCCCTTATTTTACCGACCGTTATAAGACCCCGTGGGGCTTGGCGCTCAACTTTGACGGCCCCCATTGCGACGAAGTGCGGAATTTTTTCATCGAAAATGCTCTCTACTGGATCACGGAGTTTCATATCGATGCGCTCCGGCTCGACGCGGTGCATTCCATTCGAGATCATTCACCGCGGCCGTTCCTGGAAGAGCTGTCCGAGACGGTCCATCAACAGGCAAAGCGTCTCAATCGCCGAATCTATCTTTTCCCGGAGAGCGCTTCGAATGACGTCCGCCTCATCCGTTCGCGTGAGCTGGGCGGTTACGGCTTCGACGCTCAGTGGAACGACGATTTTCATCACTGCCTCCACGTCATTCTCACCGGCGAGCGGACCGGATATTACGAAGATTACGGAGAAGTCCGACAACTCGTTAAGGCCTTTCGCGAAGGGTTTGTCTATTCGGGCGAGCGCTCTCGGTTCCGCCGCCGCCGCCACGGGACTTCATCCCGCGAAATCCCCGCGCAGCGCTTTGTGGTCTTCGCGCAGAACCATGATCAAATCGGAAACCGCATGGAAGGCGAGCGGCTGAGCCGGCTGCTTTCCTTCGAGGGTTTGAAGCTGTCCGCCGGCTTGGTCCTTTTGTCTCCGTTCATTCCGCTCTTGTTCATGGGCGAAGAGTACGGCGAGACGGCGCCTTTTCAATACTTCACGAGCCATTCGGATCCGAATCTCATCGAGGCGGTGCGGCGGGGACGCCGCGAGGAATTTGCCGCGTTCGGATGGCGAGGCGAGCCCCCCGATCCACAAGACGAGGCCACTTTCTTGCGATCCCGACTCCACCCCAACCTGCGCGAGCAGGGGAAACACAAAGTGCTTCAGGACTTTCATAAGGAGCTGATTCGGATTCGAAAATCTCTTCCTGCTCTTGCCCGGTTGAGCAAGGAGCACATGGAGGTCGCGGGACAGGATAAAGAAGGAGTTCTCTTCGTAAGACGGTGGATCGACAGAGAGGGCTTCGATGTCTTTGTAGTTTTTAATCTGGCCGGCCAAGAGAAAGAAATCTCGTTGACGATTCCGGAAGGTGAGTGGCACAAACGGCTGGACTCGGCCGAGCCGAGCTGGGACGGTCCGGGGGGCAAGCTGCCCCAGTCTCTAACGGGCCGCGAAGTCCCAATCTGTCTTGGGCCAAGGGCTCTCGCCCTTTTCAGTCTCGCACAGAACTAAACTGTCAGAACTCTCTTCACTTTTCCCTGAATAGTGATATGGATTTAAGGATATGGATGGTCGCCGAATGCTGCAGAGGATTGAGTGAAAGTCTGGCCGGGAAATCCGTATCCCTTGGGAGCCACATGGGACGGATCGGGCGTCAACTTCGCTCTTTTTTCTGAAAATGCCATGGGCGTAGAGCTTTGTTTTTTTGAGGGAACGAACCCCCCCCGCGAGACGGCCAGGATCCGCATCACCGAGCAGACCGACCAAGTCTGGCACGGCTATCTGCCTGAAGCGCGTCCCGGACAACTCTACGGCTACCGGGTCCACGGACCTTACGAGCCGGAGAAAGGTCACCGGTTCAATCCGGCCAAGCTGCTTTTGGATCCCTACGCAAAGTCGATTGCCGGGACCATCCAGTGGAGCGATGCGCTTTTCGGCTATAACGTTGGACATCCAGACGCCGATTTGTCGAAGGACGAGCGCGACAGCGCCGCGGGAATGCCGAAGTCCGTAGTCGTAGACCCGGCATTCAGTTGGGGCCAAGATACGCCTCTTCGCACTCCCTGGCATAAGACCCTCATCTACGAGATGCACGTGAAGGGGTTTACGGTACGCCATCCTCAAGTGCCTCCGGAGCTTAGGGGAACTTATTCCGGCCTGATCCATCCTGCGGTCATCGACTATCTCCGGTCGCTGGGCATTACGGCCGTGGAGCTCATGCCGGTTCATCAATTCGTCGTCGACAAATCTCTCGTCGATCGAGGGCTCACGAACTACTGGGGATACAACTCGATCGGCTTCTTTGCGCCGCATTCGGGATATGCGAGCAGGGGGACGCTGGGACAGCAGGTGGCAGAGTTCAAAACCATGGTCAAGACCCTTCATCGCGAAGGGATCGAAGTGATTCTCGATGTGGTTTACAACCACACCGGGGAGGGAAACCACTTAGGGCCCACGCTGTGCTTCCGTGGGATCGACAACGCCGCCTATTATCGCTTGGAGGCGGACAACAAGCGCTACTACATCGATTACACCGGCTGCGGCAATACTCTCAATATGACCCATCCGCGCACGCTCCAGCTGATCATGGACAGCCTACGCTACTGGGTCCTGGAGATGCACGTGGATGGATTCCGCTTCGACCTCGCTTCCACACTGGCGCGCGAGCTTCATTCGGTCGACCGTCTCGGCGCGTTCTTTGACATCATCCATCAAGACCCGGTCCTGTCTCAGGTGAAATTGATCGCGGAACCGTGGGATCTTGGCGAGGGCGGATACCAAGTCGGGAACTTTCCGGTCTTGTGGGCCGAATGGAACGCCGAATATCGAGACACGGTCCGTCGTTTCTGGAAAGGAGATGGGGGGCTGGTAGGTGGTTTGGCCTTTCGTTTAACCGGAAGCAGCGATTTGTACGGGGGAGGCGGTCGCCGTCCGTATGCGAGCATCAACTTTGTGACCGCTCATGATGGATTCACCCTCGCGGACTTGGTGAGCTACAATCAAAAGCACAACGAGATGAATGGAGAAGAAAATCGCGACGGCAACGACAATAACCTGAGCTGGAATTGCAGCGTCGAGGGACCGACGGACAACTCGGAGATTGCGGCGCTCCGCGCCCGCCAGCAGCGCAACTTCCTGGCCACGTTGATCCTCTCTCAGGGCGTGCCCATGTTATTGGCGGGCGATGAGGTCGGCCGCACCCAGCGGGGAAACAATAACGCCTATTGTCAGGACAACGAAATGTCCTGGATGGACTGGAAGCTTGACCGATCGCGACGCGAGCTGCTCGAGTTTACTGGGCTGCTGATCCGGTTGTATCATCAGCATCCGGTGCTGCGGCGCCGGGCGTTTTTTGAAGGTCGGACCATCCGCGGCTCGCAGGTCAAAGATCTGTCTTGGTTCCGGCCGGAGGGAAAGGAGATGACCGACGAGGACTGGAACAACCCGGGCGCGCGCTCTCTCGGCCTGCGACTGGCCGGCGATGCCATAGAAGAGGTCGATGCCCGCGGCAACAGGATTGTCGACGACACCCTGCTGATCCTCCTGAACGCTCATCACGAGCCGGTCAATTTTGTTCTGCCGGCGCACCGGCGCAAAGTCCGTTGGGAGGTGGTCTTCGACACGAGAGAAGCGAAAGTGAGGCGGAAGCAGCGGCTGATCCGGGGCGGCAGCCCGTACCAATTGGAGGCGCGATCTTTAGTGTTGTTGCGGCTGCCACGGCATGAAGAGGGAGAGAGGGCGGAGGAAGATACGGCGACCTATGCCTCAGCGTCCAGCCATTCCACAAGGGAGAGCCGCTCTTTATAAAAACTTCGATGAGAATTCCCTGCGCAACGTATCGGTTGCAGTTTTGCAAGGATTTTAGTTTCTCCGACGCCCGGTCCTTAGCCTCCTATCTGGACATGCTTGGCGTCTCCGATGTTTACGCCTCGCCGATCTTCCACTCCAGGGAAGGCAGCCTGCACGGGTATGACGTGGTCGACCCTAACCGTCTCAATCCCGAGCTTGGGACAGAAGAGGATTTCGAATCTCTCGTCGAAGAGTTGCGCCGCCACGGGATGGGGCTGATCCAGGACATCGTCCCCAACCACATGGCCTACGACAGCCAGAACCGGATGCTCATGGATGCTTTGGAAAACGGCGAGGGTTCCCGCTTCTTTGACTACTTTGACGTCGAATGGAATCATCCCTATGAGAGCCTTAAAGGAAAGATCCTGGCGCCGTTTTTGGGCGAGTTCTACTCGCAGTGTTTGGAAGCGGGCGACGTCAAGCTCAAGTACGACGAGGGCGGACTGAGCGTCAACTATTACAACCTCAAGTTCCCGGTAAGCATAGAGTCCTATGCCACTGTGTTGAGCTACCACATGGGTTGGCTCAAAAGGCGACTCGGCACGGATCACCCGGATTTCATCAAGCTGCTGGGCGTGCTTTACGCGCTTAAAAATCTGCCGCTAAAGGAGGAGCGCCAGGAGAGGTCGGATCAGATTGTCTTTATTAAGAGAATGCTGTGGGAGTTCTATACGTCCAATCAGGATATTAAAAGACTGATGGATGAAAATATAGAGCGGTTCAACGGAAAAAAGGGGGATCCGGCAAGTTTCGATTCGCTCGACCGGCTGCTTGCGGAGCAATTGTTCCGATTATCTTTTTGGAAGGTGGCGACCGAGGAGATCAATTACAGAAGATTTTTTAATATTAACGAGCTCATATCCGTAAGGACGGAAGACGAGAAGGTCTTCCGCGATCTTCATTCCCTGATCTTCAAGCTTGTCGCGGAGAGAAAGATCGACGGCTTAAGGATCGATCATATCGACGGACTCTACGATCCCACGGACTACCTCCAGAGAATACGGCAAAGCACGGGAGATCTCTATGTGACGGTCGAGAAGATCCTCGCTTTAACTGAAGAGCTTCCATCCTATTGGCCCGTGCAAGGAACGACCGGCTATGATTTTTTGAATCACGTGAACGGCATCTTCTGTGAACAAAAGAATGAACAGCTATTTGCCCAAGTGTATGCGGGCTTTGCCGGCTACCAGATCCCTTATTCAAATCTGGTTGTTGATAAGAAAAGGCTGATCATCGGAAAACATATGGCCGGTGACATCGATGGTTTGGCACACCTGCTGAAGCATATCTCCAGCAGGGACAGGTACGGAACCGATATCACCCTGTACGGGCTAAAGAGGGCCCTGGTCGAGGTGCTTGCCTTCTTTCCGGTCTATCGCTCCTACGTTAGCGGGCAAATCTATCGCGAGGAAGATCGCTTACGCATAAGGCAAACGGTAAAGGAGGCGAAGGAAACCAATCCAGGACTGCTCCACGAGCTCAACTTTATAGAGAGCTTTTTGCTGCTGAATTTCCGCGACAACCTCACGGATGAGGAGAGAGGTCGGTGGATCCATTTCGTCCTGCGATTCCAGCAGCTTACCGGGCCTTTGATGGCGAAAGGGTTCGAAGACACCACGCTCTACATATTCAGCAGGCTGTTGTCGTTAAACGAAGTGGGCGGGGATCCGAGCCGGTTCGGAGTGTCGGTCGAAGACTTTCACAGGTTTAATGAAGAGAGGGCGCACTCGTGGCCCCATTCGATGAATGCGACCTCGACTCATGATACCAAGAGAGGCGAGGATGCAAGGGCTAGAATTAACGTGCTATCGGAGATGCCGGAAGATTGGAAGCAAAGCATTGAGAAATGGAACCAGCTCAATAGAAGAGCAAAAAAGATAGTCAAAGGTAGAGAAGTCCCCGATAGAAATGACGAATACTTCCTTTATCAAACCTTGATCGGCGCGTTTCCTCTTGAAGATCATGTCTCCGACTTTCGCGAAAGGCTGAAAGCTTACATGATTAAGGCGGTTCGAGAGGCTAAAGTTCATACCGAATGGTTGAAGCCGGATACCGCCTACGAAGAAGCCTTTGTTTCATTCATTGATGAAATTTTGGTGCCTTCGGAAGCGAATCGATTTTTAAATGACTTTCTTCCCTTCGTAAGAAGGATCGCTCACTACGGAATGCTCAATTCTCTTTCTCAAACGCTCACGAAGATTGTGTCTCCAGGAGTACCGGATTTTTATCAGGGGACGGAGCTCTGGGATTTGAGCTTCGTTGATCCCGACAACCGCCGGCCCGTAGACTTCAAGGAGCGGGCGCGGCTTCTGGAACAAATCAAGGAGAAAGAATCCGCTGGGTCTTTAGAGTTGGTCCGCGAGTTGCTTTCGTGTTGGCCGGATGAACGGATCAAACTCTATGTGATTTATAAGGCGCTCAACTTTCGCAGAGCCTATCAAGGGCTCTTCATGGAAGGAGACTACATTCCGCTGCGCGCCGCGGGTGAAAGAGCGGAGCATGCATGTGCTTTCGCACGGCGCAGAGGAAACCTCTGGGCGCTGTTGGTCGTTCCCCGGTTGATCACCCAGTTGGCGTCCCAGAGTATGTTTCCGTTGGGAGAGAAGGTTTGGGGAAGCAGTCATCTTGTGCTGCCGTTAGAAGCCCCCGAACAGTGGCAAAATATACTCACGGGGGAGACCGTGGCTGGCCGTTCCACGAATGGTGAGAACCGGAGTCTCCACCTGCACCAAATTTTTGAACGTTTCCCCGTCGCGCTCCTTGGCTCTGCCGTGCCGCAAGTCGAGACTCTATGAATGGAAACTTTGAGACTAGGCGTACGACCTTCGGATGAGACCTTTTCTCAGCGCGCACGATAGAGATGTTTAGATTCTTTCTCATTTTCATCATTTGCTTTCCATCCCTGCTCTTTGCCGCTCCGACTCAGATCCGTTTTCTCACGTGGAGATCAGACGCACCGCGGGTGTGGGACGAAGCGATTGCCGATTTTGAACGGCTGAACCCGGATTTGAAGATCGTACGGGAGATCGGCCCCCATTCCTCCACCGAGTTCCACGATCTGGTGACTCAGAAGCTAAGAAATCGCGATCC
>DASYRN010000100.1:0-18034 GCA_036004365.1 Binatia bacterium
AGACGATTCCGCCAACTCACAAAGTGTCTGCGCAGCCAAACTATTCCTTCTCCCCTTGCGGGAGAAGGCAAGGATGAGGGGTAATCTATCTTATCACCCTCACCTTCATCCTCTCCCATCAAGGGAGAGGAAAATAAACTATGGAGGACCTCGAAATCAAGGATCTAAGAATTTCCAAATAATCTAATTAGCGCAACGCTCGGGCACGACACTTCAAGCTATTTTGGACAGCAGTGTGGTTAGCCCCTTTCTCAACCCCGGGGACCTTCCTGACCCGAGCGAAGATTGGCTCGGAGGTGATGGAAGTCTCTGCGAAGGCGAGGGAGAGCAGCATCGATGTCTGAGCCTGTTTTTTGTTTTTTAGGCGAGTTTCGATGCTGCCCGAGGCGAGCAGTGAAGACTTTCCACCGACGAGACACTGGAGCGAGTGGGCAGGGAGGTCCCCTCTCACCTCATTCGTTCCTTGACAAAGAGGGTGATTTATCTATAAGTGAAATAAGTAGCTGATTTTCTAGTATGAAAAGACTCGAGCAGATGGGCCTCTGGGAACGTCTCTATTTCCCGGAGATCATACGCGGTCTGATGGTCACGGGTTATCACTTCTGGAGGAACCTGGCGATCCACACACTTCATCTTTTTGGACTTGCCAAACATCTCGAGGCTGCGATTACGATTCAGTATCCCGAGGAAAGGCTTCCGTATCCGGAGACTTTTCGCGGAAGCCATCGGCTCACCCTAAAACAAGACGGGTCGGTGCAGTGCACGGCCTGCTTTCTCTGTGCGACGGCTTGCCCCGCCGAGTGTATTTACATCGAGGCCGGGGAATATGCGGAAAACCCTATCGAAAAATATCCCATACGCTACGAGATCGATACCCTGCGCTGTATCTACTGCGGCTTCTGCGTAGAGGCCTGCCCGTGCGATGCGATCAGGATGGATACGGGTGTACATCCGGCGAATCGAGGATTTACCCGGCAGGACTTTGTCGAAACAAAAGAAATCCTGACGGAACGGTCCCGGGAATTGGAACAAAAAGGAAAGGAAGGACTCTACGAAGAACATGTGCGGCGATATCAGCACGTGTGAGCCCGAAGATCGAAACTCTTGATGCGGAGGGACAAGGAGGACAAAAGCATGTCGAAGTCCGGTAACGAAGAAACCCCGCGCAACAGCGTGATCACAACCAAAGCCTTACCCGCGTCGCGCAAGGTTTACATCCAGAGCAATCGGCGCAGCGATGTTCGGGTGCCCATGCGTGAAATTGCTCTCTCTTCTGCAGGTGAGTCTCATAGCGTCGGTGGCAATGGAGAGGCCAATAGCCATGTGATCGTCTACGATACCTCCGGCCCGTATACCGACCTGTCCGCGCAAATCGATGTTCGTAAAGGGATGGCCCCGCTGCGCCTCAAGTGGGTCAAGGAGCGAGACGATGTGGAAGAGTTAGGCCGGCCCCCGCTCGGCCGGAATGGGACGAACGGCGACAGCCCTAAGGCCGAGACGGAGCGCTTCCCGGAATTATCTCGCCGTCCGGTTCTGAGAGCCAAGCCCGGCCGGAACGTGACCCAGATGCACTATGCGAAAGAGGGCATCATCACGCCGGAGATGGAATACATCGCGATCCGGGAGAACATCGGACATGAAGCGGCGTTGGAAAATGGAGGCCATGGCGCCTCACTTAGGCTCGCGGGAAATAGTTTTGGTGCATCTATTCCTCAGCTCGTTACACCTGAGTTTGTGCGTGACGAAGTTGCCCGCGGCCGCGCTATTATTCCTGCGAATATCAATCATACCGAAAGCGAGCCGATGATCATCGGCCGCAACTTTTTGGTCAAGATCAACGCGAACATCGGGAATTCGGCTGTCGCCTCTTCCATCGATGAAGAAGTCGAGAAGATGATCTGGGCGACACGCTGGGGCGCGGACACCGTCATGGATCTTTCGACCGGAGACAACATTCACGAAACGCGCGAGTGGATCCTGCGCAACTCGCCCGTGCCGATTGGAACGGTGCCCATTTATCAGGCGCTCGAGAAGGTCGGAGGAAAGGCCGAAGAACTCACCTGGGAAATCTATCGAGACACTTTGATCGAGCAGGCAGAGCAGGGAGTGGATTACTTCACGATCCATGCTGGCGTGCTGCTGCGCTATATTCCGCTCACCGCGAAGCGGGTGACCGGAATCGTCTCGCGGGGCGGTTCGATTCTGGCGAAATGGTGTCTAGCGCATCATCAGGAGAATTTCCTTTACACCCACTTTGAAGAGATCTGCGAGATCATGAAAGCCTACGACGTTTCATTCTCGTTGGGAGACGGACTCCGTCCGGGCTCCATTGCAGACGCCAATGACGAAGCGCAGTTCGGTGAGCTTGAAGCATTGGGTGAACTGACGAAGATCGCATGGAAACAGGATGTGCAAGTCATGATCGAAGGGCCGGGCCACGTCCCGATGCATCTGATTCAAGAGAACATGACCAAACAGCTCGAGCTTTGCCACGAAGCGCCCTTTTATACTCTGGGGCCTCTGACCACTGACGTCGCCCCTGGATACGACCACATCACCAGCGCTATCGGAGCCGCGATGATCGGTTGGTTCGGTACTGCGATGCTTTGCTATGTGACTCCGAAGGAACATCTAGGGCTGCCGGACAAGAAGGATGTCAAAGATGGTGTGATCGCCTACAAGATCGCAGCTCACGCCGCAGATCTCGCCAAAGGCCATCCTGGTGCGCAACTCCGCGACGACGCACTAAGCCAGGCGCGCTTCGAGTTCCGATGGGAAGACCAATTCAATCTGAGCCTTGACCCAGAGACCGCCCGTGCATTCCATGACGAGACCCTTCCCGCTCAAGGTGCCAAGCTGGCCCACTTTTGCTCGATGTGCGGACCGCACTTCTGCTCCATGAAGATCACGCAGGACGTGCGCGATTACGCCGCGAAGAAAGGATTGGATGAAGAGTCCGCCTTAACCGTCGGGATGAAAGAGAAGGCCGAGGAGTTTAAAAAATCTGGAGCGCGAATCTACGTCGAGCCGGCGCCGCTTCCTAAAACCGCAGACCTGGGGCTCAAGGCCGAGGCGAAGGAGTAGCGGCAGTTTAATAACAGTAGCCCGTTCCGGAGACAGCTGACACAACCTCACCACCCTAGCGTGCGTCTTCTCATCTACGGTTTCGGCCCTTACCGGAATTTTAAAAAGAACATCACCGAGCGAATCCTGAAAAGTTTCCCGCTGCGCAAGCGTGTGAAGCGGGTCGTCTTTCCTGTCCGGTTCGACAGGAGTCAGTTCCTGCGCGCGTTGAGGAGATATCGGCCCGATGCCGTGCTGGGCTTAGGCCAGTGCTCTCGGGGGCGTCAACTAAGAATCGAGCGTAGGGCGGTCAATCGGAGGCGAGAGCAGAGCGGGCATAAACTGAGGCCGATTGTTCCACGGAGCTCTAGGTGGCTTTCGACCACTCTTAAACTTGAGAAAGGAGGGCAGGCTAGATTCTCCACCCATGCGGGCAACTATGTCTGCAACTATTCCATGTATGTGATTTTGGATTACCTCAAGCGAAAACGGCTCCTGGCCCGCTTCGGATTCATCCATATTCCTCATGATTACAGCATAACGAAGGCAAAGCGATTTCTAGCGGAAACAACAAAGAGAATTAACCCATAGGATGACTTCTTCCCTTAAGTGGGGAGCATCATCTTTTCTTTTTCTTGAAGCGCTCCTTCACTAAATCTAGTAATAGGATGAGAGCGAACACCCCGATGCCGAGTCCAAGAATCCAGAAGACGGGAATCCATCTCTCCATCTGCAACTCCTGGGTTGTGTACCGCTGTTGACGGTCGTCGAGAGACGAAATTCGCTACTGGATTCCGAACTTATTTAAAGAACCTTCTGACCCGCTCCATAGCCTGTTCATCGACTCGGTTACGTTTAGGAAACTCTCCCTGCAGGGGACAAGTTGCGTCGATGATTGCGACAGCGTCTCCCAGCCATCCGCGGAAGCTCTGGACTTTGCGGATCGTCTCGATGTCCTTGTCCCAATGGGTTCGAGTCGAGACCGCCCACATGACTTCGCGTTCATTGAAGGGGTCCACGTCGTCGTCGACGACCACGCACAGCTTTAGGTTCGGCATCTCTACGAAGGCCTGCATCGCTGCCTTGTTCGCATCATTCTCAAATTCCTTTTTGATCGAGATGTAGCAGATCAACCGTCCACAACCTGAAGGAGGAAGGTGGATGGCCTTAATTCCCGGGACGGTCTTCCGGATGATGTTGTAGACGCTGCCCTCTTTGGGAATGCCGCCGAGATTCCAATGGTCCATTTGCCCAGGCCAGAAATCCTGGATGATGGCATTCTTCCGATGGGTGATGGCCGTGACTTCGATGACCGGCACCTTCATCTCCCACTGATAATATCCGAGAATCTCGCCAAACGGGTTCTGCGACTCGCGCACGTGGGGAGGAACTTCGCCTTCGATAATCACTTCGGCATCCGCGGGAACTAAGAAATCTTCTCCCCAGGTCTCGGAAGGAGTGAGACGCAGCGGTTCTTGGAGAAAAGCCGAAGCGGTCAGGTAGTCGTTATTGCCGTAAGGGGTCATGCAGCAGGTGGAGAGGTAGAAAGCCGGGTGATGACCCAAAATGATGATCACGGGAGCGCGCTTGTCCTTCTTCTCGTATTCTGTGACCATCGTCTCGAGATGGTGATGCTTGTGGGCGGAAAAGCTCATTCTTCGGGGGCCGTAGTACATGTTTTTGGTGAAGGTGATGTCATAGAATCCGTTATCGATACTCTTCATGGCGCAGGTCATAGTGAAGTAGGGGCCTACGTCATCCTTGTGGTGCATAGGAATAGGGAAAATTCCAACATCGACATCGGAACCTTTATGCACAACCTCTTTGCAGGGCGCTTTTCCAGGCGGGAGCGTCTCCACCTCTCCCTTTTCCAGTTCCCGTCTTGCCACTTCGAGACTCAAGTCCATGCTCGACTTTAGGTCACCCATGCCCAAGCCATCAGCGCAAAGCTGGCGCGAGACATAAGGGTTATAAAAGAGAGGAAAAGCGGAGGATTGGCCCTTGAGGTTGGGAACATTCTCAAACAGGACCATCTTCTGCTCTCCGCGGATGTCGAGATGCTTTAGAAAAGCTATGGTCTCAAATTGATTTGAATCTACCCGCTCTTTGACGCGGATGAGTGAATCCGGCCTTTTTTTCTCTTCCATGGCCAAAAATTCATGCAAATCCTTGCTCATCGATTCTCTCCTTTATCGTTGATACGGCAGGTCAATCCTTACCTATATTTTTTCAGGATTGCAATGATTTCCGAATGGCGCATGCCCTTTCCGCTGGCGTGGCTAAGGGGTTTCAGGGAGTCGAAAAAATCTCTGAGTGCTAGACAGATCCAGGGCCTTGGTGGGAATAGGGTGGGGCGGGGTAGGCCCTAGTTGCAGTAAACGTCAGTCAGAGCAAGCTTTTCACGGCCTGGACGATGTGCTTGCTGCTAATTCCGTAAGTGTCCAACAGGGCTTCCGGCGGTCCGGAGCGTGGAATCTCTCGAACCGCGAGTTTGATGACGCGGGCAGCATTTCCAACGGCATTCAGAACGGCATCGCCCAGCCCGCCCTCTTCATAATGGTCTTCGACCACGATCAAATTTGCCCCGCTCTGCTTGGCAGAAGCTAGGATGGTTGCTCTGTCCACAGGCTTCACACTGTACGCATCGATCACTCGAATGCGGATGCCTTCCGATGCGAGCGTTTCGGCCGCTTTGAGCGCCTCGTGGACGGTAATCCCGGCACCAATCACCGTCGCCCGGTCTTGCTCGGACCTGCGTAAGATCTTGGATCCGCCTACGGGGAACTGCTCATCGTTGGCGTACAAAACCGGCGTCTTGGGACGGCTCATCCGAATATAGCAAATGCCGCGGATTCTTGCCGCTTCGGCGACGAGGCGCTCGGCGGACACGCCATCGCAGGGGTAAAGCACGACAGACCCGGGAACGGCCCGAAACATGGCGAGATCTTCAAGTCCCATCTGGGAAGGTCCATCCTCTCCAATCGAAACGCCCACATGCGAGCCGCAGAACTTAATGTTGGCCCGTGAGACGGCGGCCATACGAATCTGGTCGAAGGCGCGCGTCAGAAAAACCGCGAACGTCGACACAAAAGGAATCATGCCGCGCGCGGACAGGCCGGCAGCGACGCCGACCATGTTCTGTTCCGCGATGAACATTTCAAAGAACCGGTCGGGACGCGCTTTCAGCAGCTTTTCGGAAAATGTGGAATTCTTGGTGTCGCCATCCAGCGCGACGATCCGGTCATTCTTTTCGGCCAGCTTCACCAGCGCATCGCCATACGCTTCGCGGGTCGCCACGGATTCGCCAATTTTGCGACCGATGCTGATGTCGATGTTGACTGGCCGCTCTTCCCACTGAGGCCGTGGTCGCGGGTTAGGGACAAAACCATCGGAAGCATAGGGCTCCGACAGCTCAGCGAGGGCTTTGTCCAACTCCTGCTTGGGCACAGGTTTTCCATGCCAGCCTTCCATGTTTTCCAGAAACGAAACACCCTTTCCCTTAACCGTACGGGCGACGATCACGCGTGGCCTGGATCCACCTTCCCGCCTGCATTTGGCGAACGCGTCAATGATTTCAGAGTAGTTATGACCATCGATGGTGACGGCATACCAACCGAATGCCCGAAATTTTGCCGCAAAAGTCTCGACATCGAACCGATGCATCGTGTGTTGGCTTTGCCCGAGGCCGTTCACGTCGACGATGGCATAGAGATTGGGTACCTCGTAGTAGCTGGCTACCGCCGCCGCTTCCCACACAGCGCCTTCTGCGCACTCGCCATCGCCTAACAGCACATACGTGTCGTAAGTAAGTTTGTTCACCCGCGCCGCAAGTGCCATCCCCAATCCCGCCGAAAGGCCCTGACCTAAAGAACCCGTGGCCACGTCAACCCACGGCAGACGCGGGGTGGGGTGCCCTTCGAGATCGCTGTCAAGGCGTCGGAGCGTGATCAGTCGGGATTCTTCAATGATTCCCGCCTCCGCATACGCAGCGTACAGGAGCGGCGCCGCGTGACCCTTGGAGAGGACGAAACGATCGTTTTCCGGGTTGTGCGGGTCGCGGGGATCGTAGCGCATCTCGCGGAAAAAGACGACGGACACGAGATCTGCCGCAGATAGACATGAGGATGGGTGGCCGGAACCGGCCGCAGTCGTGGATCGCAGCGAATGAATGCGTAGACGGCGTCCTTTTTCTTTTAGGAGATCGATTGAAGTTGGCATTTCTGTCTCCCTAAACCATCGTCTGGCCACCGCAGATGTTGATCGCCTGTCCGGTGATTCCGGCCGCCTTGCTTGATGCGAGATAGAGAGCCAGATGGGCGACCTCTTCCACCTCGATAAATCTTTTGATCGGAACAGCTCCGATCGCCTGCTTTTTAAATTCCTCGACGGTGATTCCCTGATAAGCCGCGGTTTCGCGCATCCCCAATCGCGCCATCTCCGTATCGACCCAGCCAGGACAGATCGCGTTAACCGTTATACCGCGATTGACGACTTCAAGGGCCAACGCGCGAGTAAAGCCGATCATCCCGTGTTTGGCCGTGCAATAGGCCGAGTAGCCCGCGACGCCAAATTTTCCCAAAACAGACGAGACGTTGATGATGCGACCATCCGAGTGGTCTCGCATCACCTTCAAAACCTCTTTGGTGACGAAGTACATGCCGGTAAGATTAGTTTGAAGAATATCTTGCCATCGGCCGTCATCCGCGTCATCGATGCGATTTAGGCCGGAGGTCCCGGCATTGTTTACCAGGATGTCGATCGCGCCCCAAGTTTCTTTGACTTTGGCGACCGCGCGTTGAACCTCCTCTTTTTTTCTCACGTCCATCTGGATAGCCAGCGATGAAACGCCGGCTCTGTTGAACTCTTGTGAGGCTTGTTCCAGATGCGAGGAGTTGCGCGAGGCAATCGCAACACGGGCTCCGTCTTTGGCGAAGGTCTCGCTGATCGCTTTCCCAATCCCCGTCCCTCCACCCGTAACCAAAGCAACTCGTCCCGCCAGCATCATCTAAGCGTCTCTACGGAGCTAATCATTTCCTATCGACTTTTTGCTGAAAAGGCAAATTAGAGACTCTCCTGCGAAGAGTGTCAGCGAAGCGGAACGCAGAGGCGATCGTCTCTGAGCGGTAGGTAGGCCGTCCGAACCTCAAAGGACAGCTCTCAAATGACAGATTTGAGAGCTCGGATGTGCAATTCCGAGCGCGGTTCGACGGGCTCACTGCCCTGAGCACTGTCGAAGGGTAGCAAGGACCTGTTATCTTAGGCTCGAATAATAGGCGGCGAGCTCCTCCAATGTCTTGTCCGGGATCTCTTTCATGAATGCCTTGAGAGTGGTTAACTGTTGGTCCCCCGGGCTTCTCTTCTCTTGTTTAAAAAGGAACATCTGATGTTTGAGATACCCGACGGGTTGACCTCTGAGGCCCGGCACGGCAGTTTCCGGGTTTCCCTTACCATCGGCTCCGTGACAGGCCGCACACGCGGCTGAGGCTTTCTTCCCCCCGGCAACAGCCGCGGCGTCAGCCTTGGCCTGCGGAGGCCTTGGCTTCTGGCTGGCGAAGTACTGAGCGACGTCATCGACGCCAAGCTCGAGAACCATCTTTGCATAGGGCTCCATCTCTGGGGAGGGACGTTTGCCATCGGCAAAATCCTGGATCGCTTTCTTGAAGTAACTAGGAGCTACGCCCGCGATAGTGGGCACGGTATACCCCGGGCTGTTGCCTCCGTTGCCATGGCAGGCGCTGCAGGTGAGCGTTTTGGCACCTCCTGGAGTGTCGAGCAGGCTTGCTGCATCATTAGGGACTACGAGAAGAGTGCTCAGTCCAACATAAACAGTGAAGAAGCACATCAGTTTGCGCATAGACTCCCCTTTCACCTAGCCCAGGACGTCATTCCAGATGCTCGTGCGCCAGGCAAGAGAGTTCTGCGCGACGGCTGTGCTCTGGCCTGGCGTCAGCTTCGCTTCGATCTGCACCACTTTGCCGTTCTCGATTTTGTAAGTGTTCACGACCGCTATCGCTTCTCGATCGTTGACCCAACTATAGCAGGTGTTGCCGGGCGGCATGGGTGGAACTTCTTTCTCATTGAGCATATGTGCGACGGCGACGGCGCAGACCTTGCCCATTGCATTGGCAACATTGCCGGATTTGGGCACCGGCAATCCAATGGTCGCGTCACCGATCACATGGATATTCTTCTGTTTAACCGACTCGTAAGTCATGTGGTTGACTTCGCACCAGCGCTTATCGGCTCCGACCAGATCGGCCTGAACTGCGATCGTTCCCGCCCGCTGCGGTGGAATCAGGTTGATCACGTCGTACTTGACCTTTTCACCGAGGTCTGTGGTTACCTCGCGGGCGCTGGTGTCGATCTTTTCCACCTTGCTCGCCGGCCGATACTCCAGATTGGGATAATCCTTCCAAGCAGCCTTAAATAGAGCGCCCTTGGACACGACATCTTTATTGGCATCGAGAACGATCAATTTTGAGCGGGGCTTTCTGTTCTTCAGATGCCATGCGATTTGGCAGGCTCTTTCGTATGGACCCGGCGGGCAGCGGTAAGCAGCAAGGGGCACAGCCAGAACGACGACTCCGCCGTCGGATATGGCCTGCAACTGTTTTGCTAGTTCGATAGTTTGAGGACCTGCTTTCCAGGCGTGCAGCACGGAATCTTTCGCGGCTTCGAGTCCCTCGACTTGATCCCACTGAAAATCGATGCCAGGTGAAACGATGAGCCGGTCATATTCGAGCACGTCTTTGCCGACGCGGACCCGCTTCTGATCGGCCTCTAGGGCGGTTGCCGTCTCATGTCGAATCTTGACTCCATGGCGGCGAAGGCGATCGTAGCTGAGAGTCAGGTTTTTCAATGATTCCACGCCACTCAGTACAAGATTGCTGAACGGACAGGAAATGAATTGCTTGCCGGGTTCCAAAAGAGTGACTTCGATGGAGGGATCTGCCAAGCGAAGATATTTTGCTGCTGTTGCTCCACCCCAGCCGCCGCCGATGACGACAACGTGCCGTTTCGCCTTGCTCGCACCATCCGCGGCAAAGCTGAGCAACTCTTTCCCCGCCAGTCCGACTCCTAGGGCGATGCCCGAAGCCTTTAAGAATTGCCTCCGTGACAGCGATCGCATGGCGCTCTCCTTCCTATTCTTTCTAGGGCTGAACAGTTTTCGGTGCTTCGTTATACCAGGGCAGAATAAAAGTCAATGATAAAGTAAAGCAATCAAAAATACTGAAAAGGACGCGCAGGCGGACTGATACATAGCCTTGCCACTACAGGGTTGCTCTTGATATTCTATTTTCTGCTGCCTTGGCTAAATTCCGGAGCAGCCTTGTCAGCATATCAGCAACGTTATGATCAGCATGACCAGGCGTGTTTTTGTAAAGAGGCTCATTGGCTTCTGTCTGACGTCCGCGGCGGCTTTTACAGACTTCTTCAGGCCAGGTGCCTCGAGGGCTCAGACATCCACGGGTTCAGTTCAGCCCGAAGAAAAAGTGGAAGCCACGATGAAACGTCTGTTTGGCGCAAGAACCATCGCTCCCGGCGACGGCAAGCTGAAACTCGAGATGCCTATGATCGCTGAAGACGGCTCAAACGTGCCCGTGACTGTGCAGGCGGAGTTTCCGATGACGGCTTCTCGCTATGTCAAGAATATCTACATCATCTCGGACAACAACCGGCGTCCCTTGAACGCAAGATTTTCATTCACCCCTGAAGCGGGGAAGGCCTACATCGCGACAAGCCTTCGGCTGGGCATGACGACCGATGTGCGAGCTGTCGCGGAGATGAACGACGGAACTCTCTACATGGTGAAGAGAGAAGTCAAGGTCACCGTGGGAGGCTGTGGAGGTTAGCCGCTGGCTTAACCTTTCTGCGAGAAGAAAAATGGCAGAGATCGGTCGGGTAAGAATTCGGCTTCCCTCAAGTATCCAGCCTGGAGAAGTCGTGCGGGTGCGCACTCTGGTCATACACCCTATGGAGATTACGGAACGGGACAAGGAAGGAAAGGTCATCACGAAGAATTACAACTTTATCCATACGATGATCGTAGCCTTCAACGGCAAGGAGGTCCTGCGCGGAGAGACGACTCAATCCGTAAGCGAGAATCCGAGCTTTACTTTCCCCTTGAAAGCGGATCGACCCGGCAAGCTCACCATAACCTTTCTCGATACCACAGGGAAAAAGTATGAAGGGGCGGAGGAAATCAAATTCTAATCGTCCTTTTCTTGGTGAGCGGGGCTGCCTGAGGGTTTGGGTATGGACGAGGCTAGGACAAAAGACGGCTGGTTCAAACAAGAGTTCGAGGAGATCTTTGGCCGCCCGTGGTCCGTAGTTCCGGCAGCGATTACCGTTGCGGCACTGAACGTTTTTCTTTTTGCGTTTGATCGTCCATGGACCGCTTCAGACGGCCTTAGAAACTGGGGCGATGGGCTTTTCCATCTTCTCGGCATCGCCCGCCGGCCGGATATTATCTCACCACTGCTGTATTCCGGTTCCATTTTGAATCTGGGGCTCCTCCTGGGAGCTTTAACCGCGGCGCTGCTTAGTCGGGAGTTCGCCATTCGGGTCGCTCCGTCTGGTGAGTTAATTAAAGGTGGAATTGGCGGATTGTTGATGGGGTCCGGCTCCGTCCTGGCGTTCGGTTGCAATATCGGCGGATTCTTTAGCGCAGTTTCGGCGCTCTCGATGAGCGGATTGGCGATGATGTTGGGTTTGGCGGTGGGCGCTTACCTGGGCCTCAGGTATCTCATTTGGGAGATTAACCGCCGGCCTAGCTTTACTGCGGGCCCCTCCTATTCCTTTTGCCATGCTCGATCCACCGGATTAGGCTGTCAGCCGCTCTTTGGCGCTGTGTTTCTTGTGGCAGTTGTTTGTTTGCCTTTTCTCTACAATAGTCTGGGTTACACCCAGCAGGCGGCTTTTCTTCTCTTTGGGGTCGCATTTGGAATTCTCTTACAGCGCTCGCGCTTCTGCCTGGTTCGAGCTTTTCGTGAGCCCTTCATGACCGGGGAAAGCGAGCATACCCGAGCTGCGGCAATTGCTCTTGTTGTGAGCATCGTGGGCTTTTCGATCCTTAAGTTTACTGATTTGAAAGATGTCAAGGACTGGGTTTTCCCAGGTTTTTGGTTTGGTGGCCTTGTGGGCGGCATTCTTTTTGGGGTTGGGATGGTGCTAGGGGGAGGATGTGGTGCTGGTTCCATATGGCGGGCAGGAGAGGGCCATGTAAAGCTTTGGATCGCAGTGGTGCTTTTTGCTATCAGTGCCTCGTTGACACGTCTGATTTTCGTTCAGGGCGGACTCTTGCAGAAAGTCGGCGTTCCGATTTTTTTTCCAGATGTGGTGGGGTGGGGCAGCGCTCTGACCCTTGTTGTTGCCCTTTCGGCTGGTTGGTACCTATTTGCCGTCTGGAATGAGCGGACAGGAAGATTGAACTTGATATAAGTCTCACGCAGTTAAGCCGATATGACAGAGCAGAATAAGGTGGGTCTTACGCTCGACTGTCGAGGACTTCTCTGTCCGACGCCAGTGCTGCGTATAAGCGCGGCAATCAAACAGATGGAGGTCGGTGAGATTGTGGAGCTTCTGGCGACGGACCCTGGGGCTAAGAACGATATTTTGACCTGGGCAAAAAAAGCCAACCATGACCTTCTTAAGATTGAAGAAGAGGCCGGCGTCTATAAATTTCATGTCCGGAAGGCCGGCTAACCAACTAGAGATCCGGATTCAATTATCCTCGTATCAGAGATCGCCCTAAATGATTTGCTTTGCATGACTCTCCAAGGTGCTGTAATATAACCGAATTATATTCAAAATCCGAGATCTGGGAGAAACTGATGGATATTACACAACTTTTGGCGTTTGGTGTGGAGCAGGGTGCTTCGGATTGCCATCTGAGTTCGGAAGAGCCGCCCATGTTAAGAATCCATGGCGACTTAAAAAAGCTTGATCATGCTGCCTTAAGCAAGGAACAAGTCCATGCCATGGTCTATGACATCATGAACGACGGCCAACGGAAGGTATTTGAAGAAACCCACGAGGCTGATTTCTCCTTTGAAATGGGAAACATCGCCCGCTTTCGGGTCAATGTCTTTATGCAAAGGAAGGGGGAGGGGGCGGTTTTTCGTACCATTCCCACGAAAATTCTCACTCTCGAGCAACTAGGTATGCCGCCGGTCCTAAAGCACATCTGCGACAAGGAGAAGGGGTTGGTGCTTGTGACCGGTCCGACCGGCTCCGGAAAATCGACGACATTGGCTGGGATGATAGACTACCTCAACAATTCCTTTGAAGGGCATATCTTGACTATCGAAGATCCCATCGAGTTTGTTCACCAATCGAAAAAATGTCTAGTCAATCAACGGGAACTGGGGCCGCACACTCATTCGTTCGCCAATGCGTTGCGCGCGGCGCTGCGCGAGGATCCTGATATCATCTTGGTCGGAGAAATGAGGGACTTGGACACTATTCAGCTTGCCCTCACGGCCGCTGAGACGGGACATCTGGTGTTCGGGACCTTGCATACATCGAGCGCCCCCAAGACCGTTGACCGCGTCATCGACGTCTTTCCGCCCAACCAGCAGTCCCAGATTCGCGCCCAATTTTCAGAGTCTATCGAGGCGGTGATGACGCAAACATTGCTCAAGAAGAAAGGCGGAGGCAGAGTTGCGGCGCTGGAGATTATGACCGGGACCACGGCTATCCGTAACCTGATTCGCGAAGGCAAGATTCATCAGATACCTGGAACCATGCAGGTCAGTCAAAAAGATGGCATGCAGACCATGGACATGGCTCTAATGGAGCTCGTGAACCGCGGAATGGTCACCAAAGAAGAGGCTCAATCCAGAAGCATGAATCCGAATCTTTTCGGCGCGCTGGGCGTCGCAGGAACCGCCGGCCGCGCTCAGAGTCGCTGACTCTAATCCTCAAAGGCCATGAGTATTCAGGACTTTTTTAAAGTCATGGTGGAGAAAGAAGCCTCCGATCTCTACCTGACCGTAGGCCGTCCGCCGATGTACCGCATCGACGGAGCGGTCCAGCCGGACGGAGATCGTCTATTTAATCCCTTAGATCTCGCAGAGCTGGCCAAGTCGATTCTAAGCGAAGAACAACAGAAAGAGTTCGTCGAAAAATTGGAGATGAATCTGGCCATGGCTCTTCCGGGCGTGAGCCGCTTCCGAGTCAATGTCTTCCGCCAGCGCGGCTCGATTGGGATGGTTATCCGACGGGTGAAAGTGGAAGTCCCGACCTTGGAGGGACTCGCCCTTCCTCCGGTTCTTAGAGATATCATCATGACAAAGAGGGGGTTGGTCCTAGTGGTTGGTGCCACAGGCTCAGGCAAATCGACGACGTTGGCGGCCATGATCGACCATCGCAACTCCAATGAGTCGGGTCATATTATTTCGATTGAAGATCCCATCGAGTTTACCCATGGCCATAAGAGGTCCATCATTACTCAGCGGGAGGTGGGATTCGATACCCAGTCCTTTCAAAATGCCCTGAAGAGTGCGATGCGCCAGGCGCCAGATGTTATTCTTATCGGCGAGATTCGAGACAGTGACACGATGGAGGCAGCCATTACGTTTGCCGATACGGGCCATCTGTGTTTAGGCACGCTCCATTCGACCAATGCCAACCAGTCCTTCGAGCGCATACTCAATTTCTTTCCCGAGCCGCGCCATGGCCAGATTCTTCTCCAGCTGTCTTTGAACTTGCGGGCGATCGTTTCTCAACGGCTTCTCCCTTCATTGAAGGGCGGCCGGGTACCGGCTATAGAAGTTCTTCTCGATACTCCTAGGATCAAGGAGCTTATCAAGAGGGGCGAAGTGGATATCCTCAAGGAGGCCATGGAACAAGGAATTCAGGAGGGCTGCCAAACCTTTGATCATGCTCTTTTGGTACTTTACAAGGAGGGGGAAATTGGCCTGGAGGAAGCTCTTGCCAATGCCGACAGCGCCAACAATTTACGCCTAAAGATTAAGCTCCAAGGCCTAAAGGGTGATGACGCAACAGATATACCTTCGGAAAAGGAAGAAGGGGTGAAGCTTGAGAAAAAACAGGCAGCCTTTCAAATCAAAGGCATGCAGCCCATTGGAAAACCGGTGCGGAAGATCTAGAGGACCACAAGATTTATACCCAAAAATCAGTAAGTTTGTTCGTTGATATCATCCATCCCTTAGAGTATAGGATCTCTACGATTAACAGATAGGTTGCACCCTATTCCGTGGCGTGATAGAGGCTTCACAGATCATTAGAGAGGGATCTATGTTCCATGCCAATTATGCCAAGCCGCTACGGACGATAGGTCAGGCTCTGGAAGCTCTACGGGTCAAGGATATCGACATCGAGAGCCAAGGCGAGGACTATCTTGTCCGGGGGAAGATGGAGGCGAAGCTTCAGCAGGCAGTGGCGCGACAAGAGCAAGAAAGCAAGATCCGGATGATTTGGGGGAAGTTGCGCGGTCGAGGGGATGAGAACGGGGATCAGTCAGCGCCTTCTTTTGTGCCGCTTGAGTTGCGTTATACTTCGGAAGATATTGAACGGTTGGAGCGTGAGGGGCAGGCGAGACGGCATAACCCGAGCGGGATGCCAAATAGCCATAGCGTGTCACAAATCTTACGCACGGCGGGCGGCTATGTTGAAAACAAGCGTGCCCGCTTGGTAGGAGTCTCATGTAAAGACCACGCTGTCACCGTCCAGTATGAGAAAAGTGACGGCCAGACAAACATAGAAGAATTCACGATTATTTCTTTGTACGACTATTGTGTTCACATGTACATGCAGAGAGCCGGCCGGAGCTGATCTTCCTGCCTCTACTTTGTGTCCCATAAGCCCGGACTGAGGATTTTCCCAGCCGGGCTTTTTGATTTCTAGTCGGATGAAGGCCTTGACTCGCGCAAAGGCGCAAAGGGCGCCAAGTTTTGGAGAAATAAAGAGTCATTTATCTTCGCGGTCTTGGCGTCTTGGCGCGATGAATTTTGTTTGAAGTCCTTCTGGTGAACGTTTAACAGGTAAGAAACAAATACAATCAAATGCGCAACCTAGCTTAGTAACTCGGTCAATGCAAAAGTCAAAGTGCAAATTGAAAAATGCGAAGTTAGAGGAGAATTCGCCAGTTTTCTAAAGCATTGTGCCCTTTACATTTTGCAATTTTCATTTTTTATCGTGTTGAGTTTCTTTCTGGGACCAATTGACAAAGGAGGAATTCCCTATGTCCAGAAGCGCGCGGACTGCCTCTCTTAGCATGGATGACGCCATAGCCCGTTTGCGCAACGCTATACATCCCAGATCGGCGAATTTCTACGCCATGTACAGCAGCGTGTTTGGGGGGATCATCACCGATCCGCCTCTTATGGTTTTGCCGCTCGACGATCACATGGTGCACCGCGGCCACGCCGTATTTGACACGGCGATTCTGGCCAATGGCATGCTTTATCAGCTCGATCCCCATCTCGACCGTTTCCTGCGCTCGGCCGAGATGGCGCACATCCCGCTACCGTTTCCCCGTGAACGACTTCGCCAGATCATCATTGACACGGCGGCTGCCAGCGGTCGCCGCGATGCCTCGGTGCGCTATTGGCTCTCCGCCGGACCCGGCGGCTTCGGTCTGGGGCCCGCGGAGTGTGTCGGGAGTAGTTTTTATGTGATGATTTTCAAGGGTGAAAGCTACCCGGATTCTTTCTATACCGAAGGGGTCAAAGTGATAACAAGTACGGTCGCTATCAAGCCACCATTCTTCGCACGCGTAAAATCGACCAACTATTTGCCTAATGTTTTGGTGGTATTGGAGGCGAAGGAGCGAGGCGCCGACAACGGCATTTTCGTTGACGAGCGCGGAATGGTGGGAGAGAGCTCGAACATGAATGTGGCCTTCGTCACCAAGGATCGCGTCCTGTGCCATCCTCCTTTCGACGCCATTCTTTCGGGCGTTACGGTGCAGCGCATGCTCCATCTGGCGCGGCGTCTCGTCATGGCGGGTGATTTGCAGGACATCGTGGTGGCCCATGTGCCCGTTGCCGAGGGGAAAGCGGCGGCTGAGATGATGTTATTGGGGAGCTCGATTAAAGTCGCGCCCGTGGTCCAATGGGACGGTGTACCCATAGGGGATGGTCGGCCAGGACCGGTTGCCAGAAAGCTACTCGACCTATGGAATGAAGATGTCCGAAGCGCGTCGGACCAACTGATTCCGGTTCCGTATCCTGAAGGTTGATACTGACTTTAAAAAGACTGTTGAGAAGGAGTTTCTGATGCTTCGAGTGGGTCATACTTCGGTAGCTCAGTACAACAGAAAATCATCAGCGACTTGGGGCTCTATCCCGTTCGCCCTCAGCCCTTTCGATACACAGGCCGTTCGTCCTGAGCTTTGTCGAAGGAAACGGCCTGCTACTCAGCAAGGCTCTGGTCGAAGAGTGAACAGCGGATTCAACAGTCTTTAAAATCTTGACGGCTGCCGGTCGCCTAGAATAAATACGCTTGCAATTGTGGAGGCGGTAGGTGTAGACGGGGTCCTGTAACCCGGTCACACCTTTGGCGAGCGTGACTTAGCCCGGACTGGGTTTCCCAGCCGGGCTTTTTAAATATGTTCAGTGTTTGGCCAGCCGCAATGCAAAGTGCAAAGTGAAAAGTGAAAAATGCAAACTGAAAAGGAAACGTCCGGCAACTTTGCAATTTACATTTTGCAATTTGCCTTTTGCAATAAGTTTAGGCTCATAAGTAATTTGGAGTCTTTGTGAGCAAGGTAAAGAAGCGACGGCATGCTCTCACGAAACAGCGCCTAGTCCCTAAAAAGCCTTCCACCAAGCTGGACCAGGAGCTAGAGGCGCTGAGGCGTGAGCTCGCCGAGGCGCTGGAGCAGCAGACCGCCACGACCGAGATCCTGCGGGTGATCGCCCGTTCGCCTACCGATCTGCAGCCAGTGCTAGACACTGTGGCCGAAAGTGCCGCGCGGCTATGTGAGGCCGTCAACGCGAGCATC
>DASYRN010000101.1:0-4818 GCA_036004365.1 Binatia bacterium
CGGCCAAGGTCTCTGCCATATATCGTTAAACGAGTTTCGCGAAGCGGCGGTCTGCTTTCGCCGCGCGCTGGAAATCCATCCGCATTTGGACGCGGTCCGTCACAATCTCGCGCTGGCGGAAGCCGAAGGCGGCGGCAGCGGGTATCTCCAATAAAAAAAGAGTTCAAATCGTTCCAATCGTTCACAACGTTCAAGTCGTTGATCGCATTCACGAGCCTAGGTCAGATGGCCAGGCCGAGCCAATGGGGCCAAGTCTTGCCAGGGTGTTGAAAAACCCTTCGTTCACCCTTCGACTCGGCTCAGGGCGAACGGAGAGTCAGGAAATCATGGACTAGTTTCCGTTCATGCTGAGCCCTCGACAAGCCTGTCCTGAGTTCATCGAAGGGCTCGGGACTAAAGGCGCAGTTGAGGGAGCCTGTCCTGAGCGAAGCCGAAGGATCGAAGCATAGAGTTACTTTTTCAACAGCCTGTTGCAATCACTTACTCGGTGCTCAGACGCTTCAAATATTCCGGCTTATGCTGATCACCCGCGCGAAGATTTAAATGGTGGCCTTCCCAGGTCAGTTTCTTCTCAGCCAGCGCAAACCGCACCTTCTGAGCACAAACCGACATGTCGTTATGGTATACTCGATCATGGCTGCACCTCCTCCGTTGCCTGAGCAGCCGGGACCGTTTGAATATAAGGCTAGTCCTTTGAGGCGTCGCGCGACCGTTGAGAATCACTCGTCATGAGATACCTTTGGTTTGCTTGGACGATCTCGTAACGATTATGGCATCGCTCCGGAATGCTCCGTAGCTGCGCGACGATATTTTCCGCTTCGGCCCGCGAGTAAAACAGACCGACCGTGCTGACCTCTCCGTCGGGACGAATTTCGTTCACGTAAAGCTTTTCCATTTTCGTCTTACCAGGATGTCGGCGTTTTGTAGCCGACTTGTTTACGCTGCTTCATGAATGCCTTATAAGTCTCCGGATAAGACTTCACGCTATACGGGCACGCATCGACACATAAATGGCAGTATTCGTCGCGCAGGCGGGAGTAGGGATAGCACTTCTCCAGATCGATTAGCCACCGCTTGATGCCGTGCGTCACCACATGATCCTGAGGGATTGCGTCGCCGGGACAGTTGAGCTGGCAGACGTTGCAGTTCATGCAAAAGTCCTGAACGCCGAACTCGCGCGGCTGATCTTCAACCAGAGGCAGATCGGTAGTCACGAATCCCGGACGAAAACTGGCTCCGTATTTCTCGTTGATCAAGCTGCCGTGACGGCCGAGTTCGCCGAAGCCTACCTGATAAAAAATTGGAATCGCCTGCACTTCACTCGCGCCGTTGTGGTGGGCGCGGGCTGCATATCCGAGCTCACGAACGTGTGCCGCAAGCTCGGTGGCGATCTCTGTGCACTTTGCGTAAACTCGCATCGCTTCTTCTTCGACGGCGTTGGCTCCCTGGAGCACTTTCTCGCCTTCGCTTTGATTTGTTTCGTCATCTCGGCAAAATCGCTCACTTCACTGCGTTGCGAATTGACCGGACCATCGCGAAACGGCGCCAGTTCCACCCAGCGATTGCGGTAGGCTTGGATCTTGGGAGTCGCGGCCGTATAGTGCCGCGCGTTTTCGAGCCCCATAGCATGGACCATTGAAGCCAAAACCGGATCGGCCATCCCTTGCTCTCGTCTTGGAGTTATTCCGCGCATGCAAATCCTCGCGCTGTATTCGTTTGTACCTCGCACCTCACGAGCAAAGCTGTGCGCCTCCGATTATTTTAACGAACCTTCCATGGATCGGACGGCATCGGCACGCCGCGCTCCTCGGCGATCTTCGCCGCCCGCTCGGCTCCCGCTCGCGCCCGCTGAATTTGCCAATCGGCGACTTCCAAACCGAGCCCGTCGACCACCCGCACCCGAAAATTGAAGTAGGCGCACACGTGGACGATATCGAGTATGTCTCTATCGGTCCAGCCCACATTGCGCAGCTTCTGCACGTCTTCCTCCCGCATATTGCTGGGTGTCAGCGTCAGTTTCTCGGCAAACTCCAACATAGCGTACTCAGCTTCGGTCAACTCCATCTGTCGCCAATCGTCTTTGATCTGCTCCACTGAGAGATCGTCGGCCTTCTCCTGACGCAGAAACTCTGCGTGAGCGACGGTTCAGAAACGACAATGCAGCGCCGCGGAAGTTACTGTTGCAATCATCTCGCGCTGCGCCGTAGTGAGGCGAGACTCGCCGCGCATGATCGCCCACATCAACTCCGCCGTGTGCCACATCACTTTAGGATTCAGGCTGTGCAGCATCGGCGGGCTGATCGGGGCGTCGGCGGTGCGCTCCTGGACGATCTTCTCGCCTTTGCGCTGCTCCTTTATTTTCCGGTAGACCTCTCTCAGCTCCCCGTCGGCTTCATTCTCTCTGATCACACGGATCCATGGCATATCGATCTCCTCCTCGAGCGTTCATGGCGGAACCAACCCGCTCACGGGCAAACGGACTAAAAGAAAGGGGGGCATTCTAAATTTCTATTTCTTTTCTCGGTCGTCCTCTGGATCTTAGGCTTGCGCCCAAGCCAAGCTCAGCCGCCGTAAGAGAAACCCAGTCGGCTGAACCGTAGGGCGTTCCCCCATAATGTCCCCTTTTATGTATCCTTTTATGTATCCCTTAATCAAATCCTAAGCACCGTGAAATTGTTCGGAGTGGAGAATCATGCTCAGACGAGGCCGGCCATGCCCGCCAGCGCACCGGCCGCGAGCAGCCACAGCGGGCTCCATGACGTGCGCAGGACCAGCGCTACGGTGACCAGCGTGAGCAGGTACCCGCGCCAGTCGTGGTTCACCGCGCGCATCAGTATCGTCGCGCTCGCGAAACTCAGTCCAATCGCAATCGGCGCCAGGCCGCGGCGGATGGCGCGGCCGATCGGTGCATTGGGATAGCGCTCGTTGAAGTGCACGACAAGCAGCGTAAGCGTGGTAGACGGCACGAGAAGTGGGATCGTGGTCGCGGCCGCGCCCGCCCACCCCGCCAGGTGCCACCCGATAAGCGTGACGTACATGGCGTTGGGGCCCGGCGCCACCTGCGCCAACGTGTAGAGCTCGGCGAACTGCGCGCTCGTCATCAGGTGGTGCACCTCCACCACGTAGCGGTGGATGTCCGGCAGGATCGTCGAGGGACCGCCGATGGCCACGAACCAGAGGGCCAACATATGCAGAAACAGCGCGCCGAGGTCGAGGCGGTCCATCACTCGTTTTCTTTCCAGGCCGCGAAGACGGCCCAGGGCGCGAGAGCCCCTATGACCCAAAGGAGCGGCCAGCGCACGACGCCTACGCCGACAAAGGCCAGCAGGCCGAACAGCCACGGCCACCACCGCCGCGGCAACACCACTGCTAACTTGACAGCGTTGGCGAGCAGCAGCCCCGCCGCCACGATGGACATGCCGGCGAGCGCGCGCTGCACCTGCGGCAGGGCACCGTATTGCTGGTACAGCGCGCCCATGCCGATGACCACGAGACACGGCCAGCCCAAGAACCCGGCGACGGCCGCCGCGGCGCCCGTCCAGCCACCGAAACGATACCCGACCATCACCGTCAGATTGAGTACGTTCGGCCCGGGCAGGATCTGTCCGAGCCCTAACAGCTCGACAAACTCCCGCTCGGTGAGCCAGCGCTGTTGCTCGACCAGCCTGCGCCGCGCCCAGAACAGCACACCGCCAAAACCAGACAGGGTAATCCGGGAAAAGGTGAGGAACAGCGCGAACCGGCTAACGCGCGGCTTGTGTGACTCTGTTTGCTTCATGGTTTGTTGACTCAAAGCTTTCAGCGGATTGAAGGTATTAAACGGTTTTCAGGGTCTCCAGTCGAACATCGATTATGTATATACAACATTAGGCGACATCTCGACATTTGGATCAGGCGACAGAACCAGACTTCTACCACTCGACTGTCTTTGTTGGTTTGTCAAAGCCCGACCGACGTCCCGCGACTTGGCCATACTTTCACGTTTTCGCAATTGCGAAAACGTGATAAGCATCGCTGCCGTGGAAGAGGTGAGCTACAGGCAATCTCGGCTGTGCCGTCTCCTTGGCAATCCCATTATTGACCTCGGTAAGCATTTCTTTTTCCGATCCTTGATTCCCGGCTCGCCGCCATCGATTACCGGGGAAGGCTTCTCGCGCACAAGATTGCACAACCCTGCCGGCGCGGCGCCATCATCTGCGATCCCTGCATGTGAAACTCACAGAGCGGCTCTTGCTCCCTGCGACTCGAATTGTTCTGGAGCAGGTCGATACCTCGACCTCATATACAACAATCTTCATCCTTGACCCATACTTTCACGTTTTCGCAATTGCGAAAACGTGATAAGCATCGCTGCCGTGGAAGAAGTGAGCTACAGGCAATCTCGGCTGTGCCGTCTCCTTGGCAATCCCATTGCCTTCACCGTGGTCTCCTTGCTGGCGGAAAGTAAAGCGATGAGCACCGGTGAGATTGCAAGAGCCATCGGTCGCAGCGTACCGCGCACCAGCAATATTCTTGGAGCGTTGAGACTTGCCGAAGTCGTGCGCTATGAGACCGAGGGACGACACGCCCGATACAGACTCAAATACCCGCGCGAGGTGCAGAGAATTCTCGACGCGCTCTCCGGATTTGTAAAGACCACGTCCGTGGGCCGCCGTTAACTGCACCGCTCCTAAACCTCCAATACTTTCACGTTTTCGCAATTGCGAAAACGTGAGAATCAAAGATTGCTGGAGACAGTTGTCGAAGAAGCAGGTTGATCGGTCCGGATAGTGCGTGTCAGACGCGGCGAAGCTGTTTAACCCTTGCGTCTAAAATCCC
>DASYRN010000102.1:0-3162 GCA_036004365.1 Binatia bacterium
GTATCCTTCCATAGTCAAACGCCTGCTGGCCATCTTACCATCAGGCGGGGTCCTACCCGATGATGTGTGGCAAAAGAGGCACCGCTTTTTGTTGGGTTTGACATGGTTTCACGCTGCCATCATAGGCCTTGCGGGACCCGTGTTGGGATATAGATGGGACATCAGCCTGGGCGCCTTTTTCCGCGACGGCACCGTCCTCCACACACTGATGGAAGGGCTCATTGTGGCCCTATTCGCCGCATTAGGAGGATGGAGGAGGGCCAGCCAGACATTCCAGGCGAGCGCGGTTGCCGTGGGGCTCATGAGCTCCTCCGCTATTCTGGTACATCTGTCGGGCGGCTATATCGAATTGCACTTCCACTTCTTCGTGATGCTTACGTTCTTGGCCCTGTACCAAGACCGCATCCCTTTCTTCCTAGCCATCGGTTATGTCGCATTCCATCACGGCCTCGTGGGCGCTCTATGGCCTGAAGAGGTTTTCAACCACAGCACAGCTTTCAACGCTCCCTGGACTTGGGCCGGCATTCACGCCTTCTTTGTGCTTTGGTCGAGTGTTGGAAGCATGATCGCTTGGCGCTTCAACGAAGTTGTGCTTGCACAGGTCAAAAGACAAGCGGAGGAGCTAAAAAAGGCAAATGAGTTGCAGGCTGATTTCACCGCGATGGTGGCTCATGACCTGAGGTCGCCCCTCACCGCGGTCATGTCGACTTCGGCGATGCTGGAGGACGGGCTTCTGGGACCGGTAACCGAGGAGCAAAAAAAATGGCTCGGCAAAATTGAAACCACTTGTCGCAAGTTGGTTGAGCTTGTCAACGACTTCCTCGACATCTCGAAAATCGAGGCTGGGAGACTCGACCTGATAAAGGAAAAAATCGACCTCTACGAACTGGTCCGCGGTAGTTTGGAAAACTACCTTCCCTTGGCGAAAGTCAAAAATATCTCCCTCTCCAGTCGCATCGATCCCAACCTCCCTCGAATCAGCGCCGATCCGCGGCGGCTGGAACAGGTGATATCCAATCTCTTAAGCAACGCAATAAAGTTTACACCCGAACGCGGCGCCATCGAGGTGGGCGCGAGCCCCAAAAACAGCCACGGGGTTAGGATGTGGGTGAAAGATACCGGTACCGGCATATCGCCTGATGAAATCACCCAGCTCTTTGAGAAGTATCGACAGACCGCGAGCGGAAAGCTCTCTGAAGATAAAGGAACCGGCCTCGGACTCGTGATCTGCAAAATGATCGCGGAGGCGCATGGAGGAGAAATTGCCGTGGAAAGTAGGCCTGGCCACGGTTCGACGTTTACGGTGACTCTACCGTTGTCCTGAAGCGGCCAAAATTCGGCCGAGTTGTGAGTTTTGAGTTTTTACTGAACACTCAAAATTAAAAACTAAAAATTATCCTTCTGTCTATCTTTTAAACCCGTATTTCTCCCACTTCCCCAGCACCTTCTCTCTTATCTCCTTTGGCCAGAGATTCTCCAAGTTTGCCTTCACAGGTATCGACTCTTGAGGCCAGTCCTTAGGCCAGGTGCAATCAAGGATCACACCAGCTGCGTCACCAAGCAGCCTTTCCTTGGGAGGAAGAAACGGAAGCAGCACCGGAAAACCAGGGATATGATTGACCGGATGGATACCATTGACCGGATGGCATTTGGTTGTGATGGTATGCAGCACTTCGTCCATGTTAGTCGGATCCACATCGGCGTCGACCACGACTATATAATAGGTAAAGAGCCCGGGCTTGGTAGCCCACACTGAATGCGCGACCCGCTTAGCGAAATTGATGAAGGGCGTCTCCGTGGAGACGACCGCCATGTGCCCCACCGCATAAGGGGGGTAATAGACCCCTTTGATGGGAAGACCGAGCCTTTTGAGCTCGGAATAAACCTCAGCGCTCTTGATAAGAGCTGTGACGGTCTGCGATTCATGAATGGGCATCCCCATGTTGGAGAAAGTTAGAATCGGTTCATTGCGATAGGTAATGGCGTTCACGCGAAAGATCGGCTTCGGCGAAGATTTGCCAGCCTCATACCCCATATACTCGCCAAAGGGGCCTTCTGTCTTTCGCTCATGAGGAAGCACCTCACCCTCAAGAACGATCTCCGCTGTTGCGGGAACCTCTAGATCCAAAGTCTCGCACTTAACCAGAGAGATCGGCTCCTCCTGGAGGCCGCCAGCGACATCCACCTCATTGACATAAGGAGGAAGCTGCACGCAGCTCACGATCGGCACAACCGGCTGCGCGCCGATGGCCACGGCGGCCGGCAGAGGTACATTCGTAGCCTCGCACTTCTGATACATCTGACCGATATGCTGCTGCGCGGGGAAAAGACATCCCATGGTATTCCGATCGTGGATCATCAGACGGTACATCCCCCAATTCACCCATGAGCTGTCCGGATCCTTGGTGATGACTGTATGCCAAGTGCCGATGTAGCGACCGCCATCACCTCCATGAATTAGAGGCGCCGGAAACTTCCAAAGATCGACGTCCTTTCCCAGGAAGACGTTCTCTTTGCAGGGCGCGTTTTTGACAAGGATTGGTTTAATCGGTTTCTCCTTGCGTTTGAGATAGTGGTCAATGAGCGTCTGAAAGGGCGTATCGGGCGCAAGCCCAAAGGCCAGGGCCGTCCGCGCGTAAAGAGAGTGGCCTGGTCTCCGGCTCGGGCCCAGAGAAGCGCCCAGGGCGCGGAACCCGTGGGGATAGTCTTTAACCTTCTCAAAAAAAACCGCCGGGCCGCCGATGTCATAGCAATGGCGAATGATCGCTCCCATTTCGAGGTTCCAATCGACTTCGTCTCGAACCCGCTGAAGCTCTTCGTGCTTTTGTAGAATGTCCAGGAATTCTCTGAGATCCTTTATCGCCACGGATTCCTCATTATTTCGTGAGCGAGAGTCTTTATCCGAACCTGACCATGCAAACTTCTGACAGATGCCTCCTGCCTTGTCAAACTTAAAAAAGTTCACTGACCGGCAGTCCATAGGCCGCAGCCGAAAGCGCTCTCACCCGAGAAAGTTCCGAAAAGGTAGCTCTGGACAAAAAAATCCTTCTGGTCTAAATTACCGCCTTATCTCAGCCGAAAGGGCAAAAGGGGGAGAGCATGGCAGATGTAACGAGACCGCCTGCAGGGCAACTTTCTAACGTGGGAGCCTACCTGGGTCCC
>DASYRN010000103.1:0-18496 GCA_036004365.1 Binatia bacterium
TCTTTGGGCGTTCAATGAAGAGGTGGTTGCACGGGCGATCTTCGCCGCGCCGGTTCCGGTGATCTCTGCCGTAGGTCACGAGATAGATTTCACGATCGCCGACTTCGTCGCAGATCATCGGGCGCCGACTCCGACGGCCGCGGCGGAGATGGTCGTGCCTCGAAAGGCCGAGCTGCTGGAGGAAACCGTGAGCCTGGAGAATCGCCTCTTGCGAGCCATGCAGAGCTATTTGGAGTCGGCGCGGGAAGTCTGGGAAGAGTTTGGGCGCCGGCTGGTTGATCCTAGGCGTCGGCTGCGGGAGAAGCAAATCAAGTTGGATGAGCTTTCCCTAAGCCTATGGCGTCGTTTCAGGGATGGTATAGAGAAACGCAGAGATCGTTTGAATCACGGTGCGGAGCGGCTCAATAGTCTCAGTCCGCTGGCAGTCTTGGAGCGGGGCTACAGTATTGCGCACAAGATGCCTGAGGGAGTGATCGTGAGAAATTCGGGCTCCGTCGAGTTAGGGGACCTGATCCGGATCACTTTTGCGCGGGGAAAATCTTTATGTAGAGTGGAAGAAAAGGAATAAATGAAGGCCGCCGCGCTTCTCTCTGTGCTTGTACTTGTCCGTATCTCGCTTGCCGCGGATTTTCCCTGGACGGTTTCAGTCAGGGCGTACGAGGTCTTTCAGGGGGGGGTCGCGGAAATAAGAATCGAGGGGAAAGATCTGTTGGGTGTTCGAGGCTTTTGGGCGGATCGCGAATTACCTTTTTTTTTGGAGAAGGAAGGATCTTGTATCACGTTAATTGGAGTTGATCTGGAGGAGAAGCCCGGGGCCAAAGAGATTCGTGTCCAAGCGCGGGATAAGGTCGGCAAAGAGTGGGTGGGTCGCGTTGCTTTCGCGATCAAGGAGAAGCCTTTTCCCCAGGAAAAAATTTCGGTCTCACCGGGGTTTGATCGGATTGATGAGGCGACCCAAAAAAGGATAGAAAAAGAACGGCGACAAATGGCCCAGCTCTGGAATTCTGCTAGCCCAACCCGCCTTTGGGAGAAAGGCTTTCTCACACCGATTGCCAGCGAAATCACCTCGCCATTCGGATTCCGCAGGATCGTCAACGGATTGCCGCGCGCTCCGCATACCGGGGTGGACCTGAAGGCAGCCTTGGGTACCGAAGTCATCGCCACGAATCATGGCCGGGTCGTTTTGCGGCAGGACTTCTTTTTCAACGGCAAGAGTTTGGTTCTGGACCATGGAGCAGGGCTCTATACCATGTATTTTCACCTACAGAATTTTGCGGTTGAAGAGGGGGCTCAGGTGCGCAAAGGGGAGCTCATCGGTTGGACGGGAATGACCGGGAGGGTTACGGGCCCTCACCTCCATTGGGGTGCGCGTCTGAACGGAGCCAGAATAGACCCGTTTGAACTCCTGGCGGTCAACTAGGATTGGGTGGCCAAGAGGTCCAAGGGGCGGTGCCAGGATCCATGATGAAGAAGGATAAGGAGCACAAAAAGTTCGAGGAAGCGCTCGAAGAACTGGAGAAGGTGGTCGAGCGGCTGGAGTCCGGCGAGCTTTCTCTTGAGGATTCGCTAGCCGCTTTTGAGCAAGGAGTGAGTCTTGTCCGTTACTGTAATCAAAGACTGAATGAAGTCGAGAAAAAGATAGAGCTTCTGGTGAAGGACAAGGAAGGGAAACTCCAGCTCAAGTTGCTCGATGATGTGGAAGATGAAGATTTGGAACCGGAGAAACCGTGAGGTGGCCGCTTTTGATATCCAAGATTATCTGACACGGAGGAGGTTGCTGGTTGATCGGGCGCTGGAACGGTATCTCAAGGAGTACACGCAGCATCCGAAAATACTCTATGAGGCGATGCATTACGGTTTGTTCTCGGGTGGAAAGCGCATCCGACCTATTCTGACCCTTGCCTCGGGGGAGTTGTTCGGGGCAAGCCACAGATCGCTTCTTCCCTTTGCCTGTGGCCTTGAACTCATTCATACTTATTCCATCATCCACGACGATCTTCCTGCGCTGGACAACGATGAGTACAGGCGGGGAGAGCCCGCAAGCCATAAAGTTTTCGGTGAGGGGATTGCGCTGCTTGCGGGCGACGCGCTTCTTACCGAGGCTTTCCATCTCATGTCGAGTCCTCGGGTGCTGCGCGCGTTGGAACCGAGGCTTGTTCTAGAAGTGATCCACGAGATATCTCATGCCGCCGGAGTCGGTGGCTTGGTGGGCGGTCAGGTCATCGATTTAGAATCAGAGGGCCACGAAGCCGATCTGGCGACTGTGGAATATATGCATGTGCGCAAGACCGGTGCATTGATTTTGGCGGCAGCCCGGATCGGCGCGAGGATCGGTGGCGCCACCGCGAAGGAGCTGCGTAGAATCACCCGGTATGCCGAGTTTCTGGGACTCGCCTTTCAAATTGTAGACGACATCTTGGATACAGCCACCGGTGGCCGTCAAGGATGCAGCCAGGCTAGTGAAAAGGAAAGGAAAAAAGCAACCTATCCTTCGATCGTGGGAGTCGCGGCGGCAAGATCTCGGGTGCGCGAGCTCCTTCAGGATTGCTTAAAGGAGATTGAGCCTTTCGGCAGAGAAACCGGTCCCTTGCAGGGGATCGCCACTTATGTCATTGAGCGAGCCTTCTAGTTCGTGGGGGGGTCTAATGGCAAGATTTCTTGATCGTATTCAAAGTCCAGCCGCTCTTCGCCGATTAAGCGTCGAAGAACTCGAACCTTTGGCCAAGGAGGTGCGCGAAGAGGTTCTATCGGTAGTCTCTGAAGTGGGAGGGCATTTAGCTTCCACTTTGGGAGCTGTGGAGCTGACGCTTGCCTTGCACTATGTGTTCGAGACCCCAGAGGATCGAATCGTCTGGGATACAGGCCACCAAGCCTATGCCCATAAAATCCTTTGCGGCAGGCGGGATAAGTTTCCCACGATTCGCCAGTTGGGAGGGATCAGCGGTTTTTTGAGTCGCGAGGAAAGCGAATACGATGTCTTCGGTGCCGGCCATGCGGGCACATCGGTGTCGGCGGCTCTCGGCATGGTCGTGACCAAAGCGCTTCGCCAGTCCGAACATAAGGTCGTGGCTGTCATAAGCGACGGCTGTCTCAGCGCCGGCCTTACCTTTGAAGGGCTGAATCAAGCCGGGCATCTCAATAAAGATCTCATTGTTGTGCTCAACGATAACGAGCACTTCATCGATCCTCGAGTGGGAGCCCTATCTTCTTTTCTGAGCAAACAGTTTACGAAGGACTCGGTGGTTCGGCTGCAAAAAAATCTTGTCAGTCTTCTTCGCACGCTGCCCAAGGGCGAGAATCTCTATCAGGTCGCGCGTAAGGTCAAGGAATCGTTTCTGGGTTTGGTCACGCCGGGATTTCTTTTTGAGGCCTTGGGTTTTCAGTACGTGGGCCCCATCGACGGCCATAATCTCACAGAGATGGTCGAGACCTTCCGGAGCGTTCAGAACGTCGGAGGGCCGACGCTTGTCCATGTGATCACGAAGAAAGGAAAGGGATATGAGCCAGCCGAGCAGGATCCGATCAAATACCACAGCGTAGCGCCTTTCCACATCCTGACGGGGAAACCCAAGAAGGAGAAGAGTCCGATTCCCACGTTTACCGACGTCTTCGCTGCGGCCTTGATCAAGTTGGCGAAGCAAAACCCCAGAGTCGTCGGGATCACCGCAGCCATGGGAAGCGGCACCGGTATTGATAAGTTGTCCCGCGAGCTTCCCGGCCGCTCCTATGACGTCGGCATCGCGGAGCAGCATGCCGTGACGTTCGCCGCCGGGATGGCGACCGAGGGTTGGATACCGGTCGTGGCGATCTATTCCACCTTTCTGCAGCGCGGCTACGATCAGATCCTGCACGATGTGTGCATTCAGAATCTGCACGTTGTCTTCGCCCTCGACCGCGGTGGTCTCGTGGGGGCCGATGGCCCGACGCATCACGGCGTATTCGATTTCGCCTATATGCGCTCGATGCCGAATATGGTGATCATGGCTCCGAAAGATGAGAACGAGCTTCAGCACATGGTGAAAACGGCGATCGAGCATAGTGGGCCCATCTCGCTTCGCTACCCGCGAGGAGAAGGCTGGGGAGTGAAGATGGACGAGGAACCTCGCAATCTGGAGGTCGGCAAAGCGGAGCTGTTGCGCCGGGGAAAAGATATCGTGATTGTCGGGATAGGCCACACGGTGATACCGGCTTTGAGGGCGGCCCAAGATCTCGCTCAGCTGGGTATTGAAGCCGCGGTTGTGAATGCGCGGTTTGTAAAACCCTTGGATCGTGAGTTGCTGTTGGATCTCTTCGCCCAAGCCCCGAGAGTCATGACCGTGGAAGACCACGTCTTGAACGGGGGATTTGGGAGCGCCGTTTTAGAGTTTCTGGCGGATGAGGGTATTACGGAGGTCAAGGTTAGACGTCTGGGTGTCCCGGACCGATTTATTCCGCATGGGACGCAAGGCGAGCTTAGCAAGATGTGCGGTATCGATAAAGACACGATCGCGCAGACTGCTCTCCAGATGATCCGGAGAGAGAAGAAGAGAAAAAAGGAGGGATGGGAAAAGGGCAGCGCTTAGATAAGCTGTTGTTCGAGCGGGGGCTGGTTAAGAGCCGAGAGGAGGGGCGGGGCCGAATCATGGCGGGAGAAGTTCTCGTCAACGATCAGCCAGTGACTAAGGCTGGAGCCTTGGTCAGTCCAGACGCTTCTGTTCGACTCAGAGGACAGTCTCTGCCCTATGTCAGCCGGGGTGGAATAAAGCTCGAAAAAGCGCTTCGAGTGCTTAGGATTCCAGTCAAAGATAAGATTATCCTCGATGTAGGGGCCTCTACCGGAGGCTTTACCGATTGCTTGCTGGCTCATGGAGCCGGCGAGGTCTACGCTGTCGATGTCGGCTACGGACAGCTTGACTGGAAACTCAGAAAAGATCCTCGCGTTTTCGTCTTAGAGAAGAAAAATATCCGTTATCTTGAGGTCGACGAGCTTTCAAGAAGGCCCGAGTTTGCCACCATTGATGTCTCTTTCATCTCTCTCCGCCTGGTTCTTCCCCAAGTCAAGAAACTTCTGTCGCCAAGAGGTGAGATCCTAGCTCTCATCAAGCCCCAGTTTGAGGTGGGCAAAGGAAAAGTGGGAAAAGGGGGAGTCGTGCGCAGCCATGAGGAACATCTCCGGGTCATTAAGGAGATCGAGGACGCTGCGACCGAGATCGGTCTTGAAGTCAAAGGCGTAACCGAATCGCCCCTGTTAGGGCCGAAGGGGAATCGAGAATTTTTCATCTATCTGGCTAAAAGAGACGAAGTTTAATGTCTTTTGCCAAAGAGATTGTCTGCCCAAAATGCCAGAGCCAATTTCCTCTTGGAAAGATTCTCAATCTATGCCCTTGCGGCTCACCGCTGTTGGTTAGCTACGACACTGAGAAGATAAAGACGGCCATTCAAAAAGAAGAACTGTCGGCCCGTCCTGCAAGCTTGTGGCGCTACCACGAGTTTCTGCCTCTAGAGGACGAAAGCCATCGGGTTTCTCTGGGGGAGGGTTTTACACCTATGGTTGAGGCGTCAAGGTTGGCGGCGAAGCTTAGACTTAAAAAACTTTGGATCAAGGATGAGGCGCGAAACCCGACCGGCTCCTTCAAAGATCGCGGTCTTTCGGTCGCAATCTCCCTGGCGTATGAGTTGGGAATCAAGAAAGTTGCTATTCCCTCGGCGGGCAATGCGGGCGGCTCCCTTGCAGCCTATGCGGCTCGAGCCGGAATCGAGGCTCATGTCTTTATGCCTAAAGATACCCCAAGAGCCAATATCTTCGAGGTTGAAAGATACGGCGCACGTCTCAAGTTGGTCGATGGGCTTATCAGCGACTGCGGCAGATTCGTTGCGGAACACAAGGAAGCAGAAGGATGGTTTGAGGTATCGACTCTCAAAGAGCCCTATCGCGTGGAAGGAAAGAAGACGTTGGGGATCGAAATCGCGGAGCAACTTAACTGGCAGCTTCCCGACGTCATTGTCTTTCCGACGGGAGGGGGAACCGGGCTGATCGGCATGTGGAAAGCCTTTAAGGAGCTGGAAAAGATCGGCTGGATCGATTCGCGACGACCCCGGATGGTTTCAGTCCAGGCCGAAAATTGTGCGCCGATCGTACGCGCATATCACCAAGGAAAACAGAGAGCGGAGCCGTGGCCGAATGCCCAGACCGTCGCTTCCGGATTGAGAGTGCCTGAGGCTGTGGCGGACTTTCTTATGCTCAACGTAATCCGGGAAAGCCATGGAACGGCGATCAGTGTCAGCGACCGGGAAATGATTTCAGAGATCGACGCTGTGGCCAGACTAGAAGGGATTTTTTTCTGTCCCGAGGCTGGCGCGGGAGTGGCGGCCTTACGACACCTGATCCGACAAGGCTGGGTAAAGCCGACCGAAGAGGTTCTCATCTTTAATACAGCTTCAGGTCTCAAATATTCGGACGTCTTTCTCTCTAGCGTCTGCATTATCGGATGACTGGTTTTATCAAGATCGCCCACCGGGGCTCTTCCGGTTCTTATCCGGAAAATACTCGCATCGCCTTCGCAAAGGCGATTGAGGCACAAGTGGATATGATCGAGATGGATTGCCAGCTCTCCAGGGATGGACACGTCGTCGTATTCCATGATGAGCGTCTGAACCGCACCGCTAAGACGCCGGGATGGATCAAAGGAAAGGATCTCAAGCAGCTTAAAAAGCTCGATGTCGGCAGATGGTTCAAGAAATCCTTTAAGGGGGAAAGGATACTGACCTTGGAAGAGGCCATGGACGTTATCGTGGGTAAGGCTGATGTGTGCTTGGATATCAAGACTGTTCCGAAAGGGCCGCTGGGAATCGAGCTTAAAGTCCTCTTCACCTTAAGTCATTTCGACTATTTTGAGCGCAGCATTCTAACCTCCTTTGATTTTCGAACCCTGCGGCAAATCCGGGAGCTAGCGCCGGAAGCGCGCATAGGAATCTTGTTCTGCAAGGGTATGAAAGAAGACCCGCTTCAGATGGCCTGGAAGACGAGAGCGGAGTCCCTCCATCTTGAGAAGGATTGCGTGAATCTTGACCTCGTACAGCAGGCTAGAAATCTCGGGCTCAAGACCTTTGTCTGGACGGTGAATGAAGTGAGAGAGATGGAGAAATTTCTCGCCCTAGGAGTCGACGGGCTCATCTCAGATTTCCCTGAAAAGTTTTGGAAGATCCGGCAGCAACGAAGATAGCGGAAGTTTCGGCTGTTTGTTTTACAGCCCGACAATCGCCAGGACATATCGATCCAGAGTTAGTACTTCCGTTTGGACCCAAGTGTCTTTGGACCCAAGTGTCTACGGATGATCTCAACTCACCGTCTTATCTAGATATCTTGGCTGTACGAATCAAGTTTTTCTCACTTTTGCTTGACTTGGCGCGGAAATCGGCTAAAATCGAGCAGTTAAGTAAAAAAAGGCTGGGGGCAGACGTTAGTGAAGTTTGGGGGGTGATACTTCGGCATGACCGGAATCAGAGTTAGAGAAAACGAGTCCATCGAGAGCGCCATTCGGCGTTTCAAAAAGCTTTGTGAAAAGGCAGGGATATTAGCGGAGCTGCGCAAGCGGGAACATTACGAGAAGCCCAGCGTTAAAAGAAAAAAGAAGATGATCGCAGCGAAAAAGAGAGCCTTGAGACGCGCCCGGAGCCATTACTTATAAGATTCCGCAAATTTTTTCCTTTTTTACAGATTCCGTATCCAGAGCTTCCACGAAGACCATGGGGCTAAAGGCCCAGATCCAAGAGGCTACGAAGTCCGCCATAAAAGGCGGAGATCGATTGACTCTTTCCACCCTGCGGTTTCTTTTGGCAGCGATTCAGAATGAAGAGATCAAGGTGCGTAGGGAGCTGACTGAGGAAGAGGTTTTAAAGACTGTCTCTTCCCTTTGTAAACAAAGGCAGGACTCGATTGAGTCCTTTCGGACGGGCGGGAGGAAGGATCTGGTGGAGAAAGAGGAAGCGGAGCTCGGCATCCTGCGGAGATTTCTACCGCAGGCTTTAACCGAGGAGGAGGTTCGCGATCTGATTCAGGTTTCCATTGACGAGATAGGGGCCAAGGGGATCCAGGACCTGGGTAGGGTGATGAAGCAAATCATGCCCAAGTTAGCGGGTCGAGCCGAGGGCAAGCGGGCAAACGAGTTGGCTAGAGAGATGTTGGGTGGATGAGGATGTAGCGCTTTGCTTAACATCGTTGATCTAATTTTGACTGCATTTCTTTTCCTCTTTGCCCTGAGAGGTCTTTTTAGAGGCCTTTTTCGCGAGAGCTTTTCCTTGGTGGGACTTTTTCTAGGTTTCGTGGTCGCTATTCGTTACGACGAGTCCGTAGCGGCCCTTTGGAAAGGCTATTGGAAGATCTCACCCACCGTCCTCAGGGCCATTTGTTTCGTCGTCCTGTTTTTTGTTGTGTACTTTTTCTCCAACCTTGTAGGTCTGCTGTTGCACAACTCCGCCAGGCTTCTTTTTCTTCAGACGATCAATCGAGTCGGTGGAATAGCTATTGGACTTGGCAAAGGCGCTGTTCTGCTTTCGCTCGTCCTATTCTTTGTTTCCCTGTCTTCCTGGATGCCCGAGAAGATGAGAAAGAATATGGACGGGTCCTACCTCGTCCCTCCCCTTCGCTGGTTGGGTGTGAAACTGGTCCAAGTGGCGCGCACCGATTTTCTAAAGCGCGAGGACGCTGAGCCAGTTCGCCGAGCGGCGGTGCCCTTCTTCCCAAGGTGACCCGGTGATTGAAGAGGGTAAAATTATAGAAGTTCGCGAGCGAGCATCCGTCGTCGAGGTTCTATCGGACTTCCTCACCTTAAGAAAAGTCGGTCGCAATTATCTTGGACTCTGTCCTTTCCACGCGGAGAAGACTCCGTCGTTTACGGTAAACGAAGAAAAGGGGATTTTTCATTGTTTCGGCTGCGGAGTGGGCGGCAATGTGTTTCATTTTTTGATGCAGTACGACCACCTGACTTTTCCCGAGGCGGTGGAGCGGGTCGGCAGGCGTTATGGCATCGTTGTGCAGAGTTCCGAGAGGCCCGGAGCCAAACGCGCGGGCGAAGAGAGAGAAACGCTCTATCGTCTCAATGAAAGAGCGGCGGCTTACTTCCACGAGGCTCTCTTTGGCCGGCCAGAGGGGAAGAGAGCGCTCGATTATCTGAAGAGCCGAGGCGTTGACGAAGGTTCTGCACAGCGCTTTTTTCTAGGCTATGCCCGTCCGGCAAGTTTAGGGTTGGCCGAACTCTTGAAGAAGGAAAATCTCTCGTTGAAAGACGCGGTGCGCTTGGGACTTGTCAGCGACAGAGGATCAGGCCATTACGGGGATAAATTTCTCGACCGTCTGATTTTCCCTATCGTGAGCCCCGCCGGCAAAACTGTAGGGTTTGGCGGTAGAGTCATCGGCGATGGCCTGCCCAAATATCTCAATTCGGCTGAGACTCCTCTGTTTCGCAAGGGGTCCAATCTCTACGGCCTCTATCAAGCCAGGGAGGCGATTCGAAAAACAGATCGAGTGGTCATCGTTGAAGGGTATCTTGATGTCATCGCTCTCTCACAGTTTGATATCGCTTATGCGGTAGCCACCTTAGGGACTGCTCTCACGCCGGATCATGTCCGTATTTTGGGGCGCTATACGAGAAACATCATCGCTCTTTTTGACGGGGACGAGGCCGGCGGAAAGGCGGCCGCAAGGAGCTTTGAAATCTTCCTCGAGGGAGGGCTGCTCGGGAAAGCTGCTTTCTTACCCAAGGGGGAAGATCCCGACACCTTTGTCCACTCCAAAGGAAAGGAAGCGATGGAGTGCGTCATCGATCAGGCGGTTCCATTGGCCGACTACTATTTTTCTTGGCTGGAGGCTCAGTATGGAAGAGGTCTGGAGGGCAAAAGCCAGATCGCCAAGGAGATCGGCCGGGTTCTGAGTAAGGTCCGCAATCCCTTCGAAGTGGATATCCTGGTTCGCCGCGCAGTCGATCTTTTAGGCATCCGAGAAGAACTCCTTCGGCTCCATGCGCGCCCAATGGAAAGTCGGGTGGGCGCGCCCGCCTCTCACGCGCCGAAAGAAGATCCCAAGGAGGGCATAACAGAACGCACGTTAATGAGTCTTGTGCTCCGTTTCCCCTCGATGATGGAGATCCTCGCTCGTGAGGAGGACGTCCATTCCCTTGTCGGGTCAAGGTGGCGCGAATTATTCGAGAGAATCCTTCTGCAATGGAAGGAGTCGGGGAGCATCGATGGAGCAAGGCTCGCGCAGGGGCTCACCGCCGATCAGGCGTCGCAAATTTCGGCGTTGATTTTGGAAGGGGAAAGCATACCCGAAGAGGAGAGCGGTAAGATGACGGCGGATTGCCTTGCGCATCTTCGCAAGCAATACTTGAAGGCGCGAGGGAAGGACTTGCTTCGAGCCATCCGGATCGCTGAAGAAAAAAAGGACGAGAAGGCCAAAAGAGAAAGGATGTTGGAATGGCAGGACGTCGTACAAGAAGAACGGCAGCTCGACCGCCAAAGGATCACTCCAAGGAGACCGATTCCTTAAAGGTCGCCAAAGAAATCTCCAACTTGCCGGCCCCCAGCGGTGAAAAGAAGGAGATCAAAGAGGTCAAAAAGCTGATCGACCTCGCCAAGGAAAAGGGCTACCTGACCTATGACGAGGTTAACGACATGCTTCCGGCCGATATCGTCTCGCCGGATCAGATCGATGATGTCATGTCCATTTTCGGTGAGATGGACATCGAAGTCATTGATTCCAACCAACGGGTGACTCTGGGCGGCCAAGCAGAAGAGCTGGCCGAGGATGAGGAGGAGGAGAAGGATATCGAGCTCGAGACCGAGGGGGACGTTGCGGGAAAGACCGGCGATCCGGTGCGGATGTACCTTAGGGAGATGGGCACGGTCTCTCTCTTGAGCCGTGAAGGTGAAGTCGAGATCGCCAAGAAGATCGAGCAGGGAGAGAAGCAGGTTCTCGAAGAAGTTCTCTCCAGCCCCTTGGCTCTCCGCTATGTGCTGGAGATAGGAGAGAAGCTTTCGCGCCACGAGATCCGCGTGCGCGAGATCATCAAGGACGGCGATGAAGAGGTGGAGTATCTCGAGGATGAGGAGGTCTACGAGAAAAAACTTTTGGATCAAATCTCCAAGTTGCGCCGTCTTACCAACGAGCGTGAGAAGTTCAGGAGGAAGCTGGAGGCCAAGCGCGTCTCCCCGCCAAGGCGCAAACTTCTCCAGGAAGCTCTCTCCAAGCAGCAGGAGAAGATTTTCAACGGCTTAAAAGCCCTGCAGCTCAACCGGAAACAGACCGAAGCGATTGTGAGTGGGCTCAAGAGGGCCATGGATCAGATCCGCATCTTGGATAGGCGCATCGAGGATTTTGAGCAAAGGACCGGAAGGCCTTCTCAGGAAATCCTCCACATTATTCCACACAACGGGCGGAGAAAAGATTGGCAGCGGGCGGTGGGGGCGCTGCGCATGGGACACGATGCCATTCAAAGGATGGCTGAAGAAATCAGAAGCGCACGGCGCGAAGTCCGGCGGATCGAGAAAGACTTGGAGATGCCGGCTGAGGAGATTCGCCGTCGGGTTCAGTCGATTGTCGAAGGGGAGACCAACGCCAATTTAGCCAAGAAGGAACTGATTGAAGCCAATCTCCGCCTGGTCGTCAGCATCGCTAAGAAATACACGAACCGTGGTCTCCAATTTCTTGATCTGATCCAGGAAGGAAACATTGGCCTGATGAAAGCGGTGGACAAGTTCGAGTATCAACGCGGCTACAAGTTCTCAACCTACGCGACCTGGTGGATCCGGCAGGCCATCACCCGCGCGATTGCCGATCAGGCGCGGACCATTCGTATCCCGGTTCATATGATCGAAACCATCAACAAGCTGATCCGGACCTCCCGATATTTGGTTCAGGAAATCGGTCGCGAGCCAACTCCGGAGGAGATCGCCGAGAAGATGGAGATTCCTCTAGATAAGGTGCGCAAGGTTCTGAAGATTGCCAAGGAGCCGATCTCGCTCGAAACACCTGTTGGGGAGGAAGAAGACAGCCATTTGGGCGACTTCATCGAAGACAAGCGCATCATCACGCCGTCCGATGCGGTTGTAAACATCAACCTCCAGGAACAGACCCGAAAGGTGTTGGCTACCCTGACCCCGCGCGAAGAGCAGGTTCTCAGGATGCGTTTTGGTATAGGTGAGAAATCCGACCATACGCTCGAAGAGGTCGGGCAAAAGTTCACTGTAACTCGCGAGCGCATCCGTCAGATCGAAGCCAAGGCGCTGCGCAAGCTCCGGCACCCCAGTCGCAGCAAGAGGCTAAAAAGTTTTATGGAGAGTTAGTTTCGGCTTCCAGTGGAACGTGCTATTCTTTAGCTAGTAGTTCGATTCTTTTAATTCATAATTCATCCTTCATAATTGATATTTCGTTGAATGCGGGCCCATAGCTCAGCTGGTTAGAGCCACCGGCTCATAACCGGTAGGTCCCTGGTTCGAATCCAGGTGGGCCCACCATTCCTTTTTCTAGACTTTCAAATCCTTCACCCACAGCGACGGCCTTCTGTTCTTCCCGGGTCACGGTTCCAGCCAGCTTGGCGAGCTGTTCCGCAGCATCACTCCGGATAGATTTCCCGTATTGCTTCTCGATCATGGCAACGGAAGTCCTGCAATATTCGGCAAGCCACTTGATGTTGACGCCATTGCTCAGCCCCACGCTTATGAACGTGTGACGGGTAGAATAGGGGCCGCGTTCCGGAATACTCGTTGCCCGGAGAGCGCGATACCAGATCTTAGCGTGCCACGTATGAAAGTTCAGGGGCTCGCCTTCCTGGTTTAGAAAAACATGTTTTCCTTCCTCGACGTGGAGAGGTTTCGTTGCCTTCAAAACTTCGACGATACCGGGGAGAAGATCAATCTCCCTCTCACTTGCTGCTGTTTTCGTATTGCTTTCCGCTTCCATGTAGCGAGACTTGGTAATGGAAATCCTAGCTCTTCTAAAATCAATGTCTTCCCAGAGCAGCGCTAAAGCTTCCGATGGCCGTATCCCGGTCCAGAAAAGTGTGTGAGCAAACGGATGGTAAAAGGGGCTCTTTACCCTAAAAGTGGATAAGGAACCTTGTTTCTTTCCTCTTCGGTGAAGGGATCAGGCCCGCTGGGCTTGGGTCGCGGCCACAGCGGAGCCTCGAATGAGTCTTTGTCGATCAGATAGTCGATCTTGCAGGCGTCACGCATCATTGCCCTGAAACTGGCATCGATGATGTTTCGCGCGCTCTTCAAGAAGAGCCCGCGGTCTTTTTGGTATACTGAGGCTTGACAGTCGGTGACTGCCTCTACGAAGCGGTGCCGATGAAGTTATCGAGAGCCATGACATGAAAAGCTTGGGTCTAATCCGGTGGCTTGCCTTTTGGGTAGGGGGAATAGAAGCTTGCCTTTTGGGTAGTGGGGAATAGAATGGCGCATTATAGAAATAGGAGCATATATGGCAAAAAGAGTTGAGAAGATTTTTGAGGATATTAAGACTCTTTCTAAAGAGGAGCAGAAAGAGCTTCTCCGCCTCCTTCCCAAAGCGCTCGATGTAACTCCGGAAGACCTGTTCTGGGCACGGCTCGCCGAGTCATCTTTTAGCTTTTGGGACAATCCCGAGGACCAAATCTACGATGAGCTTTGATCGCGGCGATGTTGTGCTGGTTCCCTTTCCGTTCACAGACCTGACCACTCAGAAACAACGGCCCGGTCTCGTCATCAGTTCGAAAAGCTTTAATGATTCCTCTGCTGACGCGATTCTCCTTGCGATCACCTCGCAGGTTCCGAAAGATCTACAGCATAGCGATTATCCCCTGAGCCTGGACGAACAGAAAAAGGGAGGCTTGCCCAAACCGTCTGTTGTCAAAGCAGCAAAGGTGGTCACCTTGAGTCAAGCCCTCATCCGAAAAACACTCGGGAGATTGCCTGCAGAAACAGTGGATCAAGTTGTGGAGAAACTCGTTTCCGTTATACGGTAGACTGCAGAAGCATTTCAGGCGCTAAACGTATAAAGTTTCCTTCTGTCATTGAAAACCAGGTCCACCGCTACACCCGGTCCAGGCGCATCCCCTTCAATTTGAGGCGGAAAAACTTCTATCACTGGTAGATTCCTTGATCCCGCTTCAAGTAGGATGAGGTTGAGGCATGATTGCATCAAATTCCTGGCGAAATAGGATCATGTTGCCACCTGAGCGAACCTGCGGATGTTCTTCCCGTAGTGCCGCGGAGTGAACGCGATGGAAAAAGAGATGATGCGCGAGTTAGAGAAAGCCCTTCAGGAGATGGAGCGACTGCGTCAGGAAAACGCCCAGCTTAGAAAAAAGCTAGGCATAGAGGTCGCTGAACCAAAAGCCGATTACAGCCAAACCGGCTCAACTGCGGGGTCCGACACCAAAATTGAAGAAACTCAGGAAGCCTGGAGCTACGGAGGACATGGACTTTTGACTTCTGCCAGACTTCCCCGCGTTGACTCCAATTTTTCCGCTCAAGAAAAGGTAAAGTTATTTCGCATGCTCTTCAGAGGGAGAGAGGATGTCTATGCAGTGTTCTGGTTTAATGAACGGACTGGAAAGAAAGGATACTCGCCAGCTTGTGAAGATCCTTGGGGTTCCAGGAAAGGTAAGCCGAAAAAATATCTCCCTTTGACCGATGAGGTCATCCTCAGTCACCTAAGTGGAGAAAAAATCATCGGCGTCTATCCACTGCTTAGAGATGACACCTGCTGGTTTTTAGCTTGCGATTTTGACAAGGCGGGCTGGTCTCTTGATGCTTTAGCTTTGCTGAATGTCTGCAAAGACTACGGGGTGCCAGCATATCTGGAACGATCACGGTCCGGAAATGGCGGTCATGTTTGGATCTTTTTTTCCATGCCAGTGACTGCCACCTCAGCTAGGCAGCTGGGGATAAGGCTCCTTAAGGAAACCATGGTACTACGAGCAGAGATAGATCTTGCCAGCTACGACCGGTTTTTTCCCAACCAGGATTTCTTGCCAAAAGCTGGGTTTGGCAACCTCATCGCCTTGCCACTGCAAAAGAAGTGTCGGGCTTTGGGGAATACAGAGTTTCTAAATCCTGATGAGCCCGAACTGCGTCCATGGCCGGATCAGTGGAGCTTTTTGAGTCAGATTAAGAGGCTTGGATCATCTCAGGTAGAGGCGCTACTCGGAGAAGTCCCACCCGTATCAATTGGGTCGGGGGCAATGGGAATCATATCCCCGGCCGTCCGCGAAAGATACCCAGCGCCCAAGCAGATCCGGTGCACTCTTGGAGCCGCATTGAGCATAGAAAAGTCTGGGATTCCACCATGGTTGCTCGCGCAAATTAAGCAGCTGGCGTTGCTCCACAATCCTCAGTTCTACGAACGCGAGAAGCTGCGTCTATCCACGTGGCGAATTCCACGATTCATTAAATGTTACGAAGAGGACGTTAGCCATATCCACCTGCCGAGAGGCACGGTGGAAGAGCTAAAGGAAATCGTGAAGGGAGCCGGCAGCGACGTTTCTCTGACCGACCGGCGGCCGGTACCCGAAAAGTTGGCGTTGAAGTTTACGGGCTCGCTAACACGCCAACAGATGAATGCTGTCCAAGCCGTGCTCAGCGACGACATGGGGGTGTTGGTCGCGCCACCCGGAGCAGGCAAGACGGTGATGGCCTGCTATGCGGTCGCAGAGCGAAACGTGCCCACCTAATTCTGGCGCATCGAAAACCCATCCTGGATCAATGGCGCTCCCAAATCGGGGAACTCTTGGGTCTTTCCTCGCGCCTCATCGGTCAAGTAGGCGGCGGCAGAGACCGGCAAAGCGGGATAGTCGACTTAGGTATGATGCAGAGTCTTAAGCGCGTTGACGACTTAGAAGCTTTTCTCTCCAAATACGGGTTTATCGTGGTAGACGAATGGCATCATTTGCCAGCCTTCACGTTTGAAGCATGTGTCAAAAGAGCCTCTGTCCGTTACATCTTGGGCCTTACGGCAACACCTTACCGTCGTGATGGTCTGCAGGAGATTATTGCCTTGCAATGTGGACCCATCCGCCACACGATGGAGCCCCCCGAGAACAGCTTCTCCCGAACACTTCTTGTTCGCGAAACTGCGTTCACGAATTTGGACGATGGCGACCCTCCGATACAGGAGATTTTCCGCAACCTGGTCAAGGACGATGCACGAAATGAGTTGATTCGGGAGGATGTCTGCCAGGCGCTCACATAGGGACGGCGCTGTTTGGTCTTAAGCCACTGGAAGGAACACTGTGAGTTGCTTGCAGACGGGTTGCGGCAGCGTGGCAAGACTCCGCTCGTTTTGAGCGGAAGCCTGGGCAAGAAAAAACGCTCTGCCATTTTAGGGTCGCTTCAGGATATGGCTTCTGACAGAGAACTGCTGATCATAGCCACCGGCCAGTACTTGGGTGAAGGCTTTGACTGTCCTCAAGTGGACACGCTCTTTCTCGCCTTTCCTCTGTCTTTCAAAGGGAAGCTCGTTCAATATGTGGGCCGAGCTTTGAGAAACTACGAGAGCAAGAGTAGCGTGAAGGTCTACGATTATGTGGACACACAAGTGCCGGTCCTGAGAAAGATGTATGCGAAACGGCAAAAAACTTATAGATCGCTTAGATTTGCTCCTGAGGACACCAAGCAAAGCAGTCTTCCCAAAGAACGCTCGACGCCGCAGAGATTTTCGGAAGACCTCTTAGGTTTGGTTCATAGGCAGGGCTGACATGCGGTGCTTGATTTCCGTCAACAACGAACAGGTCTGGAAAGTATTTTCGAGCCGAGAGAACCGAAACCGTTTCGGTTTTTTCGGCTTCTAGCCGGACTTTCGAGGGACTTTCGGGAAAGCGGAAAACGTAAGTGGTTGTTAGAGTTAAACAAATTTTTTCACGGTTTTAGTCATCTTCATCCGGAGGGGTTCGAATCCAGGTGGGCCCACCATCTCTTTTTCCCGCCACTGTTCCCTCCTTGCCTTTGTTTTTGTCCCGATTGACAGACTGAGGTTTCACCTAAGGTTGCACTTTTCGCCCCTAAAAGTCGCCTCAATTGCCTAATCTGTGAAAGAAGCTCTTCGAGGAAAACGATTCATCACAGAAAAAGAGTCATAAAAACTAATAGCCATATTGAGCGAAGAAGTGCGCCTAGAGGATAAACGAGAAAGTTAGTTGAACTGCGGAGTGGATGACGAAGTGCGAACCATCTCTTGTAGCCTCATTTGTGTCACACCGTTGGCCGTAATTCGTCCTAATCGCCTACCTTTACCTACGGACTATTAGATGCTTCCATGCGCTTTTGCTCTGGCATCAAAATTGCGGTGGTGCGTTGATAAATGAGCGTCGGGCTGAAAACGCCTTTACCAGCAGGCATACCCGCTACAGACGAGGAAGCTGAAAGAGTTCTTTTGGAGCGTCTGGAAACAGCTAGCTCTTCTTCGGATTTCAGCCAGACTCTGTGGCAGCTTGTCCATTTCTACAAGGCTAAAGAGAGGAAGGATCTCGCAGTGGTTCTTATTCAGGCAGTCAAGGACAGAGTGGAAAGAGACTTCTCCTCGGAGGAGAGAATAAGACTCTATACCGAGGGTGCCGAGTCTAAATCGTCTGACTTGTGGACGACTCTGGAAGTGCTTCATCACAGACACAGGACTTTAATCTTAAGGACTCTATGGATTCTTTACGCGATCTCTATTCCCCTTGTGTTTTACAAATCGTACTTTGTGGACAAGGAGTCGCTTATTTTCAGCATCGTTACAAGCTTGCTCGAAGCTCCCCTAATCATAGGTATTATCGCCATTATGGCATTAGCGGCGATCCTCGTTTTCGGGCGATGGAATGACGTAAGAGCTAGGAGGCTTTAGGCGCAAGGAGTAAGCAAAAAAGCAAGCGGACGTAGAAAAATGGCGGTAGAAAAATAGAGAAAAATAGGATCAAAAAATAAGAAAATCTAGAGGTGGTCTGAAATGCGATTGCAGATTATTCTGCCGTCCGGATTCCCACCTCATCGAGGTGCTTCAGGAGATCGGCGGGATCCTGGTACACACGATACGCTCCGGCTCGCTCCAGTTCATCCTGACCATAGCCGCCTGAAAGCAGTCCTATTCCGAGTGCCCTGGCTCGGCGGGCCGCCAGGAGATCCCAGACGCTGTCCCCGACAACAATCGACGCGCTGATATCTACGTTCAGGCGCTCGGCAGCAGCGAGAAACAGGTCTGGATCTGGCTTAGCGTGGGGCACGAGATCCCGCGTGATCACGACCACGTCGGAACCGACTCCCAGTGTCTCAAGTGTGGGGCGGGCGCTCTCCAGTCGTCCGCTGGTAGCGATGGCCCACGGCACTCCCGCCCGCGATAAATAGGCGAGCAAGTCCCGCGCACCGAGAAGCGGACGAACCTGGCCGATCTGGCGGGCGTACGCTTCCGCGTGTCTTTGTTGAAGGCGGGCCGCTTCTTCAGGGGTGACTCTATGACCTGTCTCTCGCAGAAGAGCATGAGCCAGCAAGCCCCCGCTCATTCCGATGC
>DASYRN010000104.1:0-6333 GCA_036004365.1 Binatia bacterium
GGTTGATAGTCTCGTCCGAGGCGGCATCGATCGAGACTATGAAGTCACCTTGCCTGCCGAACAAGGCGAAGCGGTGACTCTGAGCGTATCCGCCTCTGTGATGCGCGGCCCAAGTAAAGAACCTCTGGCCATCGTTTGCGTCGCTAGAGATGTGACCGAACGAAAGCTCGCCGAGCAGGAAATCCAACGGCACCGAGAGCGCGAAGCCGCTCTCCACGAAATCAACTTGGCTACCACCTCGACTTTGGAACTCCACACAGTCCTGGACATGCTCCTGCAAAAGATCGAGCACCTTTTTCCTTATTCCATAGCCATCACGGTCAGGCTTTTCCACGGAGTCACCAAGCAACTCGAGCCGATAGCCAGCCGGAATCTTGACGACGAGAAATGGAAGTCCGAAGAATGGGAAGCGGTACGCGCTTTCACGAGTCAAGTCTTTCACACTCAGAAGATGCTACTGATCGCCGATATTCAGAGCGATCCACGGACGTCCAATCCGCCATTCTTCCGTCGACATGGACTGGTTTCCTATCTGGGGGTCCCGCTGATCGCCAAAAGCGAGACCTTAGGGGTCCTTTCGTTCTATACCAAGCAGGGAAGGAGCTTTAGCAACGAAGAAATGGATTTTCTGAGCACACTCGCGAGCCAAGCAGCGATGGCGATTCAGAACTCCCAGCTCTATGAACAGACGAAGAGGCAGGCGGTGGAGCTTGAGAGAGCCAACAGAGTCAAAGATGAGTTTTTGAGCGTCATGTCGCACGAGCTTCGGACGCCGTTAAACCTGGTGATGGGCTACACCGAAATGATTAAGGATCGGATGTTGGGAGAGATCAACCCGGAGCAGGATAGAATCCTGGGAAAACTCCTAGGCCGGGCCAGGGATCTCCTTTTTATGATCAGCGGGATCCTCGAGGCAACCAATATCGGGTCCAAAACAGCAACTGTAAAATCCACCGAGTTCGATCTATCCGACTTCCTGAACGAGCTGAAATTGGCCTACGAGCTTCCCCTAGGAAACGATCTCACACTCGATTGGGAAATCCCGAGTGATCTTCCGGTCATGAAAACGGACCGGGAAAAGCTCAGGCATATATTGCAAAACCTTATCAACAATGCGCTGAAATTCACCAACGACGGACAGATCCTGGTTGCCACCCGCTACCTCGCGGCCATCAAGATGGTCGAGTTCAAAGTGTCGGACACGGGCATAGGCATCCCCAACGAAGCTCTGCCCTTCATTTTCGAAATGTTCCATCAGGTCGACAGCTCAGAAACCAGGAACTACGGCGGTGTCGGGCTCGGACTTTATATCGCAAAAAAATTTACCGAGCTACTCGGAGGAAAGGTTGAAGCTGAAAGCCAAATCGGCAGAGGCTCCACTTTCACGGTGGCCCTTCCGCTCATCCACGTGGAGGAGCGAGGAACATGAAAAAGTTGGACCGAACTCCTTCCTATTGCAACCCGTACAGCTTTTTTGTCGTTCCAGCGAGAAGCCACTTCTTCGCTTCCGGCGAAAGATCTTCCCGATGGCTTAGATGATCGATATTTTCCGGGAATTCGTTGTCCCAATGGGGCCAATCGGACGCATAGTAGAGAACCTCCGGAGTTAGGAGCGCCGCCGTCGCCCCCACGAGAGGTTCATAGTCCTCCGCATGGAGATAAACTCTTCCACTCCTTACATATTCACTCGGCCTTTTCTTACACAACGGCGCTTCCACCGCGCCACGCTTCTCCCATTCCTCATCCATTCTCCCCATCCAATAGGGAACCCAAGAGCAACCCGCTTCCATAAACGCCACTCTGAGCCTTGGAAAACGCTCCATGACTCCCCGCATAATGATGCTCGTCATCTGCATCATCTGCGCAAATGCATGGGACAGGGTGTGAACGTCAATGAATTGGTCGAAGAGTTCAGCAGCGAAGTAGTGAGGTCCACGAACCGTCGCATGAACCCCGACCATGCAGTCGAGCCTCTCCGCCTCCTCGTAGATCGGCCAGAAATCCTGATGGCCCAGCGGCCTTCTCAGACCGACGGCCGGAAGCATCACTCCTGCGAGTTTGAGTTCCCGGATCGCCCGCCGCAGCTCCTTCACTCCCTCGCCAACATCCTGCAGCGGAATCAACGCAATCCCTTTGAGCCTTGGGCTCACTTTCTGGAATTTCTCGGAGACGAAATTGTTCCACGCCTTGCACAAGGCCACGGCGTAGTCGGGCTCGCGGATCCAGCCGATGCTCAAACCGTTGGTCGGAAAAAGGACGGCATTTGACAAGCCTCCTGAATCCATCGCATCGAGCCAGCTCTTCGCATCCCTGGCCCGAGTGCCCAAAGTGCCACCCAGAGAGCGGTCCCAGTTATCGCTCGGATAGAGGATTGCCCGTCGGTCCCGATAAGGCGACTCCAGATACTCTTTAATCTGGCTATCCTCTTCGGTGATGTGTCCGTCGGCATCGATCACTTCCATCTCTTTCGGCATAACGATCCCCTTTCAGCTTTTGCGCTTCTGCTTGCCAAACCCTTTCACTCTTCTTACCTTAGCCCCGCGCCTTCATCAGATTTTGCGCCAGCCGCCAACGGAGCACCTCCGTCGCTCCTTCAGTGATCCTGATGGCACGCACCTGCCGGTACCACCATTCGAGCGGCAGGTCTTTGGTTAGTCCGACGCCGCCGTGAACTTGGATCGACCGATCGACGACCCGACCGACCATCTCCGTAGCCATCACCTTAACCATGTACGACAGATCGCGGACGTCCTCACCCTGATCGTGGCGCCAAGCGCATTCGTAAACCATGAGTCGACACGCATGCAATTCCATCGCCGAATCCGCCACCATGAACTGCACGGCCTGTCTGTCGGCAAGCGGCCGGCCAAAAGTCACGCGGTGATGGCTGTAATCGATCATCATCTCCAACGCGCGCCCGGCTATACCCAAACAGCGCGCCCCGTGCCCCCGGATACGCCCCTCGCTGATCCACTTTTGGGCCAGCGAAAAACCCCCGCCTACGTCGCCAATCACGTTGGCCGCAGGAACCTTCACATCCTCGAAGACAATCTGCCACGGCGCGTCCCCCATCATGGTCGGCCACTGACGCTCCAGGATGACCCCCGGGCTCTTCATGTCCACCATGAAGCAGGTGACACCCCCGCGGGCGCGCTTCTCCGGATCGGTCACAGCCATGACCTGCGCATAGTCCGCGCGCCCGGCGCCCGTGATAAAGCGTTTGGTCCCATTCAAGATGAAATAATCGCCGACACGAACCGCTCGTGTTCGCATACCCGCCGGGTCGCTCCCGGCATCCGGCTCGGTCTGAGCAAAGCAGACTTTCATCTCGTCCCTTAACACCGGCTGGAGAAACCGCTCCTTCTGCTCCTCGTTGCAGTGGAACAAAACAGCTCTGATTTCCGGCCCGAATATTTCATTATTGCGGAACGGGACGGCTGTTGTTCGGAACAGCTCCTCCGCAATGACGCAGCGCGCGAGAAGACCGAGCCCCGCCCCACCAAACTCTTCAGGAACGTCGAGCAGCCACAAGCCGATGGCTCTTGCCTTCTCTTGCAAAGGCTTGAGGAGTCGCTCCGGCATCTCCTCCCCTTCGGGACGGAACTCTCGCTCGAGTGGGATGAGTTCTTTGTCCACGAAGCGCCGAACCGTCTCCTTAAGCATCTGAAGCTCTTCCGGCAAATTGAAGTCCATCTTCACTCCATTTTGGATTTTAGATTAGATTTTCGATTCAATCTAAAATCGGCAATCCAAAATCTAAAATTACTTGTTCCGCTGATACGCACCGAATCCCGGCCGGTAAGTCTTCTCGTCGAGAAACTGCTGCATGCCCTTTTCCCGTCCCTTCTCCGGGTCGGTGGCCCTCAGCGCCGTCCCTTTGGCACCCATATATTCTTCCGCCTGCCAGTAGTCCATGCTCTTACAGGTCTTGTAAACCTCCTTGGCCGCGCGCAGCACGGCAGGATTTTTCTCCATGAGTTTTTTCGCCAGCTTGACAGTCTCCTCGCGCAACTTCGCGCGCGGCACCGCATAGTTCACCAGCCGCATCTCTGCGGCTTTTTTTCCGTCGAAAGGATCTCCGGTCATGATGTAGTACAAGGCATCGCGATAGGTCATCGCCTCAGCCAGCACCCGGCTCACCAACCCGCCGGGAAAGATTCCCCAGTTCACCTCGCTCAGACCGAAGATGGCGTCTTCTGCTGCGATGGCGAAGTCGCAAGCAATCAAAGGAGTGAATGCTCCGCCGAAACAGTAACCATTGACCATGGCGATCGTGGGTTTAGGAAAAGTGAAGAGCCGCCGCCAGCGCCATTCCTGCGACGCCCAGCTGGCCTTGCGCCTTTCTACGGCATTGTTGTCCGTAGCACGGAAATACTCCTTCAAATCCTGGCCCGCGCACCAGCTTTCGCCCGCGCCGGTAATGACCATCACTTTCGTCCCGCTGTCGGTTTCGAGCTCGGTGATAGCCTCCAACATATCGTAGTGGAGCTGCGGGCTCATGGCATTGCGTTTCTCGGGCCGATTCAGAATCGTCCAAGCGATTCCATCGTCGATTTCGACCTTAACGGTCTGGTAATTTTTAGTCGTCATAGCTTTCTCCTCCGTGAAAGAATGAGCTGAGCATATTTGAGGGCCAAACGCGATGTCAAGTAACGGCCGCTATAAGGAGTGGCTGGAAGTAAGACGGCTATCTCTTTCTCTCTTCGCCCGCCAAGAAGCGCCGCTCGAGTTCCTGCCACTCCTCGAGCCCGACAATCCTGTCTCGTTCCTTGAAGGTCGCGAGCTCGCTTTCCATGGACTCGGTTGAGCCTTCTCGCTTGAGAAGCTGTAGAGCCCTTCTCATCGCATGGATCGCCGCCCTCTGCGTCTCGGACGGGAAGATCGCGATCCGGTATCCCATCCGTTGCAACGTTGGCACCGGCAGCAAGGGGGTCTTTCCCCCTTTAAACATGTTGACCATGAGTGGTACCTCGCGAAGGGAGCGGGCAATCGTCTCCAGCTCGGCCTCGGACTCGGGCGCTTCGATAAAGACCGCGTCAACTCCGAGCCGCGCCAACGCCCGCCCTCTGTCGAGGGCATCCTCTAACCCATTGACCGCGCGCGCGTCCGTGCGCGCGATGATCCCGAAATCGGGATCGGTGCGGCTGGCCAAAACCGCCTCGATCTTTTTCTCCATCTCGGCGAGCGAAATCACCTCTTTTCCCTCCAGATGCCCACAGCGTTTTGGTGTGATCTGGTCTTCGACGTGGATGGCCGCTACGCCGACCCGCTCGAACTCCCGGACGGTGCGAACCAGATTGATGGCGTTGCCATAGCCCGTATCCGCGTCCGCAATGACGGGTATTTTCACGGCCGCCACAACCTGGGATGCCCTCTCGATCACCTCGGACATGGTAACGAGTCCGATGTCAGGCAAACCCATGCTTCGCGCCACCGCGCCACCGCTCAAATAGGCCGCTTCGAAGCCTGCTTCCTCAACCAGACGCGCCGATAGTCCATCGAAACAGCCCGGTGCAACAAGAAGCTTGTCGCGCTTTAGCAATTGCTTGAATACTTGTCTCGGGTTCATTTCTTCCTCTCGTACGAAATTAGGATCAGTTAACGACGAACAGATCCATCAACTTATCGACCGACGTCGACTCCATGCGGCCATGATCGAGGCAGAGATCCATGATTGTTTTGCAACGCTCGGGCGCCAGACGCGTCGCCAGGTTTGCCTCGAATTTCTTCACCAGCAGCGGGATGGCCTCAGTGCGCCGCCGTCGGTGACCCAGAGGATACTCAACAGCAACTTTTTCTGTGCATGAGCCGTCTCTAAAAAAGACTTGCATGGAGTTCGCTATAGAGCGCTTTTCCGGGTCGAGATAGTCCCTTGAGTAACGCGCGTCCTCCACAACGACCATTTTTTCGCGCAGCCGATCGATGCGCGGATCTTGAGCGACGCCGTCCTGGTAATGATCGGCGGTAAGTTTCCCAAAGATCAGCCCGATAGCGACCATGTACTGCAGGCAGTGATCCCGGTCTGCCGGATTATACAAGGGACCGGTCTTGTTAATAATTCGGCCAGCCGACTCTTGCGTTGTAATCACGACCCTGTCGATGTCTTCGAGGCGATCCCTGAGCGTCTCGTGCACTTTAAAAGCGCATTCCACCGCTGTCTGAGCGTGGAACTCCGCCGGAAACGAGATCTTGAAAAGCACGTTCTCCATCACGTAGGAGCCGAACGGCCGGGGAAGAGAAAAAGATTTTCCGCGAAACAGAACGTCATAAAAACCCCAGCTCTTCGCCGAGAGAGCTGATGGATAACCCGTCTCTCCATTGATCGCCATAAGA
>DASYRN010000105.1:0-6013 GCA_036004365.1 Binatia bacterium
TGATTCGTCTCCGTGGCTTTGGGCGCTCGTTGCTCGGGTAAACCCAACACACTCATCTCCGCACACAGGTTGTGAAAAGACCCCCAATCCACTGCTGTCCAAAATAGCTTGAAGTGTCGTGCCCGAGCGTTGCGCTAATTAGATTATTTGGAAATTTTTAGATCCCTGATTTCGAGGTCCTCCGTAGTTTATTTTCCTCTCCCTTGATGGGAGAGGATGAAGGTGAGGGTGATAAGATAGATTACCCCTCATCCTTGCCTTCTCCCGCAAGGGGAGAAGGAATAGTTTGGCGGCGCAGACACTTTGTGAGTTGGCGGAATCGTCTTGATCAGAATTTGCAGAAACTTATTTTGGACATGAGTGGCCTGAGCACTATCTTCCATCATAGGAGTGAGGGGCCTGCCAAGCAAGGCGAAGGCACCAAGACTAAGCGGTCTCAGAGAGATTAACATTCCAGGTTAAGCACTACGACCGAGCGCAACTATATTCACAGGACCCTTCCTGCCAGATGGAAATAAAGCAAGTAAACGAGGAGGTCGCGTACGATCGGGGCAGACAAGTAGAAACCCATTGCCTTCGCCGCGAGAGACAGGTCCCGAACGACGCTTTACTCTGTCTCGTATTGGACGAGGGAAAAAACGCTGTGGGGCGCAAGCCTCGCTCTGCCTCTGAGAAAGGAGAGTTCAATCACAAAAGCGCACTCGACGACCTTTCCCCCCAATCTCTCGACCAACTGGGCCGCTGCAGAGGCTGTTCCTCCGGTCGCGAGCAGATCATCCACGATGAGCACCCTCGCGTTCGCATGAAGAGCGTCCCGATGGACCTCCAGGCTATCAGACCCATATTCCAGATCGTAGGTGGCCCTGTGAGTTTCGTGGGGAAGCTTTCCAGGCTTCCGCACGATACAAAAGCCTGCGCCGAGCCGATAGGCGAGGGCGGAGCCGACAATAAAACCTCGTGACTCGATCCCCAAAACTATATCGATGGCCTGAGAGCGGTAGCGGTCTCCCAGAAGATCTATGGTTTTCCTAAAGAGCTTGCCTTGGCTCAGCAGCGGCGTAATATCCTTGAAGATGATGCCGGGCTTCGGAAAGTTGGGGATGTCCCGAATGGCTTTTCGAATTTCTGCTATCTCTTTTTCCATGAGCTTCGCGCTACCACAATACGTCCTCGCGCGCAAACAAAGAAGCCCTTTGACTAACGCCAGATTTGCCGTGCTGCCGCAACAACAACCTCGAGCTTCCTCTTCTGATCGTCCTCGCTGATCAGGTTCCCCACGACATCCGAAGCAAAACCGCATTGAGGGCTGATCGCAAGCTGATTCAAAGGGATATAGCGCGACGCTTCCTCAATCCGGCGTTCGAGATCGTCGACCTTTTCCAACTCGGGCACCTTCGTACTGACCAATCCCAACACAACCATTTTTCCTTTTGGAACAAAACGTAGAGGCTCAAAGCTGCCGGCTCTCGGGCTATCGTACTCGAGCAAAAAACGATCGTGGTTCAGCTCCGTAAAAAGTCTCTCGGCGATGGCGTCGTAGCTCCCCTCCCGATGCCACATACTTCGCTGGTTGCCCCGGCACACATGGATGCCGAAGGTCACGCCTTCGAACCCGCGCAACAGCTCATTGTCCGCCTTCACCGAACGGGAGAAATTCTCCATTGGATCCTCGCCTCGCTTGCGCATCGTCTCCAAAGAAGGGGGATCGACATAAGCCGTATATCCTGGCGCATCGATCTGGACATAGCGACAGCCCGCATCGACCAATCCTTGGATCATCTCCCGCTCAATTTTCACTACTTCGGCCATGAATTCGTCAACCGAGCCGTAGACGGATCGCGATCGCTCATCATCAAAGCGCTGGCAAATCCGGTCGGGCCCGATCAGCGTTACTTTTGCGGGCTTTGTCGCGACTCGACTCACAAAGCGATATTCTTCTAATGGGAGATTGCGCACCAACCTAAGCCGCTCTTTGACCGGCCGACGCTGTAGGATGGGTGCCCCTTCGGCCACCTGATAGGCGCGATCCCATCTCTGAAACGGCTTCGCTCCTTCGACTAGACTCTCAACAAACTGAAGATCCAACGACCGTGCGTCGAAGCCGCTGACGGATGCTCCAAAGCTATCTTGAAAATTGAGGCGTCGGAATTCTCCGTCCGTGACTGTCTCTAAGCCGACTTTCTCTTGCAGGAGAACGGCCTCGCGAACGGCGCGATCCTCAACCTCGCGAAGCTCGTCGGCATTAATCTTTCCCTCGTCGCAGCGGCGCCGCGCTTCTCTCAGATACGCCGGACGCAGAAGACTTCCCACGACATCATTTCTGATCTCGCTTAGGTTCATCGCAGTTTAAACAGTTAGGCCAGATCGATGATCATGTCAACTTCTACGACGCTTTGAACCGTTTGAACGTTTTGAACGATGCGGCCAGTTCAAGCCGTTTAAGTCGTTCAAGCAGTGTAGGGACCTGGCCATCGCGGCCGAACGAAACTCCCAAGAAACTTCATAGCGGCGGCAAATAGCTGAGAGGATCCTTTGCCACGTTATCTTTGCGAATTTCGAAATGGAGGTGAGGGGCACTCACTCTTCCTGTGCTCCCGACCTCTCCGATGACATCCCCGCGAGACACCTTTTGGCCTTGACGAACCAAATTCCTTTTGTTGTGCGAGTACACCGAGACGAACCCGTCGGCATGACGGATAATAATGAGATTGCCGTACCCCCTTAGTTGGTCGTCATAGATCACCTCGCCATCTTCTACAGCCACAATCGGACTTCCCTCTTCGGCTGAGATATCAATCCCGTCGTGAAAGGTCTGCCCTCGACGGCCAAATTTTGAGGTAATGTTCCCTCTCACAGGCCAAATGAATCCGTTGTGGCTTTGCTCCTGCCGATCATCCGGGCCGAGCCTTTCGAGTACCACCTCCGATGGAGTAATCATTTCCACTGGCAGCTTTCGCACCTCACCGGGAATGAAAATCCTTTGGCCTACATGAATCTGGTTCGGATCACCGATTCGGTTGAGCCGGGCCAACTCTTGGTAAGGAATATCGTACGCCTGGCCAATGCGAAACAGATTTTCTCCGCTCCTCACCACATGATAGATGCCGCCGGGACGGTGAGGTGAACCGACCGTTCGAGGAGCACATCCGTTAGAAAAAGCTAAGAGTGAAAGAATGGAAAGGGTGAAAAGAAAACTGGGCTTCAGCTGACCCAACCGTATTTCCCCCAAAGCTTAACGAAACGACATTCCCCAAGCTGCTCCTCTTCGAGACCCGAAGCGGTCCGCCGTATCCGCTTCAAAACTTGTGAATACTCGTCTCCAAGAGGGATGACCAATCGACCGTCCGGGGTCAACTGCTCCAGCAGAGGCTGAGGCAGTGTCGGAGAGGCCGCCGTGACTAAAATCGCATCAAAAGGCGCCTGCTCGGCCCAGCCCAACGTCCCGTCTCCAACATGAATAGCTACGTTGTAACAGTTAAGTTCATCCAGAGTCGCTCTGGCCCGGGTCGCCAGTCCGCGTATCTTTTCGATCGAAAAAACATTTCGCGCCAACTCGGCAAGGATTGCTGTCTGATAGCCTGATCCAGTTCCGATTTCCAGGACCTTATCATCCCCCTTAAGCTCGAGGGCCTCGGTCATAAGTGCCACCATGTAGGGCTGTGAGATGCTCTGCTTGTCGCCTATGGGCAAAGGACCGTCATCGTAGGCCCGGCTCCCCAGCGCCGATTCTACAAAAACGTGCCGGGGAACTTTACCCATCGCCTGCAATACGCGAGGATCTCTGATTCCTCGTGCAACGAGCTGCTCCTGGACCATTCTTTCTCTGGCCCGGTGATAATCATGCGGAATCCTATGAGGCCGCTTCACATTAATTTTTAGTTTACCGTCAAATACGGGATCGAACTTACCACAGCAGAGACAACTTTTCTATAAATTTGCTCTTTCTTAGCGGGCGCTTGTGCGAGACCGGCCCGCCTGATTTTCAATTATGAAGCTACCCTACCGACTTCTATTGCTGAAGAGCGAGCGAGGAAACCTAAGCGGACAGGTCTAGCATGCTTTTGCAGGATTCTGTGGATGGACTGGGCTCGGTGATTTCTATCTCATCGGGAAACACGTGGGTGGAGACCCCAGTATCCCACCGTACTAAGATTAATTGCCTACCCAGATCTTCGAATTCGTAAGCGATAGTTCCTTGAGCTGGTGGTCCAACTGTTCCGGCAGGACCGCGGATCACCTGTTTGGCGCTGAAACGTGCACCCTTCCTTGTGAAATCGATCATGCTTCTAAATTCCCGAATGCGCATAGAGGGTGACTATGACTTTAAGGTGCAAACTCTTGGGTTCGGAATATTGCCTCCTAATAATGAGTTTACAAGTGCTGAGAGACACTATTGGTTTAGCGTTTCGGCTCAGCCGGCTCGGATACTTCTTTGATCGTTTTACTCACGAGTTTTTCTTTACCCGAGTGGACTGCCAGGTCACCGAGCGACACAATGCCGACGAGCCTTTTTTCCCGATTCAGGATTGGCAGACGCCGGATTTGTTTTTCCTGCATAACCTTTGCCACCTCCGAGACATCCTGATCTTCAAAACAGTAGACCACCTGTGGCGTCATCACCTCGCGAACTTGGGTCTTAGTAGGATCGCGGCCCTCCGCAATGGCCCGGACCGTGATATCGCGGTCTGTGAGCATCCCCACCAGACGGTCGCCGTCTTTAATGGGAAGCGTGCCCACATCAAACTGCTGCATTTTTAGCGCCGCATCCCTCAGAACAAAATCAGATGGAACAACTTCCGTATGCCGGGTCATGATTTCTGCAACTTGCATAAAACCTCCTAAATGTGGTTTGACAAATTTTTTCGCACCGATGATTGGCGATATTCGCAAAATCTTTCACTGAAGCGTAGGTGCAATGTCTATGCCAGCAATAAAACTGGTGTGACTGGACTGTCCATAGGAAACATTAACGGTGCGGACAGCAGACAGGTGTCGAAGGCAATTCCCTACAAAAAGCTTGAAAAGGACCCTACACGTGTTGACCGATCCGAGCCGTACACGAATGATGAGTAATCGCGAGGGAAACAGTGGGATAAAGAGGATGGTCGGGGCGACCGGATTTGAACCGGTGACCACACGCACCCCAAGCGTGTGCGCTACCAGGCTGCGCTACGCCCCGACCGATGATTCAGTCAAAGAGCTTATCTAACACTCTTGAGGATTTGGGTCAATTGAAGGAGTTTGGCATGCTCTGGAGATTTTCCTTGAGGAGAGAAATAACCTCTTTGTGGAATCGAGTCGCACGCTCAAGATCTGTGACACCTTAGGTAACAAAGTGGTACGAAGTTCCATATGTGGTCGCGTCTAAAACATTCTCTTGCCCCACCACTATTCATCTATTCCAAATGGCCTGACACAAAAAAAAGGGGCGAACTGACTTTTCGCCCCTTTTTCTAGCGTTCGAGAACGAGAAAACTACCAGCGGTTACGCCCGCCAGTTCTATTTACTCGACCTTCACCACCGTCACGGCTTTCCCATAGGCTTAGCTTCATTGACCACCAGAGTATGCCTTTCTAGTTGTGTGCGGTTCAAAGCCTGAGCGGCCTTTTGAGCCTCTCGCCCGGAACTCATCTCCACAAAGCCGAAGCCCCGCGAGTGATCCGCAATTTGATCCACGAGCAAATTGACCGATTCTACCGTTCCGTACTCTGCGAAAATTTGCTGCAGTTGCTCTTCTGTTACAGAATAAGGCAAGCCGCCAACATACAATTTGCTATTCATGTTGTCCTCCTTAAGAGAACGCTGATGTCTTTGACCCTGACAACCTGACCACTAACAGGAACAAAACGTGGAATACTTAGCACCGGGAACCGACGCTGTGGCCTTTTGTACCGTTAGGTTTCGCAAGGAGAAACTGATTAGGCCTTCAACTTTCAGTTTCCCCATCAGCGTTTTAGGCAACGCTGCTTATTTCGAGATATTCAGAGCGATGCCAAGAGGCACTCCGACATC
>DASYRN010000106.1:0-17400 GCA_036004365.1 Binatia bacterium
TATCTTTAAAGGCGGCTCAGGTTCCGGTGTGAATCTATCCAGGATCCGCTCCTCTAAGGAGCAGCTGGCGGGAGGCGGTACCGCCTCAGGTCCTGTGTCTTTTATGAAAGCTGCGGATGCGTCAGCGGGAGTGATTAAATCAGGGGGGAAGACCCGCCGCGCTGCCAAGATGGTCGTTCTCAATAGCGACCATCCGGACATCGTCGACTTCATCAAGTGTAAGGTCGAGGAAGAGAAAAAGGCCTGGGCTCTAATTGACGCGGGATATGATTCCAGCCTTGACGGACCCGCCTACGGAAGCGTCTTTTTCCAGAATGCGAACAACTCCGTTCGCGTCTCGGACGAGTTCATGCGGGCGATCCTCGAAGATCGGGATTGGAAAACGCGCTACGTGACCACGGGCGAGGTTTGCGAGACCTACAAGGCCCGCGATCTCCTCCGGATGATTGCCGAGGGGACGTACCTTTGTGGCGATCCGGGTATGCAGTTCGACACGAACATCAACGACTGGCATACCTGTTCCAACACCGGGCGCATCAACGCCTCTAACCCCTGCTCCGAATACATGCATTTGGATAACTCGGCGTGCAATTTGGCCTCGTTAAACCTGCTCAAGTTTCTCCGTGACGACGGCGTCTTCGATGTCGAGGCATTTCGCCGTGCTGTAGATATCATGGTCCTGTCCCAAGATATCCTAGTGGATAACGCCTCCTATCCTACACCAGAAATTACGGCCAATGGCCATGCCTTCCGCGAATTAGGTTTGGGGTACGCCAATCTTGGAGCCCTTCTCATGTCTTTGGGCCTTCCGTACGATTCCGATGCGGGAAGAGGGTATGCCGCCGCAGTGACCGCACTCATGTCGGGTGAAGGATATCTCCAGTCTAGCCGGATCGCCGAAGCGACTGGAGCCTTCGCGGGGTTTGCAGTTAACCGCCAGCCGATGCTTCGAGTGCTGAACAAGCATCGGTCCCATGCTTATAAGATCTCCTCTTCTCATGTCCCCTTGGACCTGCTGACTGCTGCCCGAGAGGTTTGGGACCTTACGTGCGATGAGGCGGAAAAACATGGAGTGAAGAATTCCCAGATATCGGTCTTGGCGCCCACCGGGACGATCGCGTTCATGATGGATTGCGACACCACCGGGGTGGAGCCCGATATAGCCCTCGTTAAATATAAGAAGCTGGTGGGCGGAGGACTCCTAAAGATCGTCAACAACACAGTTCCCCGCGCTCTCAAGAGACTCGGTTATGACTCAAAAGAGATTCAGGATGTCGTGGAATATATTGACGAGCATGAAACCATCGAAGGCGCACCTCACCTAAAGGACGAGGATTTCTCCGTCTTCGACTGTGCTTTCAAGCCAGCTAACGGCAGCCGCTCGATCCATTATCTGGGCCACCTCAAGATGATGGGGGCCGTTCAGCCCTTCATCTCCGGCGCAATCTCTAAAACCATCAACATGCCGAGCGATGTTACGGTCGAGGAGACCATGCAGGCCTACATCGAAGCGTGGAAGCTGGGGCTCAAGGCTGTGGCGATCTACCGGGATGGTTCCAAGCGAACGCAACCGTTAAACACCTCGAAGGAGGAAGGCAAAGGACAAAAGGCTGAAGTTCACGAGTCTCTTCCCTTCAGACGAAAGCTCCCTGACGAAAGAAAATCGATCACTCACAAGTTCGACATTGCCGGCCATGAAGGCTACATAACCGCCGGGATGTACGAAGATGGCCAGCCCGGCGAGATCTTCATTACCATGTCCAAGGAAGGTTCGACGATTTCCGGGTTGATGGACTCGTTCGCGACCGCCATCTCTATGGCCCTTCAGTACGGTGTGCCTTTAAGAGTCTTGGTCGATAAGTTCAGTCATACGCGTTTCGAGCCCTCAGGTTTCACCAAAAATCCGGATATTCCCATGGCGAAGTCGATCATGGACTATATTTTTCGGTGGCTGGCCACGAAGTTTCTCGATGGAGAGGCACAAAGAGAGATCGGAGTGGTCAGGGATAGGCACGAAGAAGATTCCGGCAAGAAGCTATTGCAGATTGCGTCTCAGGGACCAAGGGGAGGCGCACCCGTGGCTACCGTCAGCAGCATCACCAGCCTCTACCAGCAGGATGCTCCGCCCTGTCCCGATTGCGGCGCTATCATGATCCGCAGCGGCGCCTGCTATAAGTGCTTGAATTGCGGGGCGGTGAGCGGTTGTTCATGAATGCAGACTGCGATGGCAGAGATTAAGTCTTTTTGCGGCCGCTCTTACATTGTTGCGAAACTCTGCGCTTACTGCGGCAGGCGACTCTCTCCCTTCGGCGGCAGGATCGATTCAAAGGTGAAGGATTATATCGTACCCCTTTCGAAGGTTGGGCAGGATGTCCCCGAGAATACCGTCGCCAGCTGCAAGGAATGTCACGTGCTTAAAGGGGAATATCTCAATTTTGCTTTGCTGCCTTTGATGGCCAATCGGGTGCGGCTCATTGACGATATCCGGTGCTATATCAAAGAGGTCAAGCTGGTCATAGGGGTCCGTAGCTCTGTGATGGATCTTCCCAGATAGCAGAGTCCGGCCTATTTTTTCTCCAAGTGCAGGAGACTGTTCTTACTGTCGATGTCCATCCGGAAATGGCTCAAGAAATTGAGTCCCAGCAGGCCCGACACGGTGGAGTCCGGGAAGGCGTCGTAGATTGCAGCGGGGAGATTCTTGATCTCCACGCCACCGACGTCGATCGAGTCCAGAGTTACAACGGGGGCGGAGATAACTCCGTTTACAGTCTGGAACGGAATCGTTGGAAGATTCTTCCCTTCTAGATCGATCTCTAACTCTTTTGCCATGCCTCTTGAGATCATCGTATAGCTGGCCCCTGTGTCCACAACGAAGCTAGCCGTGGCCTTACTATTGAGTGTCGCGCGCACGACGGCAACCTGCCCTTTTCTTTGGATGGGAACGGATGCTTTATCCAGAGGCTTTGCCGGCTCCTCGTGCCTGGGAGCTTCCGCGGCCTTTAACCTTACAGCACTGCGGCGGTATTTTTCAGGAATATTGTGCGGGCTATCGGTGAAATAGACGGTTCCCCGTTCATCCGACCAGCGATAAATCTCGGCGGCCAGAGCAAGGGCCGGAAAAGTAGAAAGAGCCAAAAAGGTAATGAAAACGGCGAGAAAGTTCAGCATAGTGGCGTGAGTGTAGCATGAAATGACACAGTTGAGAAAGCCGTTTGCCTCCTTGTCTTAGGATAGGATTGAGGGTAGTTCGGCGGTTCGGTTCTCCTTTACAACGCCCTGGCACTGTGATAGGAAAAAATAGAAAAAGGAGAAAAGAAGAGACGGAGAAAACATGGGAATTGCTCAACAGCAAAGGCGGGGGGTTATTGAGCAGTTCAGACTCCATCAAACTGATACCGGTTCTCCGGAGGTTCAGGTTGCGTTGCTTAGCCAGCGCATTGACCACCTCACGGGGCACTTCAAGGTACATGTTAAGGATCATCATTCCCGCCGAGGTCTCCTGATGCTCGTAGGGCAGAGGCGGAGGCTTCTCGATTATCTCAAGAAGAACGATTTTCAAAGATACCAAAGTCTGATCCATCGGTTGGGAATAAGGAAGTAGCGGCCCCCGGGTGGATGTCCCTTCCCTTTTTCTTCCGTTAACCACTTCTGGTTCTGAAGGGTCTCTATATGGTTAAAAAAGTTGAGGTCGAATATTATGGCCGTCCTCTATCTATAGAGGTCGGCAAACTAGCCAAGCAGGCCGATGGGGCTGCTTTGGTACGCTACGGTGAAACGGTCGTCCTCGTGACCGCCGTGGCAGCTAAAGAAACTAAAGAAGAGACGGATTTCTTCCCGCTCACGGTTGACTATCAGGAGAAGACATTCGCGGCGGGGAAAATTCCCGGCGGTTTTTTCAAGCGGGAAGGCCGCCCTTCGGAGAAAGAGATATTGACCTGCCGGTTGATTGACCGGTCAGTCAGACCGCTTTTTTCTGATGGAATTAGATGCGAAACGCAGGTCATCGCCACCGTCCTCTCTGCGGATAGGGAAAATGACCCTGATGTCGTTGCCATGCTCGGAACCTCCGTAGCCTTAGAGGTTTCCGACATCCCTTTCAACGGGCCTCTTGCGGGAGTTCGGGTGGGAAGGATTCAGGGCCAGTGGGTGATCAACCCGACTCAGAGTCAGCTTCAAGACAGCGACGTTGATATTTTCCTGTCGGGCAGCCGAGACGCCATCGTCATGGTCGAAGGTGGCGCCCGGATGGTGCCGGACGATGAGATCTTGGAGGCGCTGTTTCTAGGCCATCAGGCGATCCAGCCTCTCTTGGATATTCAGGAACAAATTAAGCGGGAAATCGGGAAAGCCAAGCGAGCTGTGCCAGTCGTCGAGCAGGACAAAGAGCTTGTGAAGCGCATCGGCGAGCTGGCGCGTGAAAGTATTCGCGAGAGTCTTGCCATCACGGACAAGCAGGAACGCTACAAGCGCCTGGATGAAGTGAAAAGTAAGATTGTCTCCCAGGCGCTGCTTCAGTACCCGGAAAGGGAGAAAGAGATCAAGACAGCATTTGACGAGCTTAAAAAGAACGAGCTGCGCCAGCTTGTCATTGAACAGAGACGCAGGATTGATGGGAGAGGTCTCAAGGATGTTCGCCCTGTTACTTGTGAGATCGAAGTGCTTCCCCGCACGCATGGCTCTGCGCTTTTTACCCGAGGGGAAACCCAGGCTCTCGTGGTGACCACCCTCGGGACGACCTCCGATGAACAGAAGATCGATGCCCTGATCGGTGAGCATTACAAAAAATTTATGCTCCATTACAATTTTCCTCCCTTCAGCGTAGGAGAGGTCAAATTCCTGCGCGGCCCAAGCCGCAGAGACATAGGCCACGGCGCTCTGGCAGAACGGGCGCTTCTTCCCATGATTCCCAAAGAAGAAGAGTTTCCCTATACTCTCCGGGTCGTGTCGGAAATTTTGGAATCGAATGGATCGACGTCGATGGCCACGGTCTGCGGAGGCTCGCTTTCGCTCATGGATGCCGGCGTTCCCATTAGCGGCCATGTCGCTGGAATAGCGATGGGTCTTATCAAAGAAGGAAACGAAGTGCGCGTGCTCTCCGACATTCTCGGCGATGAGGACCATCTAGGGGATATGGATTTCAAAGTGGCCGGGACCTACGATGGGATCACAGCCCTGCAGATGGACATCAAAATCAGCGGGGTGACGCGCGAGGTGATGAGGGAAGCCCTTTATCAGGCGAAAGAAGGCAGAATTGGAATCCTAAAGATCATGGAGGCGACCATTTCCGAGCCGCGCAGGGAGATCTCCGGACATGCTCCCCGAATCATCACGCTCAAAGTCAAGCCGGAAAAGATTCGCGAGATTATCGGTCCGGGAGGCAAAGTCATCCGCGGCATTGTGGAGGAGACCGGTGTCAAAATGGATGTGGAGGACGATGGCACTGTTACGATCGCTTCCAGCGATGAAGCCGCGACGCGTAGGGCGGTGGAGATGGTGCAGAGAATCACGGCCGAGGCGGAGATCGGGAAAATCTATCGTGGCACGGTCCGAAAGGTTGTGGATTTTGGCGCCTTCGTAGAGATTCTCCCAGGCACGGATGGTCTGGTCCATATTTCCCAACTAGCTCCCGAGCGGGTACGCAGGGTTACGGATGTGGTCAAAGAAGGCGACGAGGTCCTCGTCAAAGTTTTGGACATCGATAAGCAAGGCAAGATCAAGCTTAGCCGTAAAGAGGCTCTCGAAGAGTCGGGAAAATCTCAATCCTCCCGCGTCTCAAGCACGCATACGGATGATGCGCCGCGGGACCAGCACTAAAAGTCCTCGCTTTCCATGTTTGCTAAGACGGTTCTGAATAACGGGATTCGTATCCTCTCCGAAGAGATGCCTGACACTCGCTCTGTGACTCTAGGCATCTGGGTCGAAAATGGTTCCCGGCATGAGTCCCAGCAGCAAAATGGGATTTCCCACTTTATCGAACACCTCTTTTTCAAAGGGACGGAGCGGCGCACGGCTGCTCAGATCGCAGAGGAGATGGATTCGGTTGGGGGAGTCCTCAACGCCTTTACCGCCAAAGAGTACACTTGTTACTATGCCAAGGTCCTGGACGAACATCTTCCTCTGGCCGTCGATCTTTTGTCAGACATTTTCCTTTATTCCCTCTTCGATGAAGAAGAGATAGATCGCGAGAGATCGGTTATCCTGCAAGAGATTTCGCAGGCCGAGGATACGCCGGATGATTACGTGCATGATCTGTTCAACCTCGACTTCTTCCGCGAACATCCTTTGGGCCGGCCGATCTGTGGCCAGGCCGCGACGGTACTGAATTTCCATCGGCAAGACTTTCTCAAGTTTGTCCGTGAGCGCTATCTCCCCGGAAAGGTGATCGTCTCTTCTGCAGGTCACGTAAGCCATGCTGGTCTAACTGAAGAGATGAAGCGCCGGCTGGGAGCCGTTGGTGATGGGGGACTCAAAACTCAAAGCTCAGATTCGAGACTCGAAATTCCCCCGGCGCTTCACTCAGGAGTATTCCATCATCACAAGCCGCTCGAGCAGGTCCATCTTTGTTTCGGCGTCGCAGGTATCCGTCAATCTCATCCGCTCCGCTACGCCGCCTATGCTTTGAATACCATTCTCGGCGGGGGGATGAGTTCCCGTCTTTTTCAGGAGATTCGCGAGAAGCGCGGCAGGGCCTATTCCGTATATTCCTTCTTGGCCCCTTATAGGGATGTGGGTTATCTCGGGATCTATGCGGGGACGAGTGTGGATTGGGCCGAAGAGGTTGTTGAGCTTGTTCTTAAAGAGATGAAGCGACTGGCCGCGGGAGAGGTTACCGAGGATGAGCTCGAGCGCACGAAGAGCCAGTTGATCGGCAACATGATCTTGGGCCTAGAGACTTCGGATTCCTGGATGAGCCATATCGCCAAGAATGAAATCTATTTCGGCAAGGCGATTTCCTTAGAGGATATTGCCCAAGGAGTTCGCTCAGTGACTCGGAGCGACATTATCGAGTTGGCCAGCTCTATTTTTAGGACGGAAGCGATGGCCCTGACCCTCCTGGGCGATTTTGACAAAAAGACGCTAAACCTCAGCCTGTCAGTGTAACCTAACGATAGGGGGATAAAGGATGAATGAGGATTCATCCTTCCGCCTTTTTCCTTTATCCGTTTAGCTCCCATGGAAGAGGTTCGAATCCAGATCAAGCGGGTGCGCCGCGGCAGGGAGCTGCTTCCCCTGCCCGTTTATATGACTGAAGGGGCCGCCGGCATGGATCTCTCGGCAGATTTGGATGAGGAGATGCTTCTTGCTCCGCTGGAACGTAGGCTGATCCCAACCGGGATCGCGGTCGCGCTTCCATGGGGCTTTGAAGCCCAGATTCGTCCGAGAAGCGGTCTTGCGTTGAAAGAAGGAATCACTTTGCTGAATAGCCCAGGGACCATCGACTCGGATTACCGGGGCGAGATCCAGATCATCGCCATCAATTTAGGCAAGGAGCCGGTCGTGATTCAGCGTGGACAGAGGGTCGCTCAGATGGTTGTGCAGCGGGTCTGCAGGGCGAACTGGCACGAAGTCGAAGAGCTGCCCTCTTCTCAGCGACGAGAGGGCGGATTTGGGCACACGGACGAAAGGTGAGTAAATCGTTAGGCGTAAGGCGTCAGGTGATCGCTTCACACCTAACCCCTAACGTCACACTCGAGGGTTTATGATCGCGCGTTACAGCCGCCCGGATATGGCTCGGATTTGGTCCGAGCAAAATCAATTCCAGAAGTGGCTTGAAGTAGAGGTTCTTGCGACCGAGGCTCTGGCGAACTTAGGAAAGGTGCCGAGAGAGGCCGCTGCTCGAATCCGAAAAAAGGCCCGGTTTGACGTGGCTCGGATACGGGACATCGAGAGCGAAGTCCAGCATGAGACGATCGCTTTCCTGAGCTGCCTTGCGGAGTCGTTGGGCGATGACGCCCGCTTCATCCATGTGGGGATGACCTCTTCCGACGTCATGGACACGGCTCTTGCATTACAGCTTAAAGATGCGTGTGCCCTGCTTGTTAAAGATATCGAAGATCTCATGAAGGCGTTGCGCCGGCAGGCGATCAAGTACAAGAAGGTGCCTATGATGGGGCGCACCCACGGAGTCCATGCCGAGCCGATAACATTCGGCCTCAAGCTGGCTTTGTGGTATGAGGAGATGGAACGGAATCTGGGTCGGCTCGGAAAAGCCGCTGAGGAGGTTAGCGTCGGAAAGATCTCGGGAGCCGTGGGGACCTTTGCTCAGATTTCCCCGGAGGTGGAGGCTTATGTCTGTGAAAAGACCGGCCTGAAGCCTGATCCGATTTCGAACCAGATCGTGCAGCGCGACCGCCACGCTTTCTTTTTTGCCACGTTGGCGGTCATCGCAAGCTCTCTGGAAAAATTCGCCATAGAGATTCGCCATCTTCAGCGAACGGAGGTGATGGAAGCCGAGGAGCCTTTTTCCAAAGGGCAAAAGGGATCTTCGGCTATGCCTCATAAGAGAAATCCGATCCTGTCGGAAAACGTCTCGGGCTTAGCTCGGCTGATGCGTTCCTATGCCTTGGCGGCTTTGGAGAACGTTCCTCTTTGGCACGAGCGGGATATCAGCCACTCTTCGGTCGAGCGCGTGATCGCGCCCGACGCGACGATCCTACTCGATTTCATGCTCGCTCGAATGACTTACATCCTGGGAAACCTTTGTGTCTATCCTGAGAACATGAAGCATAATTTGGAAAGAGCCGGAGGAGTCATCTTCTCGGAGAGAGTCCTTCTCAGACTCGTCGATAAGGGGTTGGCGCGGGACAGGGCCTATCGTATCGTCCAACGCCATGCGTTGAAAGTGGCGAGGAACGGCGGGAACTTGAGGGAAGAGCTGCTCAAGGATCCGCAAGTCCGGCGGCATCTTTCCGCGCGCGAGATCGAGCAGATCTGGGATCTGAAGCATTACCTAAAAAATGTCGATTCTATCTTCGGGCGCGTCTTTCACTGAAATCTCAAGGAGGGGGATATGAAAAAAGGTGAGCCCTTTTACGAAGGAAAGGCAAAGATCCTTTACGCCACGGACGACCCCGACCTCATCATCCAGTATTTCAAGGACGACGCCACGGCGTTTAACGCCCAGAAGCGGGGCACGATCCAGGAAAAGGGAATCATGAACAACAAGATTTCCGAGGTCCTTTTTAAATATTTGGACTCTCACGGCGTGCCGACCCATTTTATTAAGCGCCTGAACGATCGCGAGATGCTGGTCCGACGGCTTCAGATTATCCCGGTAGAAGTGATCGTGCGAAACTTGATCGCCGGGAGTCTCGCCAAGCGGCTCGGGCTGGAAGAGGGAGGGGTTCTGAAGAGACCGATTCTCGAGCATTGCTACAAAAGCGATCCGCTCGGGGACCCCATGATCAACGAGTTTCATATCCGGGCTCTCGGCTGGGCCACCGATGAAGAGATCGAAGAGATTGAAAGGCTTTCTTTCCGCGTGAACGATCTCCTTAAGGATTTTTTCGATCAGCGAAATCTCATTCTCGTGGATTTTAAGTTGGAATTCGGACGCCACCACGGCAAGGTCTATCTCGGCGACGAGATCTGTCCGGATACCTGCCGGTTTTGGGAAAAGGAGACTCTGGAGAAACTCGATAAGGACCGCTTTCGGCGCGATCTGGGGAAGGTCGAAGATGCGTACCAAGAAGTTTGCCGTCGAGTGTGTGCATAGAAGCCGGTCATGCGCGTCAGAATCTTTGTTTCTCTGAAGGAAGGGGTGTTGGACCCTCACGGCAAAGCGGTCGAAAGGTCTCTTCACATGTTGGGCTATGGTGAAGTTCAAGACGTTCGGATGGGAAAGTACTTGGAGCTGAGCCTGGACGCCTCCTCGCGTGAGGCGGTTGAAACTCGCGTCCGCGAGATGTGCGAGAAGCTGCTCGCCAATCCGGTGATCGAGGACTATCGGTTCGAAATAAGTAATGAGTGACGAGTCATGAGGACTGAGAGACCCGATACTCAGTACTCAGTCCTCGTTACTGAGAACTCAATATGCGTTGGGGAGTAGTTGTCTTTCCCGGTTCCTGTGACGATCAGGACGTGTATGATTGCCTCACGCAGGTCCTAAGGCAAAAGGTAGAATTTCTGTGGCATAAGGACAGGCTTAAAGAAAAATTGGACTGCATCGTCTTGCCCGGCGGTTTTTCTTATGGCGATTACTTGCGTGCCGGAGCGGTGGCCCGCTTCTCCCCTATCATGGAGGGGATTGTGGAGTTTGCTCGCGAGGGCGGCTTGGTGTTGGGCATATGCAACGGATTTCAGATTCTTTGTGAGTCCGGTCTCCTGCCCGGCGTGCTGACGCGAAACACCCAGCTGCAGTTTGTTTGCCGTCCGGTCTATTTGCGGCTCGAAGAGACCGATACTCCTTTCACCTGCGCCGGCAAGAAAAACCAGTTGCTCCGGCTTCCTGTAAAGCACGGTGAGGGGTGTTATTACGCCGATCCCGTGACGCTCGAGCGGCTGCAAAAGAATCGGCAGATTCTCTTTCGCTATGTCGACAGTAAGGGAAAGACCTCCGCGGCGGCGAATCCCAACGGCTCTGTGGACCACATCGCCGGCGTTTGCAACGAGGGGAGAAATGTCATGGGGCTCATGCCTCATCCCGAAGATGCCAGCGAAAAAATCTTGGGCAGCGAAGATGGGCTGAAAATCTTTTCCTCGATCGTCGAGGCGTGCGAAAAGACGGAGAAACGGGCATGGCTCGGTTAGAGACGAAAGAATCCGCGCCGCCTTCTCTCAGCCCTGAGGGCATCGCGAGCCACGGGCTCACTGAGGAGGAGTACCGAAAGATCGTCGAGCTTCTGGGCCGGGAACCGAACTTCACCGAGCTCGGGGTCTTTTCGGTCATGTGGTCGGAGCATTGCAGCTACAAAAGCTCCAAGAATCTTTTAAAGCTGCTGCCTACAGAGGGGCCGGCGGTTCTTCAAGGGCCCGGAGAGAATGCCGGTGTCGTCGATATTGGAGACGGGCAGGCCGCAGTTTTTAAAATCGAAAGCCACAATCATCCCTCTTTCATCGAACCTTACCAGGGAGCGGCGACGGGTGTGGGAGGCATTTTGCGAGACATCTTCACCATGGGGGCTCGCCCGATCGCTTCATTAAACTCGCTTCGCTTTGGCAGCTTTGATCATCCCCGGACTCGCTATCTTCTTAACGGCGTCGTGGCCGGAATCGGCGGCTACGGCAACTGCGTAGGAGTGCCGACAGTAGGCGGAGAGGTCTTCTTTGACGAATGCTACAACGCCAATATCCTGGTCAATGCTTTCACTCTGGGCATTGCGAAAAAGGAGCGCCTTTTCCCAGGGAAGGCGACGGGCGAAGGGAACTCCCTGATTTACGTCGGAGCCAAGACAGGACGAGACGGAATCCACGGCGCTACGATGGCCTCAGAGTCTTTCTCTCAGCGAAAGGAGACGCGCAGGCCGACGGTCCAGGTAGGCGATCCTTTTACGGAGAAGCTTTTGTTAGAAGCTTGTCTCGAGCTCATGGAACAGGATTACCTGATAGGGGTCCAGGATATGGGCGCTGCAGGACTTACCAGCTCGTCCGCAGAGATGGCGGGAAGGGGAGGAACCGGCGTCGAGCTCGATCTTTCGCTTGTTCCGCTCAGGGAGAAAGGGATGACTCCCTATGAGATCCTTCTCTCGGAGTCGCAGGAGCGGATGCTGTTGGTGGTCAAGAAGGGAAGCGAAGAAGCCGCTAAGCGGATTTTCGAACGCTGGGATCTCGATGCTGTAGTCGTCGGCAAGGTGACTCCTGATCGCCTGTTTCGGGCCTCGTTTAACGGAGAAGAGGTCGTCCGCATACCGATTGCGGCACTCACCGCGGAAGCACCAGTCTATCATCGTCCTGCGGAGCGACCCCAAAGCCAAGATGAGATCCAGAAATTGGAGCTTTCCCAGGTCGAGGTGCCCAAGGATTTAGGCGCGACCCTGAAGAACCTCCTCGACTCGCCTAACATCGCATCAAAACGATGGGTCTATCGCCAGTACGACCAGTTCGTGCGCAGCAATACGGTGGTGGCGCCCGGAGCTGATGCCGCAGTCATTCGAATCAAGGGAACCGATAAGGGCCTTGCTCTTACGGTAGATGGCAACGGCCGCTACTGCTACCTCGATCCCTATGTCGGCGGAATCTTGGCAGTAGCTGAAGCGGCTAGGAATCTGGCCTGCGTCGGTGCTCATCCGCTCGGCCTGACCGACTGCCTCAACTTCGGCGGCCCCGAGAATCCGGCTGTTATGTGGCAGTTTTCCGAAGTCATTCGTGGAATGCGGGACAGCTGCACGGCGCTCGCTGTTCCAGTTGTGAGCGGCAACGTTAGCTTCTATAATGAAACTGATGGAGTGCCCATTTATCCTACCCCGGTAGTAGGGATGGTTGGGCTTCTGCCCAAGGTCGAGCGACATGTGACGCCGTGGTTCAAGTCGTCCGGAGACTTGGTGGTGCTTCTCGGACGAAACCGTGAAGAGCTTGGCGGAAGCGAGTATCTGAAGCTTGCTCATGGTCTGGTTCGAGGCACTCCGCCTTGGATCGATTTGAGATTGGAAAGGGCGGTCCAACAGTGCTGTCTCAAGGCGATTGAGCGAGGAATGATACGCTCGGCTCACGACATATCCGAGGGAGGTTTGGCTGTGGCGCTGGTCGAATGCTGCGTGGGGGGCTCGGAAAAATCGCTGGGTGTGAAAATCGATCTGCCCGAGACGATGCGGCAGGACGCGCGGCTGTTCGGTGAGTCACAGTCGCGCATTATTGTGTCGATCAAGGAGAACGACTTGAGTCGTCTTGAGACCATTGCCGAAAAGGAAGGAGTTCCGGTCCAAGTCCTTGGAGAAGTCGGAGGATCTCGTTTCATCATTCAACCTCTGATCCAGCTTGCGGTGGACGAACTTAAGTCAGTCTGGTCGGACGGTTTAGAGCGAAGGCTGCAGTAAATGAAAAAGTCGGAGAATTCAAAGGTTCAAGGTTAAAGGCGAAAGATGTTCGATAAATTTCACGACGAGTGCGGAGTCGTCGGGGTTTATGGCCACCCGGAAGCCGCCAACATGGTCTACCTGGGTCTCTATGCGCTTCAACACCGCGGCCAGGAGTCTTCGGGGATCGTCTCCTCGAATGGCAAAGGGCTTATATCCCATCGTCAGATGGGCCTCGTCGCCGACGTCTTCAAGGAGGACGTCATCAACCGGCTGGAGGGCTCCAGCGCCATAGGACACAACCGTTACTCCACGACCGGACAGAGCCACCTCAAAAACGCTCAACCTTTTGTAGTCGAGTATGCCCACGGTCCGATCGCGGTCTCTCACAATGGGAACCTTGTCAACGCTGGCGTTCTGCGTGAAGAATTGGAAGCCTCGGGTTCTATTTTTCAATCCACCTCCGACACTGAAGTGATCGTTCACCTCATCGCTACCTCCAAAGAAGGGACCCTGATCGGAAGAATCATTGAGGCGCTGGGCCGGGTGAGAGGAGCCTACTCTCTACTTTTTCTCACCCTCGATCGCATGATCGCAGCGCGAGATCCCATGGGCTTTCGTCCGCTGGTCGTGGGAAAATTCAAGGACGGCGGGAGGAGAGGCGGCTATGTCGTGGCTTCCGAAACCTGCGCTCTGGATCTGATCGAGGCAGAATACCTTCGGGAAGTTGAGCCTGGTGAGATCCTTTCTTTCGGCCCGAAGGGGATGGAATCGCTGAAGCCGTTTCCTTCGGTCCCCCATGCCAAGTGCGTTTTTGAATACGTTTACTTCGCGCGGCCGGACAGCAAGCTTTATGGCCGCAATGTCTATCAGGTGCGAAAAGAGCTGGGCCGTCAACTGGCCCGGGAAAATCCGGTTGAGGCCGATCTGGTTACTCCCGTCCCCGATTCCGGCGTTCCGGCAGCGATCGGATATTCCGAGGAGTCGGGACTTCCCTTGGATCTGGGATTGATCCGCAATCACTACGTGGGAAGGACGTTCATCGAGCCCAGGCAGTCGATTCGACACTTTGGCGTCAAAATCAAGCTCAATGCCCAGCGCGAGGTGTTGGAGGGCAAGAGAGTCGTCGTTGTGGATGATTCGATTGTCCGTGGGACCACCAGTCGGAAGATCATCCGAATGCTGCGCGATGCAGGCGCCCGGGAAGTGCACATGCGCATAAGCTCGCCTCCCACTATCAGCCCCTGCTATTATGGGATCGATACGCCGACTCGCTCGGAGCTGATCGCCTCTTCGAACACAGTCGAAGAGATACGGAGGTTTATCGAAGCGGATAGCCTCGCCTACCTCAGCCGGGAAGGAATGTACAGTTTCCTCAAGGGCCAGGGCCAAGGCCAAGGCTTCTGCGACGCCTGCTTCACGGCAAACTACCCCATCCATTTTGAAGACGAAGGCCACACGCGCCAGCTCCACCTCTTTGAAGCCGTACAGCTCCGTTAAGAAAACAACGTTCCCTATTCAAGCCACTGGAGAGCTCTAAGCTGCTTTGGCGAGCTGATGACAGGTCATGCGTGAGGCGGTCGTCGCGGTTGTGACGAACAGAGACAGGATGCTGCTCATCCAAAGAGGGGCTGCGGTGCCAGATGCGGGCTATTGGGCTCCGCCCAGCGGGGAGGTCGAGCCTGGAGAAAGCCAGGACGCTGCCGTTATTCGTGAGGTCAGGGAAGAAGTGGGGTTGACAATCCGACCGCTGCGCAAGGTGTGGGAGAGTCTATCCGCTAGCGGGACTCACAAACTGCACTGGTGGTTAGCCGAATACGCCGGCGGAGAGTTGAAGCTTGACCCGAGCGAGATCAACGACGCCCGCTGGCTCAAGGCGGAGGAGGTCTTGAGACTTAAGCCGACTTTTGCTGGAGACCGCGAGTTTTTCAGTAGCGTGTTCCCGCGTTTGTAATCTGACCCGACGCCTTTGCCTAAGGACGTGCTCAGACGGATGACGTTCAGCTTTAGTTTTCAGCGAGATCCTATGCTGAATAGGTGGAGGGCATGGGCACAGTCGTTGAAGCAAGAGACCTATGCATTGTATCTAGCCGCCCGCGATCCCTGTCTGCCGGTCTCCGCCAAGATCATCATAGGCTTGGTGGTTGCTTATGCGCTCAGCCCTATAGACTTGATTCCAGATTTCATTCCCGTTCTCGGATATCTCGATGATCTGGTGTTGCTTCCATTAGGTATAGCTCTCGCAGTCAAAATGATTCCAGATGGAATTTGGGAACAATGCCGCGCTCGTGCCCGCTCAGAGCTGGCCAGGGGACTTCCAAGGAGTCGTATCGCTGGTTTCATCATCATGATGATATGGCTGTTGACGCTAGGGGTCGTTGGGATCGTTTTCTTGTGGTGAAAGGGGCAGGCACCTACGGATCTAGAGGCAGTTCAGGCTTTTATCGAGGCAAAATCGGCGACTGCCCCAAAGCGGTAGGCGCAAGTCAGCGATGCGGAAAGGAGAGAGACGGTCTCTCCTGACGCTTGCTTTGATCAGCCGAGATTTGCGGGCAAGGCTGGGCCAAGGCAATCCGGTGACCGTCCTGCCCTGGCCCGGGAACCGAATTTTACGGGAGGCGTTTACCCCTTGAGATGCCTGCTGACCAACTTGGTCATCTCGAACATGGTGACCTGTCTTTTGCCGCCGAAGACAGTCCTGAGCTTATCATCGGCGTTGATCATGGTCCTTTTCTTTTTGTCTTGTAGACCATTGCGCTTGATGTAAGCCCAAAGCTTTTTGGTCACCTCCGTCCGAGGTATGGCTTTGTTTCCGACGACTGAAGACAAAGCACTATCGGGTTGCACAGGTTTCATGAACGCAGCGTTGGGTTTTCTTTTTGCCGCCATTCCTTCCTCCTTGGTGGAATTTTTGTTTGCTGCAGCTTATATCAAAGGCGTGGTCGTTTTGCTAGCAGTTTTTTTGAATTTTTATTGGTTGCGTAGCCTCTGGGTTTGGGGGAGATCCAAACCGACCTCTCCCCTCTCCGCCCGCAAGGCGACCCCGTATTCTGACATCGCCTTCTCGACGGAGACGTATCCTTGGCGAACATCGTCCCAGACTTTCTCTGGATCTCTTCCGAAAGGGTCGCCCATTCCGCCGCCGCCCGGTCTTTCCAAGCGCAGCAAGTCGTCCTTCTTTAACACATAGTCGCCGAAGCGCGACGGAAGAGCCTGCTCGTCCTTTCCTCCTGGATTGATGACGCACGCCCCTCTTCTTCCCTCCCTGCCTCCGTTTTTTCCCTGGGGGGCGATGATGTGTTTGTCGGTCCTCATAGAGAAGCGAACCTCATCTGCGAGGATCCGGTAATCGCGGATAAACCCGAGCCCGCCACGATAAAAACCGGCTCCACCCGTGTCGGCAAGAAGCTCAAAGCGCTCGACGCGTGTAGGAAATTCCGACTCGACGATCTCTATCGGCGCCATCTTTCCGTTGCTCAGATGGAAGGAGGTGGCGTGAGCGCCATCGCGCCCAGCTCTCGCCCCGGTGCCTCCGGCTAAGATTTCATACTGGACATATCCCCGCGCTCCCCCTTGACCGCGTCCTCCTAGTGAAATGGCCGCGCTGCCCGATCCTTCCGCGATTCTCCTTTCGGGAACCAGGTGACCCAACGCCTGTAAGAGAGCGTCAGCTACTACGAGCGCCGTCGGCATATAAGTGTTGACCGCTGCGGGAAAAGAGGGGCAAACAACGGAGCCTTCGCGGAAGGTGGCTTCGAACACTCGGTTCAGCCCCTTGTTGATCGGAAGAAAAGGGTCGACGAGGCAAACGAGGCAGTAGGCGCAGCAGGCACGGACTAAAGGGGGCCGGATGTTGGCGGGCCCCTTGGTCTGATCGCTGCAGCCGCTGAAATCGAATTGTATGGCGTCTGCCCTTTTTTTCACTGCGACATGGATTCGTATCGGCCGCTCCAGATCTATGCCATCGTGGTCGACGAAGCTTTCCCCCTCGAAATTTCCGTCCGGCCACAAAACGATCGCCTGACGGAGCCTGCCTTCGGTGTAGGCAGAAAGCCCCTCGGTTGCGTCTCGAACGACATCCATCCCGTAGCGATCCATCAGTTCGGAGACTCTTCGTTCTCCAAGACGCGCAGCTCCAACCTGTCCGCGTAGATCGCCGATCACTAGCTCCGGAGTCCGGCTGTTGGTCTTGATCACGTGCTCGATCTCTTTAACCGGCTTTTGCCCGGCCACGTATTTGACCGGCGGCAGGTGGAGGCCTTCTTGGTAAATCTCGCGGGCCTGGCCTGATCCGCTGCCGGGCACCGTGCCGCCGATGTCGCTTTTGTGGGCCATGTTGGCGGCAAAGCCAACCCACTCTCCCCGGTAAAAGATCGGGGTCAGCACGGCCATGTCCGGCGCGTGCGGTGAACCTCCTAAGTAGGGGTGGTTGGTGATGAACGCATCTCCC
>DASYRN010000107.1:0-11318 GCA_036004365.1 Binatia bacterium
CATCCCAAGGGAGTGTGACGGCCTCATGCCGTGCCACGCATGGCAGCAAGTCTCTCTTCGGTCGGGAACTACGAGAGTCATAAGAATAAGAGGACTCGCGTGTCCAGGGCTTGACATCCACATAGCAGCCTAGTCGAAGCACAAATAGAACTTCACACAGTCTGTGCTATTTCCGAAGGGGTAGCCAGGCGCCTTCCAAACCTAACTCGTCCGGTGCAAGGGACCGGTCGTATTGTTTCCGTTTCACAAAAAACCAATGGAGCACCGCCCCCGCGATGAAACCGCCTACATGAGCCCAAAACGCCACCCCGCCGACGTCTTCAGGGAGACCGAGAGAAAGCACGCCGCTAAAGATCTGACTTAGAATCCAGAATCCCAGGTAGGTAATCGCGGGAACTTGGACAAACAAGGGCAAGAAAAAGAGCGGAATGAGCGTGATCACGCGAGCGTTGGGAAATAGGAAGAAATAGGCGTCCAATACGTCGGCGATCGCGCCGGAGGCCCCTACTGCGGGAACGGCGGAATCGGGGTTTGTGAAAAAATGGACTAGCCCCGCCGCCAGGCCGCAAATAAAACACAAGATAGCGAACCGTCCCCATGCGGTCCTCAACGTTGTCGCCGAAGATCCAGAGCGTCCACATGTTTCCGATGATGTGGAGCCAGCCGCCGTGGAGGAACATGCTGGTCACGAATGGCCAGTAATCATCCAAAGGAAGTCCCACCCAAGCGGCCCACTCAGGATGACTGTAACGCGCCGGGACGACGCCAAAGTAGTAAAAGAACGCCTGCAGGGCCGGCTCTGGCAGCATGAGCTCGAAGATAAAGACCATGCTGTTAGCCCCGACAGGGGTATTCTTAGAGGGAATCGTGTCGCGAATCGGAAAAATGGCCTTTACCTCGCTTTCTCGAAATGGCTCAAGCTGCCGAGGCACTCTCTCTCGAATCGGTTCTCGCCTCCCTCTCTCCGCCGTCGACGGTCTTGACGGTGAATTTCATCTCGCCGCGGGCGCTGTCGTAATCCACGATCACCTTCTGCCCATCGGCTACTTCGCCTTTCAATAAAAGCCGGCCTAAAGGGGTCTCGAGCTCCTTCTGGATCACCCGCTTTAAAGGCCGGGCGCCGTAGCTGGGATCGTACCCGCTGGCGGCCAAGTGTTCTCGCGCGCGCTCGGTGAGCTCGAGCGTGATATGGCGCTCGGCGAGACGGGACCGAAGGTGCTCGAGCTGGATCTCCACAATCTGCTTCAGATGCTCGCGTGACAGGCTGTGGAAGACCACGATCTCGTCGACGCGGTTTAGAAACTCAGGCCGGAAGTGCTGGCGGAGCGCGTCGAGAACCTCCTTCTTCATCTCGGCATAAGACTCGGGATCGTCGCCTCCCCGATAAGCCAAAATCAGCTGGCTGCCGACGTTGGAGGTCATGATCACCACCGTGTTCTTGAAGTCCACTGTGCGCCCATGCCCATCGGTGAGCCGGCCGTCATCGAGGATCTGAAGTAGGACGTTGAACACATCGGGGTGCGCCTTCTCGATCTCGTCAAATAAGATCACCGAATAAGGCCGCCGTCGCACCGCTTCCGTGAGCTGGCCACCTTCGTCGTAGCCCACATATCCCGGTGGGGCTCCGATCAGCCGGGCCACGGTATGCCTTTCCTGGTATTCAGACATGTCGAGGCGCACCATGTTGCTTTCGTTGTCGAACAAGAACTCGGCCAGGGCGCGTGCCAGCTCTGTCTTCCCTACCCCCGTGGGCCCGAGAAAAATGAACGAGCCGATAGGCCGGTTGGGATCTTTGAGTCCAGAGCGCGCACGTACCACCGCATCGGCAACAGCTTCTACCGCTTCCTCCTGGCCGACGACGCGCTTATGCAGATGCTCAGCCAGCCGGAGGAGTTTGTCCTTCTCTCCTTCGAGTAGTTTGGATACTGGAATGCCCGTCCAGCGCGCGACAACGGCGGCGATATCATCCTCGTCGACCTCTTCCTTGATCAATTGCATGCTCCCCTGTTCATGGAGCCGCTTCTCTTCAGCAGCCAGATCTCGTTCGAGCTGCGCCAGCTTGCCGTATTTGAGCTCGGCCACCCGATTGAGATCGTACTCGCGCTGCGCCTGCTCTATGGCGACCTTGGTTTTTTCGATCTCCTGTTTGAGGGTACGCAAACGAGCGAGCGCCTGCTTTTCAACCTCCCAGCGGGCTCGCAGCCGCTCTTGCTCCGCTTTCAGCTCCGCTAGCTCCTTCTCCAATTTGGTCAGGCGGTTGCGTGAGGCTGTATCGCTCTCCTTTCGCAATGCCTCCCGTTCGATTTCGAGCTGCATCACTCGGCGCGAAACTTCGTCGAGCTTCGTCGGCATCGACTCGATCTCGGTGCGCAGCTTCGCGGCCGCCTCGTCGACGAGATCGATCGCCTTGTCAGGCAAGAAGCGGTCGGTTATGTACCGATGAGATAGCACGGCGGCGGTGACCAGCGCGGCATCTTTGATGCGCACACCATGATGGACTTCGTAGCGCTCGCGCAGGCCGCGCAGGATCGAGATCGTATCCTCGACGCTCGGTTGATCGACAAAGACGGGCTGGAAGCGGCGCTCCAGCGCTCTGTCTTTCTCGACATGTTTGCGGTACTCATCGAGCGTCGTGGCGCCGATGCAGCGCAGCTCGCCCCGCGCCAACATCGGTTTGAGCAGGTTGGAGGCATCCATGGCCCCTTCCGCGGCCCCCGCGCCCACCACCGTATGCAGCTCGTCGATGAAGAGTATAATATTGCCCTCGGACTGCTGGACCTCTTTGAGCACGGCTTTGAGCCGCTCTTCAAACTCGCCGCGGTACTTCGCGCCGGCAATCAGCGCGCCCATGTCCAAAACAATGAGCCGTTTGTTCTTGAGGCTCTCGGGCACATCGCCGCGTACGATGCGCTGAGCCAGCCCTTCGACGATGGCGGTCTTTCCCACGCCCGGATCGCCGATCAGCACAGGGTTATTCTTGGTACGGCGGGAGAGCACCTGAATGACGCGGCGAATCTCTTCATCACGGCCGATCACCGGATCAAGCTTGCCTTGAGAGGCCAGCTTGGTGAGGTCCCGGCCATAACGTTCGAGGGCTTCATAAGTCGCTTCCGGATTCTGCGATGTCACACGCTGGTTGCCGCGTATCTGCTTCAACGCGCCCGCCAGCCGCTCGCGCGTGACGCCAAACTCCTTCAAGAGACGTCCCGCGGCGGCTCCGTCCTCTGTCATCGCCAGCAGCAGGTGCTCTATCGAGACGTATTCATCCTTGAGTTTTTTGGCCTCGTCTTCGGCCTGCGTGAGCAGGCGATTCAAGCGACCCGTAATATAAATCTGGTCTGCCGCGCCCGCAGGCCCTGACACTTTTGGCATGCGCTCAAGCTCCTGCTCGACACGTCGTTTGAAGGCGTCAGCATTGATTTCAGCCTTACTCAAAATCGATGTCGCCAGGCCACCCTCCTGCTCGAGCAGCGCCGCAAGCAAATGCTCCACGTCCACCTGCTGATGACCGTAACGAGCAGCTTTGCTTTGGGCCGAGCTGATGGCTTCTTGAGCCTTTTGAGTAAACCGGTTGATGTCCATGCTAACCCTCCTTCATTGATGACTCGTGTAGACTGCTTCAAAGCCGACTACGCAGCGTTTCGTTCTCGCGCTGCATAGCACAAAATCTATCGAGCAAGTCTAGGATGACCGCAATGCCCGCTACGTTTATGCCCAAAGATTCGCGCAGCCGTCCGATAACGCGCAATCGCGGAATATCCGAAGGATCGAAAAGCGCCCTCGCGCCCTCCCACTCGACCGGCTGTATCAATCCGAGCTCCACAAATCGCTCGACCAGCGCCGGATGCATACCTGCGCGCGCCGCCAGCGCATCAAGCGTCAACTGCTGGCCCTCGCGTCGGCAAAGCACTATGTCGTATCGCCGCAGCGTCATCCTCACCCTCCCGCCATTAAATCGCGAGCATTGAAGCGCGACTCCGCAGCGAGCTTCTCGAAGAGGTTTCTCTCCTGCGGAGCCAGCTTGGGCGGAATCACAATCTTGATCTTAACGTATTGATCTCCCCGGCCGCCATCCTTCTTCTTTAATCCCAGTCCGCGCAATCTCAGCCTCTGTCCTCCTTGCGCGCCTGCCGGAATCTTGAGCTCCACAGGTCCATCGAGCGTCGGAACATTTACTTTCGCCCCGAGCGCAGCCTCCCACGGCGCGACCGGCAGCTCAATCTGAACGTCATTCTCGCCGACAAGGTGGAACAGGTGATGGGGTTTAATCCGCACACGCAGGAACACATCGCCCGCAGGCGCTCCATTTGTGCCTGATTCTCCCTGTCCCGCTAATCGAATCACAGAACCGTCGCGCACGACCGGCGGGATAGTTACATCGAACGATTTCGTCCGCCGAACAGCGCCCGCACCGCGACAGGTTGGACAGGTTTTTCCGTCCTTGGAGCCGCTCCCTTTACAATCCGGACACGGCTCAGTTGTTTGAAAGCTGATGCTGCGCGTTACGCCGCGATGCGCCTCTTCCAGGGTGAGCGCGATCTCCGCCTCGACGTCCTGACCCCGCATGGCAAAGCCCGCGCCCCCGCGAGCGCCGCGACGAGTGCCGAAAAGGCTCTCGAAGAAGTCACTAAATCCGCTCGGACCTCGGCCTGCGCCAAATATGTCGCCGAAATCGCCAAAGTCGACGTGCACATCCTGCCAGCCCGGCGGCGGCCTGAAGTCTTGGCCGGCCTTCCAGTTCGGTCCAAGCTCGTCATAGCGCTTGCGTTTCTCAGGGTCGGACAGAACTTCATAGGCTTCGTTGATCTCTTTGAATTTCTCTTCGGCGGCTTTATCTCCAGGATTTACGTCAGGGTGATACTTGCGCGCCAGCAGTCGGTACGCTTTTTTGATCTCGTCCTCAGGCGCCGTCTTAGAAACGCCGAGGACTTCATAGTAGTCTCTAAACTTGACCGCCATAATCCGGACCCGCGCTCTTCATAGCGCGACGCGAACACGCGCGGGTCTGAGCACATCATCCCCCCAGCGATAGCCGCGCTGCACCTCCTCTGCTACTGCGCCCGGTTCATATTCCTCGCTCTGGACCGAGCCGACGGCGTCATGCATCTCGGGATTAAAAGTCTCGCCCAAGCTCTTCAGCGGAGTTACGCCTTGCGCTTCCAGCAGGCCCAGGAGCTTGCGGTGAATCGCCTGCACGCGCTCAGACATAGAGGAAGGCGCATCGCTTATATGTTGAAACGCGCGGTCGAAGCCGTCCAATACGTCAAGCAAGGAGAGTATGACCTCGCGCTTGCCGCTGCGGGCCGCGGCCGAGCGCTCACGCTCGACCCGGCGGCGATAATTGTCAAAATCGGCCAGCGCCCGCAGATACATCTCATGTTCGCGGCGCAACTCTTCTTTGAGCCGTTCGATTTCGGAGGGCCCCTCACCGGTCGTGACTTCGTTGTTTTTTTCCGTTGCTTTCATTCTGGAAACCCATTGGAGTCATGGAGTGATGGAGTTATGGAGCACTGCGTCTAGAACGCAATACTGCAATACTCCCGTACTCCAACACTCCAGTCTTTACGTTTGTTTGAATTCCGCATCAATCACATCATCGCCGCCGCCCGGCTGACCGCCGCTTGTTCGACCGGCTTGCCCGCCCCCCGAAGTCTCCTGGCTATAGGCCGCGGACGACAGTCCGTAAGCGACTTGTTGCAGGTCGCCGGTGAGCTGGCGCAGCCGCGCAACATCCGACGAGTTGTTCTTCACCAGTTCGCGGATCTCGGCGATCAACTGCTCGGCGCGCGCTTTCTCGTTCGGCGGCACGCGCTCGCCGAGGTCGCGTATTTGCCGCTCGACCTGATAGGCCATCGAGTCGGCAGCGTTACGTGCTTCGACCTCTTCGCGCCGCCGGCGGTCTTCTTCAGAATGGGCCTGTGCATCGGCCACCATGCGGTCGATCTCTTCCTTCGGCAGCTGCGTCGAGCCGCTGATGGTGATCTTCTGCTCTTTGCCGCTGTCTTTGTCTTTCGCAGTGACCGTCAAGATGCCGTTCGCGTCGATGTCGAAGGTGACTTCGATCTGCGGCGCGCCTCGCGGACCGGGTCGTATGCCTTCAAGACGAAAGTGGCCGAGCGTGCGGTTGTCGCGTGCCAGCTCACGCTCGCCCTGAAGCACGTGGATCTCGACCGCGGACTGGTTGTCCTCAGCGGTGGAAAATATTTCAGACTTGCGCACGGGTATGGTCGTGTTGCGCTCGATGAGCTTCGTCATGACTCCGCCGAGCGTCTCCACGCCAAGCGAGAGCGGCGTTACGTCGAGCAGCACTACGTTTTTCACTTCGCCCGCCAGCACGCCCGCCTGGATCGCCGCGCCTATGGCAACGACTTCATCGGGGTTGACCGATTGATTGGGTTCCTTGCCGCCGGTGAGTCGCCGCACCAGCGCTTGGACGGCAGGCATACGCGTCGCGCCGCCGACGAGGATGACCTCGTCGATGTCTCGTTCGGTGATTTTGGCGTCCGAAAGAGCTTGCTTGACAGGTCCTACACATCGCTCTACAAGATCCGCCGTAAGCTGCTCGAACTTGGCTCGCGTGATCTTCATCTCGAGGTGCTTGGGCCCCGACGCGTCGGCCGTGACGAACGGCAAGCTGATGGTCGTTTCAACTGCGGTGGAAAGTTCTATCTTGGCTTTCTCGGCCGCCTCGATCAGGCGCTGCAACGCCTGGCGGTCTTTTCGTAAATCGATCCCCTGATTGCGCTGAAACTCTTCCGCCACCCAGTCGACGATCCGCTTATCGAAATCATCGCCGCCGAGGTGCGTGTCGCCCGAGGTCGAGCGAACTTCAAAGACTCCGTCTCCGACATCCAGTATGGAAACGTCGAAGGTGCCGCCGCCGAGATCAAACACCATGATCGTCTCGTTCTTCTTCTTGTCGAGCCCGTATGCAAGCGCTGCGGCCGTCGGCTCGTTGATGATGCGGAGCACATTAAGACCTGCGATCTTGCCGGCGTCTTTCGTGGCCGACCTCTGAGCGTCATTGAAATATGCCGGGACGGTTACCACCGCATCGCTGACCTTCTCGCCCAAGTACTTTGTCGCATCGTCGGCGAGCTTGCGCAGCACCAACGCGGAAATCTCTTCGGGCGCGTATTGTTTGCCCATAATCTCGAAGCGCACGGCGTCGTTCGGGCCTGCCACAACTTTGTAGGGCACGTTTTTGATCTCCGACTGGACTTCGGAGTAGCGGCGTCCGATGAACCGTTTGGCCGAGTAGGTGGTATTTTCTGGATTGAGCACCGCCTGACGTTTGGCAATCTGGCCTACCAGCCGCTCGCCCGTTTTGGTGAAGGCGACGACTGAGGGAGTGAGGCGGCTGCCATCGCTGTTTATAATGACGGTGGGCTTTCCGCCCTCCATGACTGCGACCACAGAGTTTGTGGTTCCGAGGTCTATTCCTATTGCCTTTGCCATAACAACCCCTCCTATCGTTTACGAAGTTCCTATGTGCTGTTTACGAAATTCCTTGATAGAGAATCTTTGTTTTTTCACAATCGACCCATCGCGAGGCTTCGCCCGTCTACGATTCGGCGCTCGCCTTTTCGAAGCCAACGCGGATATGCAGGCGAAGATAGAAATTGTGAACACCCAACCCGCGCAGGGGAATCTCCATGAGCGTACCGTCCCCGACCATGGGCGGAATTTGGATGCACACTGTCTCGTCCTCCTCACTGAGTCCTTCGCCTTGACAGAACGAACACGGAAAGAGCCCATCCTCTCCCGACCCACCGCACTTCTGGCAGGGAGAACAGCTCGGAACGGTCACAAAAACGATTCCGCCTCGGGCGGCCACATGCGGTGGCAGAATGACCTGCGCGTCAACGCCTTCCGAGCGCTCTTCCCAGAGGCTGCCAACTCCATTCAAATGCCTGGCCACCCGGGCAAAAGCGGATTCAAAAGATGGACGGATAATGTCTACCTGCAAAGGCACGCCAACCTCAGGCACAAGGGAACCGGGCTCCGTTCCGGAGTGAACAATGACAGGCGTCAGCCATGCCGCGCTGGCCTCGCCATGGGATAACCCTTCATCGTATTGCCTGCGGCGTTGAGGGTCTCCGAGGACGCGGTAGGCCTTCACGATCTCCTGAAAAAAGCTCAGGCCCATGCGTCCGACCCGGTCAGGGTGATAACGCTTCACGATCGCACGGAAAGCTTGTCGGATGCCTTCTGCGCTTTCGTTGCGTGAGACTCCCAGTGTCAGGTAGTAGTTCTTGCGCAGCATGGCGCTAACACCTGATGGTCACACTGGCAGCCACTGCGTCATACCCTCACCTTCCGTGACTGAACTCTTTGGACGTCATTCAACCTTTATCTGGATCTCCTTTTTCTTAGCCTCTTCGCTTTTTGGCAGACGAACCTCCAACACACCATTCTTAAATGCGGCACGCGCCTTCTCCAGATTGATCTCCACGGGCAGAGCTAGAGTGCGCGTAAAAGCACCATAGACTCGCTCCGACCTGTAGTAATCCTTTTCCTTCTCTTCTTCCTCCTGCTTCTTTTCTCCCTTGATGATCAAGTATTTGTCCGTGAGATGGATCTGAATATCGTCCTTCGTCATCCCCGGCAGCTCCGCCTTTACCACAAGCTCATCCTTCTCCTCGAAGAGGTCCACGGCTGGCTCTTGAATCCCCTCCGGCCATAATCTTTCAGATAAGGAAGGGGTTCTTCCTCCAAAGAAGTCCCCGAACATGCGCTCCAACCTTGACATTTCGGCGAACGGTCGCCACGGGATGAGGCCTCCTTTTCCTTTTGGTGCTTGCGTAAGTTCCTTAGCCATAATCTTCTCCTTTCCTATCTATTGTTTGTTTATTTTTATTCGTTTTTAGGGGCTTTAGGCTCAAAGTTAGGAGAGCAAGCCAGGGGCCAATCGGAAGCGATGGAAAAACAAAGACAAAGCGCGCTGAGCGATTGCGATCTATCGTAAATTTGCGGATTCTCGCGAGTAAATTAGTCGGATTTGTTTGATTTTGAATTCTTGATCTTTCTGGGATAGAAGCGGTAACCGGTTATATGTAACTACCGCGTATATCGAACCTACCTCCAGTCACGCGAAAAAATCTCCGACACAAATCCTAGTCTCTCTGTTCCTTCCGGCTGGCATAGCTGTTGCTAACTTTAAGAAGACAAGACTGTCCCTAAGCATGGCAACTGCAACCGCAAGTCGAACTGAAACTCACGGCGATGAGCAAATCCAGAAGGATGTGCTGGCTGAACTGAAGTGGGATGCTCGCGTCCAGCCCAACGAGATTGGCGTGGCCGTCAAAGACGGCGTCGTCACGCTCACGGGCTGGGTCGATTCCTACACCAAGAAATGGGCCGCCGAGGAGGCCGCCCACCGCGTGCGCGGCGTGAAGGCCGTGGCCAACGAGATCGAGGTCCGCCTGCCGAGCTCCTCAGAGCGCACCGACGCCGACATCGCCGCGGCGGCGGTTCGTGCGCTGGAGTGGGATGCCTTTGTCTCCGTCGACAAGCTCGACGTCACGGTCTCCAAGGGATGGGTTACGCTCAGGGGCGAGGTCGAGTGGCAGTTTCAGAAGCAGGACGCAGAGCGGGTCGTGCGCCGCCTGTCGGGGGTCAAGGGAGTGACCAACTTGATCGTTGTCAAGCCTCGCGTGACGGCGTCGGAACTCAAGCAGAAGATCGAGCAGGCGCTGGTGCGCAGCGCGGAGACTGACGCCCAACGGATCACGGTGGAGGTGCAGGGGAGCAAGGTCATCCTAAAGGGGACGGTACGCTCCTGGACGGAGAGGGAAGAGGCGGAGCGGGCGGCGTGGTCGGCGCCGGGGGTCAGCTCGGTGGAAAACCGGATCACGATCTCGTTCTAAACTTCCGATTCAGCGCTGGCGCGAGGCGACGCCCTCGCTAGGGATCGAACCGCACAGATAGGCCGGGATGGGAATAGGTTCGCCTGAGAGTTGCCGAAGCTTCTTTGTCCAAAGCCGACATGGCGGTGATTTTGGCAGGCGATGGAACCAGCCGAAAGTGATCTGGTTTTCGCACAGGCCGCGAATTGCAGAACCGCAAAGGGTTTTCCGATGGTTGTACAGTTCATCGACACCGTTACCGGTACCAACGCTTATATCAGAAACCCAACATTGCCCAAAGGCCCAGCCGCCAAGAGAACGAGCCCGTTCCGCAACCGCGTCGATGAGTTCCTCCAGCTCTTCGTCCTGCGCTTCGAAGAACTTGTGCAGAAACATTGACGGAGTTCGTCCAACAGACTAGCCTCGGGGAGGAGCCTAAAACTTGAAGGCGAGTCGGGTGTAGCATTTGACGGAAATGGAGGATAGTGAATAGTAGTCTAAGGAAAGACGAGCATGCCCCTGGACGACCTGGTCCTCAACCTGCAGCGCACGATTGATCGTTTCGTCCGCCGTCTTCGGTGTGGCGGGGCCCCCGAGCACACGCACCGGAGGTTCTTGATCGTGCAGATCGACGGTCTGTCGCGCGCGGTCCTCGAGCAGGCACTGGCGTCGGGACGCATGCCCTTTCTCAGGCGATTGTTGAGGCGTCACGGCTACCGTCTGGAGCCGATGGCTGTTGGCGTGCCGACCTCGACGCCGGCCTTCCAGATGGCCGCGATGTACGGCGTGCGCCCCGACATCCCGGGCTTTCACTACTACGACCGGGAGCGGCAAACCGACATCCATTTCCCGAGGGCGGGGCACGCGGCGTGGGTAGAGGCGAAGCAAGCGGCGGGCCGTCGGGGCATCCTTCAGGGTGGTAGCGCGTACGGCTGTGTTTTTACCGGAGGCGCTGACAACAACCTCTTTACCTTCTCGAGCCTTACACAGCCCAGCGGCCGCGGCCTGCTCGCCGCCCTGTCGCCCTTCGTCGTGCTCGGCTGGGTATGCCTGAAGTGCCTTCTGCGGACCATCAGCGAGTTGGTGAAAGTCGTGCCGCGCTTCGTCGCGCGTCGCAGCGGGCCGCAGAACCGGCGCTGGCTGACGATCAAGATCGGCATCTCCATATGGGTGCGCGGCTTCTTCACCATGGCCGTGTCACGAGATCTCTACGCGGGGACGCCCGCGGTCTATGTGAACTACCTCGACTACGATGAGACTGCACACTCCTTCGGTCCACGCAGCCGTCCGGCGCTTGTGACCTTGCGTCGCGTGGATCGGGTGATCCGACAGCTCTGGCGCGTGACGCGACGCGTGCCCGAGCACCGGTATGATCTCTATATTCTTTCCGACCATGGACAGGCGCCCTGCAGACCTTACCGGGACGTCAATGGCGGCCAGCGGTTCGAGCGGTGGATCTTCAATCAGTTG
>DASYRN010000108.1:0-3988 GCA_036004365.1 Binatia bacterium
TCTCCAAGTAGGTGACAAAGTTGACTCGGGAGTTTTCACCAGCTTAGCCTCTCGCATGGCGCAGGTGCTCTTTGATTTGTTGGACGGCGAGCGGCCGCCGTTTGAGGGGCTCTTCGTCACCGGGCCGATAGAAAATATTTCCTCGCTGGACGAGGTGATCTTTTCCGGCGGAGTCTCGGAGTATATCTACGGCCGCGAAGCGGCGGCCTTTGGGGATCTAGGCCCGCATCTTGGCAGGGAAGTCAGGCGCCAGGCGGAAAGGCGGGGATACCGGATCATGGATTCCAGCGAGGGAATTCGCGCGACCGTGATCGGTGCCTCGCAATATTCGACTCAGCTTAGCGGAGAGACGATCTTCATACCGCATGCGACCCGACTCCCGCTTCGCAACCTCAGAGTTTTCGTCATGAAAGTGGACTGGGAGCCGCCCGTAGCTGACCGTGCCGAGAAGGTGATAAGGAAAACTCTGGCGGGGCTCGACCCTGAAGTTAAAGGCACCCCGTTTGCTCTGTTCTTTTCTTCTCCGCCTTTCTTGGGCTACGGAGTCGCGCAAGAGCTGGCGCAAGGAATTCGTGCCGGTTTGCTTTCACTGCCTAGAACAGATCGTCCCAGCTTGCTCGTGTTCGGGCAAAACGTCGGCCGAATCGTGGGCGAAATGCTCGCCTCCGATCTCGCCATTCCGTGCGTTGATGAGATTTTACTTTCCGAGCTGGATTTCATTGACGTCGGTGAAGTCGTTGCGGGGGAGGGCTTCGTTCCCGTGGTGGTCAAGAGTCTCGCCTTCGGAGCTTAACAGAAAGGATGAAGGCGAAAGGATGAAGGATGAAAGTGGATACGCGCGCCTTGCACCTGGGACCTTTTTGACCGGCCTGAGAACAGCGTTTTTTCAACAGTCCATCGATAGCTGAAACAGCTGAGAGTGTTGATCAGGCCAAGGAGGGAGATATGGAAAAGAAAGTTTCCGCCATTTTCTTCCACGCTGTGATGTGCGCTTCTCTTTTTGCGTTGGAATTCGCAGCCGGTCTCGAGCCCGCCCATGGGCAGACGCAGAACTTGATCGAGCAGGCGAAGAAAGAGGGCGAGGTGATCCTCTACACGACCATGACGGTCGGCGACTTTGCCGTTTTTAATCAGGCCGCGAAGGAGAAATATCCCTTCTTGACTATCCGACATGTCTACTTGTCATCGTCGAGACAGGTCGCGCGGGTCATGCAGGAGCATCGCGCGGGGAAGATTCAGGCGGACGTGTTGGGAAACAGTCTGGAGACGACGGTTTACTACAAGACACAAGGGATCGTGGCAAAATACGATTCGCCCGAAGCCAAATTTTTGCTCAAGGGTTTTGCCGATCCGGAAGGTTACTGGGCGGCGATTACCACCGATCCGTTGATTACCGGTTTCAACACGCGCGAATACAACCGAGGCAAAGCGCCCAAGAGCTACGACGACTATTTGAGTCCGGGGTTCAAGGGGCAGATGGCGATCAACAGCGGCACGCCGTACGGCTTGATCGGCATGGTCAGCCTAAGAGGTGAGGAACAGGGAATTGCGTACATGAAAAGGCTCGGGCAGCAAAATCTGAGGCCGGTCGAAGGCTTCACTCACCTCACCAATCTTTTAGTCGCCGGAGAGTTTCCGTTAACCATTTTCATGCAGGTATCCAAGATCGACGCGATGAAGCGCAAGGGCGCGCCCGTGGATTGGCTTCCCAGCGCTCAGACTCTTGCGACGACTTCGGCGGTTTCGATCGTTCAGAATCCCTTTCACCCTGCAGCCGCAAAGTTACTTATAGATTTTTATCTTTCGCCGGAGGGGCAGCAGGCGCTGAGTCGAGCTGGAAAGATTCCCTTGCGCCGCGGAGTTAAGAGCCAATCCGAGGAGATTGACACTCTCTTGAAGAGTGACCTGCACGTCATTCAGCCTGTAGGGGACGCGAGCAAGTACTTCAGACTTTACAGCGAGTTCTTGGGAGTGAGATAAGGCACCGAAAGCGCTCCGGCGCACCTAGCGCGCCTCAAATGAAAGGCCCGGCTCGTCAGACCGCGGGCCTTTTGCATTTACGATTTTTTTCCCTCGCGACGAGGAGCGAAGAATTAAGGTTTTAAAAGAGTTTCTTGTTTCGACTCATGAGGTTTCTGATCGGAGCCCGTTTTCCAAAGCCAGACCTCTCCCCATACCAGTGCAAGTCCAAAGATAAGCGCCACGACTAAAGGGATCAGCTTGTAGGAAAGTGGCATCTCGCCGTGCGCTTCCTTATAGAGAGGTTCCTTCCTGGAGATCACTTTCATCTTAGCTCTTTGACGCGTCGATGCTCTGTTGGTTTACAGAATAGCTCTTTTCACGCTCCACAAGCCCGTGGTAAGAGGGGGCCACGACCAGTGCATTGAGGATGGAAGATAGAGGATCGCCGATCACGAACACGACACGAGCACGAATAATACTTAAGGACTGAGTAATGAGGACTGAGCTGGGGAGACGGAACTCATACCTCAGCACTCAGTCCTCAGTCCTGAGAGGGAAAGGAGAGAGAATTGCGGCGCAAGAAAGTCTGTTTTGTTGGCTACGGTTCGACCGAGTACTCGCGTAAATCCGAGGAGCCGCTGCTCTGGCATTACGCGCAGGCGATCGGTAATGCGCTCGATCAGACGGGTCTTAAGAAGAGCGACATCCGGGGCTTCTCCGTGACCACTCAGGCGAGTCCCGACTACTCGCCCCATGTGGCCGAGCAACTTGGCCTGGAGTTGGATTGGGTTCTCAACGGAGATTACGGCGGCGCAGGTGGCGTGTGCAGCGTTCGGCGTGCAGCCGACGCCATCGAAGCCGGCCACCTTGATGTTGCCGTTCTCATCGGTGGCAACTCGTTTGATAAGAGCGTGGCCCATCAGAGGCCGCTGGAGTATCAGCGCGCGAACTATGTCGATGTCTACGGCTACGGCGGGCCGAACACGCTCATGGCGCTGATTCAGAGACTGCACATGGAACAATTCGGCACGACCCTGGAACAGATCGGTAAAATTGCCGTCGCCCAGCGCGCCAACGCGCGGGAAAATCCGCAAGCGCTGCTGCGCGATCCGATGAGCATGGAAGACTATCTTAAGTCGCGCATGATCTCCGATCCCATCCGTCTGTTTGACTGCGTCATGCCATGCTCCGGCGCGGAATGCGTCGTGCTCACCTCAGAAGAGAAAGCGAAACAGATCACCGACAAACTGGTTTACTTGGTGACGGACGCAGAGAAAGTTCAGTACGACGTCGGCAATATGTTGCCCGATAAGACCACTTTTGGGATCAAAATCGTGGGCGAACGCCTCTTCAGCGAAGTTCGTCGCGACCAGATCGACTTGTTTGAGATCTACGATGATTATCCCATCGCGGTCATGATTCAGATCGAGGATCTCGGCTATTGCAACAAGGGTGAGGGAGGAAAGTCCGTCGAGGCCCACGACCTGACCCATAAAGGAGATTTTCCGGTCAACACCGGCGGTGGCCAGCTTTCGGTCGGACAGGCTGGGTTGGCGGGGGGATTTCTGCATATCGTTGAAGCGCTGCGCCAATTGAGAGGCGAGGCCGGACCGAGACAGGTCAAGAAAGCGGAACGGGCCCTGGTGACCGGTATCGGCTGGCTCAACTACGGTCGCAATCTCGGCACGACGGCCGGACTGATTATGGAGAGGAGGGCGTGATGGCGGAGAAGAGTCTCCCGAAGATCAACAAGATCGACCAGTCTTTTTGGAAGGGCGCCGCTGAAGGAAAGCTTTTGATCCAGAAGTGCCGTACGTGCGGCAAGCTTCAGTTCTTTCCGCGCGTCGTCTGCACAGAGTGCTTCAGTCGCGAGCTCGAGTGGGTTCAGGCAAAGGGACAGGGAAAGGTGCACAGCTTCAGTTGGGTTTTCGTTCCGCGCAATCCAGCATTCAAAGAAGAGGTGCCGATTTGTTACGTCAATATCATCTTGGACGAAGGAGTGATCATCGAGAGCCGGATTGTGGGA
>DASYRN010000109.1:0-55336 GCA_036004365.1 Binatia bacterium
TTGCTTCCGATCTCCGGAATCGAGGGAGCATAGCCCTTCTCGCGGATAGTCTTGACCAGAAAATCATAGATCTGCTTCTGCCGGTGAGTGAGCGCGGTAGCCACAACAAAGGCATATACTGAAATTAATTTCAGTTGTCAACAGGACATGAGAAGGCCCGGGTTCAGGCAAACTGCCCAACTCGGGTTCTCTGAACTGATTAGAGGAAATTTTGAAAACAGTGTTGAAAAGTTCCAGGCCGGTCAAAAAGATCCCAGCTGCAAGGCGCGCGAGGGACCGACGAGCGGAGGCGTACTTTTGTCAGTACGTTGGAGCGAGGCGGTCGAGCGCAACGACGCAGATGGGTCTTTTTCAACAGCCTGTTTAGACGAAGAGCGGCGCCAAGACCAGCGTGATCGTGCTCAAAAGCTTTATCAGCACGTGGAGGCTCGGTCCAGCCGTGTCCTTGAAAGGATCGCCCACGGTGTCTCCGACCACTGCGGCCTTGTGGGGATCGGAGCCTTTGCCGCCGTATTGTCCGCTCTCGATGTATTTCTTCGCGTTGTCCCAGGCGCCGCCGCTGTTATTGAGAAACGTCGCAACCAGGATCCCGGCGATGGTGCCGATCATCAAGAGGGCCGCCACCGCCTCCGCTCCGACGCCGAGGAAGCGAAAGACAAGACCAACAGCGATAGGCATTCCAACAGCGAGAAGACCCGGAAGCACCATCTCTTTCAGGGCTCCCACGGTAACGATATCCACGCATTTTCCATAATCGGGCTTCGATGTTCCTTGGAGAATGCCGGGGTTTTCTTTGAACTGTCTTCGGACTTCGTTGATCACGTAGTAAGCAGCCTTGCCGACTGCGCGGATCGCAAGCGCGGAGAAGAGAAAAACCAGCATCGCTCCCAAGAGTCCGCCGACAAAGATTTCGGGCTTTGCGATATTGACCGCTTCCAATTTGCTTCCGTAATGGGCCACTTCGTCGAGATAGGCCGAAAAGAGAAGAAAGGCAGCCAGGGCCGCCGAGCCAATGGCATATCCCTTGGTGAGCGCCTTGGTCGTATTTCCAACTGCATCGAGGCGATCCGTCTTCCTCCGCACCTCCTCAGGTTGCTGGCTCATCTCCACGATTCCACCCGCGTTGTCGGTGATGGGGCCGAAGGTATCCATCGCCAAGATGTAAGCTGCCGTTCCCAACATGCCCATAGTCGCAACCGCTGTGCCGAAGAGACCGGCATGCGGCACTCCGCTCGCGTTGCCTAAGTAGAAGGAGCCAATAATCGCCATGGAGATAACGATGACAGGGATCGCCGTGCACTCGAGTCCAACAGCGATTCCGGTGATGATGTTGGTTGCCGGTCCGGTTTGGGAAGCCTCTGCAATGGATTTCACAGGACGATACTTATACTCGGTATAGTACTGAGTGATGTAGACAAATGCCTGACTGGTCGCGATGCCGATAACTCCGCAGAGGAAAAAGTAGAACCAGGCTGAGGTAGCCTCGGTGTGGACGGTAGAATCAACGGTTAGGAGCCAGCGGGTAGCGATAAAAAATCCAATAATCGCTAGGAGAGTGGTAACATAGTAGCCCCGGTTGAGAGCATCCATGGGATCGCCCTTCTCATCGGTCTTGACGATCATGATCCCGATAATCGAAGCGATCAATCCGAAGGCGCGCGCCACCAAGGGGAAGAGAACACCCTTAAGTCCAAAATAAGGGAACAGGCCGACACCGAGAATCATTGCGCCGATATTTTCTGCCGCAGTGGACTCGAAAAGATCGGCGCCGCGGCCAGCACAATCCCCCACGTTGTCTCCGACCAAGTCGGCGATGACTGCGGGGTTACGCGGATCATCCTCCGGTATCCCCGCCTCTACCTTTCCCACCAAGTCGGCTCCAACGTCCGCGGCCTTTGTATAGATTCCTCCACCGAGCTGTGCAAAGAGCGCTACGAAGGAGGCCCCGAAACCATAGCCGACGATCGTGAACGGGATTTTCTGGGGATCGTGTCCCATGAATTCCAGCAGCGCGTATAGCCCTCCTACGCCTAAGAGGCTCATGGCGACAACGAATAGGCCTGAAACCGCTCCTCCTCTTAAAGCGATGCGCAGAGCTTGATTGAGGCTGGAGCGCACAGCAGCCGCTGTTCGTATATTCGCGCGGATCGACACCCACATGCCGATATAGCCCGCAACGACAGAGCATGCAGCGCCGAAGAGAAATGACAGCGTGGTCCAGAAGGCTAGGGGCAAAGGAGGAACGGGGTCCGCGGGATTGGGAGAGCGCACGAACCCGTAAAGAACGAAGATCAGGACGGCGAGCAGACCGGCGAGAACAAGGATAGTCTTGTTCTGCCGCGCCAAAAAGGCCTCGGCTCCTTCTTTTATGGCATTTGAAATATCCTGCATCGCCTGAGTCCCACTGTCATGCTGCAAAACGTATCGGGCCAAATAGATGGCAAAAAATAAGGAACAAAGGCTAATAACAATCACAAATAAGATCATCGGTACCGTTCATTCCTTTCTCTTTAAGATAGGTATGTTCTCATTCACTTTTACGCCAAACGTAAGCCACGCCGATACTCAAAATGTAAAGCAAAGTCAACGGAACGGCGAGAAGAACCTGAGAAGCGACATCCGGCCCGGGCGTGAGAATAGCCGCGACGATCAAAATAAAGATGATGGCATACCGAAATCCCCGCCACATCATGCGGTAATCCCATATTCCCAGGCGAACCAGGAAAAAAGTAAAAAGGGGAAGCTCAAACGTAACGCCAAAAGACAAAACCATCCGTGTGAAAAAAGTGAAATATTCGCCGATCCGTATTTCCGGGGAGACTCCCAGCGCGCGGTACTGATCGACAAAATAGGCAAAAGCAATCGGAAGGACCCCTCGATAGCAAAAGTAAGCGCCCCCGATGAAAAAAAGCGAGGTGCAAAGAACGAATGGGAGGACGAGTCTCTTTTCTTTCGCCTCCAGACCAGGCACGATGAAACGCCAAATCTGGTGGAAAATGACCGGGCTAGCCACAAAGATTCCGCCTAGGAACGCCACCTTCATTTCGAAGAAGAAAGCCTCGGCGACCCCTGTTCCAATCAGTGTTTGTCCCGGTTCCAGGATGCGCTTTAATGGAGCGATCATAAAGGTAACAATGCGATCCGAAAAATAGAAACAAAAGCTAAAGGCGACGATGACAGCTGCCGAGGATTTGATCAGACACCACCGGAGCTCCTCAAGATGCTCCGTGAAAGTCATGTAGCTTTCTTTGGCCACGTATGGATTCCGCCGATAAAATTGCAAAAAAAGGGGAAGGATAACAACCCTTCCCCTTTTTTGGACTGAAAGTTGAAATAAGGCGTCTTTGAGCCCTTACTTCTTTTTCATGCCCTCATCTTTTTTCTCCTCCGGCTTGGTTTCTCCCGGAGCGCCTGGCGCTCCTGGAGCTTGCTCAGTACCCCCAGGCGCTGGAGCCATGGCTCCCGGCCCGCCCGGTGCGCCACCTGGCGGAGCTTCCGGTGGTGGTGCCGAAGGTGCCGGAGCTGGAGGAGGCGGAGCTGGTTCCTCCTTTTTACCGCAACCGGCAACAGCTAGAGTCAAAACAAACAGGGTCACTCCCGACCACAGAAAAATTTTCTTTCCCATCCTGATTACCTCCTTTCGCAATCTCAGAAAAAGACTGCTACTCAAATTTTTATTGCACAAGTCTAAAGGCCTTGCAAGGGGGGGGTCGGTACGGAGTGGGTTCTGGTTAGCCCGGCTGGGCCAGGTCTGGCGGACGCTCTGATTCTTCCCTCTCGCCACCCACACTGGTGGGCAAGGGGGATTCTTTCACTTCTTTGCTGGGCAGCGGTTGAATAAGGGGTTTAGAGCCAATCGCGAAGGGAATTCTCGCGACAGGCACGCTTTCGAAGACCGGCAAAGGGTAACCGTCGCCCTTGAGATTGACGTCCAGCCAGCCAACTCCCTGGGGCACAGGAAAATCATCCGTCTTTTTATCTTGACCGCCAGCCTTCATAAAAGAGAGCCATATAGGAAGCGCGGTTCTACCCCCGGTCTCCCTGTCCCCTAGCGGCTGGAAATTATCGTATCCCACCCAAACGCCAGCGATGAGGTTAGGGGTGTAGCCGATGAACCAACCGTCGCGGAATTCACTTGTCGTACCGGTCTTTCCAGCAATAGGACCACCGAACGTCGCCGCAGTTCTTCCCGTTCCACTCTGGATAACATTCTTCAACATATCGGTAAGCACGTAGGAAACTTCCGGGGAAAGGACCTGTTTGGGCTCAGGCACATTTTCTTCCAATATACGTCCGTCCCGATCGGTCACTTTGGTAATAAACAACGGCTCCACCCGTTTGCCTCCGTTGGCGAATACGGCGTAGGCCCGAACCATCTCAAGAAGCGAGACCGAAGAAGTCCCCAAAGCGAGCGAAAGATTTTTATCCAGGGGCGATTCGATCCCGAGCTTTCGTGCCTGCCGAATGACTTTTTCCGGGCCCATCCGCTCCACCAATCTGACAGACACGCTATTTAAGGAATGCGCCAGAGCGCTCCGGAGAGTGACCGGGCCGAAAAAGCGGTCTTGATAATTCTGCGGACGCCAGTATTTGCCTGCAGCCATCTTGAAGCTTACCGGACCGTCCGGGATAATCGTCAGCTGGGACAGGCCTCCTTCTAAAGCGGCGGAATAAATGATTGGTTTGAAGGCACTCCCCGACTGGCGCTTCGCTTGAAGCGCGCGATTGTATTGACTGACGGAAAAATCATACCCCCCGACTAGCGCCCGAACCATCCCGGTGTGGGGATCCAGCGCGAGCAGAGCCCCTTCGACCTCTCCTTGACTTGCAGCATTCGTCTTTCTTTTGAGCCTGAGTCGGATTTCGTCTAATCCTTCTCGGGCTGCTTGTTGGGCTGCCATCTGGAGTGATAAATCCAGTGACGTATAAATGCGCAAGCCGCCCTGGAGCAACGGGTTGAAGCCGTAACGCTCCCCTATAACCTGTCTTACGTGTTCAAGAAAGTGAGGGGCGATCTGTGAATTTAAGAGCGGAGCCGGCGTCAAGCGAATCGGGGTTATCAAGGCCTCGTCGTGGGTCGCCTCGGTAATGAATCTTTCCTTATGCATTCTGCGAAGCACGTAACGCTGCCTCTCGATCGCGGAGAAAAAATCTCTGTACGGAGAATTGCGGCTCGGAGAGCGGGGCAGGCCAGCTAGCAAGGCCGCCTCGGCCAAATTGATGCTCTCGACCCCTTTGCCGAAGTAGTCCCGGCTTGCGGCTTCTATCCCATAATTGCCGTGGCCAAAGTAGACCTGATTCAGATAAAGATACAGGATCTCTTCCTTAGTGTGATTCTTTTCGACTCTATAAGCCAATATGGCCTCGCGAATCTTTCGTTCCAGGGTTCTTTCCTGAGTAAGGAAAAAGCCGCGCACCAACTGCTGCGTGAGAGTGCTTGCCCCTTCACGAATCTCACCTTTTCTCAGATTAGAGATGAAAGCTCTGAAGACCGCCAAGATATCAACGCCTCGGTGTTTAAAAAAGCGCGCATCCTCAGCGGCAAGAAATGCCTGAATGATGTGAACAGGAATCTGCTCTAGGGGAACGACGATCCTTCTCTGATGGTAAAACTCACCGATAGGTGTGCCATGCGCGTCATAGACCGTACTGACAATCGACGGCCGATAGGTCGACATAAGATCGAGGCGGTTGGGAAGACCGTGGCCGTAGTAAATCAAGACTCCGATCGCAGTAAGACATGCGAATAAAGAGAGGCTGACGATTCCCACGATAATTCTGAAGAAAGGCTTATTTCTCATTTGGTGATGTTTTTCAGTTGGCGTATTGTAGCAGAAGAGCGGCCGAATTTCTAAGCAACTATTCACCGCGGCGTTAGCTGAATGAACTTTAAAGCAGGAACACCTTTTCATCTTCATAGAAAAATTTTTGCTGAGAGACAAACACAAATTCACCGGCGCTGTTTATAAGTTGTTGATAAGTCAGAGGCGAGCCGCCTCGGAAGCCGAAAGATGGCTGAGGCCAACGGATTGCTCAAATTATAGCCAACAGAAATGGCGTAAGATCATAAACTTACAGCAAATGTACTTTTCAAGAAGATTCTGCTGTAGGCTGTGTTATCAGGCGGCTGATCTAGGATTCAAACGCAACCTTTGCATTGACTCGGGCTTGGGCGGGTGGTAAACAACAATGACTTGCTACTAGGAGGTATTCCTTGGCTGTTCATCCATCAGTGATCAAGAGACATCGTCAGAGTTTGAGAAGAAGAATAAGGAATCAGCAGGTCAAATCCAGAATAAGAACTCTAATGAAGAAAATAAAGCACTCCGTAGAAGTCAAGGACCGAGATAGCGCTTCGACTCAAGTTAGGCAGTTTAACAAAGAGTTGGGAAAAGCCGTGAACAAAGGGATCCTCAAGTCAAATACGGCTTCGCGCTGGCTGTCCCGCATTTCAAGTTCGGTCACGAGATTGACGACTTAGTATCTCCCAGTTCAAAACATGTCCATAAGCCTTTGATGCAATTCGCGGACGAATCTCTCCACGAGCCGCTCTTTGGCCTCTTGATTTAGTGACTCGGTCAACTGGATGTCGGTAAACTGACGCACATCCGAAGCGTTGAGATGTCTTGACTTAAAATCAGACGAGCTAGTCACGACAGCCCCTCGCGAGCCGCTGAATAATTCCGTGAACGTGGATCCTTGAGTGCGCCACAAGATCTCATCGGGATTACGCCGTCGGAAGCTCACATCGACAACCAGTGCCAGCTCGTATTGAAGAACCTCATCCTTACGGTTCACCGCTACCACTCGAGCGCCTACAGAGCGAACAACGCCGCTCAAAACCGCATCGGCGGCCTCAGGCCGGTCCACAACTTGGAGCTGATCCCGCCGGTAAAGCTCACTTCTCAAAGCGGAAGTAATCTCCAACTCGATCCCGACTTCCCGAGTTCTATTAATAAAAGGCTCGACAAAAACTGTCCGGACGTCTTCAGGGAATGCTGCCCCTTTGCCTGAAAATTGATAGCCACAGCCACCCACCAATAAGAGCAGAAAACCCACGACCGCCCCATTTTGGATTTTGGATTTTTGCTTTTGGATTTTGCGTTTTGCCTTTTGCCATTTGCCTTCTGCCTTCACATTCATCCCTCCAATACTATATTAACAAGACGCCGCGGAACTTGAATCACTTTCTGGATTTCTTTGCCCGCAAGAAATCCTTTAACTTTAGGATCGGCCAGCGCCTCTTCCTCGATGAACTGACTGCTTGCATCCGCAGGCACAGTAATCCTACCCCTAACCCTTCCGTCAACCTGCACGACGATCAACAAATTTTCCTCCTCCAAAGCCTCTTCGGAATAAGTAGGCCATGGAATCTCTTCCAAGGGCGTTTCTTGACCGAGACTCTCCCAAAGCTCGCTAGCGATATGCGGCACAAAGGGGAAGAGCAAGATAATAATGCTCTCTAGCGCCTCCTTTATCACGGAAACTTCTTGAGACGATGCCGCTTCTTCTTTTGCGCCCGCAACCATGGCGTTAAACAGCTCCATGATCGCGGCGATTGCGGTGTTAAAGTGGAACCTAAGCTCGATATCTTCCGTGACCCGCTTAATCGTCCGGTGAGTGAGCCTTCTAAGGTTCCGAAGCTCATGCGAGAGTTGCTTTTCAGACCAACCGGACGGCGGAGCCGCCAAAGCCTCTCGATGTTGAGAGACGAAGCGCCACACACGAGTAAGAAAACGGTAAGCTCCTTCGACTCCCTGGTCGCTCCATTCTAGATCTTTCTCCGGGGGACCCGCGAAAAGCTCGAACAATCGGCCGGTGTCGGCGCCGTATCTCTCGCGGATGACGTCGTCGGAGACGACATTGCCCTTCGACTTCGACATCTTTGCGCCATCCTTGACGACCATGCCCTGGGACAAGAGCGCCTTGAAAGGCTCGTCCACCTTCACGAGCCCGAGGTCGCGCAGCACCTTGGTATAGAACCGCGCGTAGAGGAGGTGAAGGACGGCATGCTCGATGCCGCCGATGTACTGATCAACTGGCATCCAGTAGTCCGCCGCGTTCCGCTCAACCATGCCTCCGTTGTAGGAAGGCGAGCAATAGCGGAGGAAGTACCATGACGACTCGACGAAGGTGTCCATGGTGTCAGTTTCGCGCCGCGCTCGTCCGCCGCAGCGCGGGCAGGCGACGCTGACAAAGGTCGGGTGGCTCGCCAGCGGCGATCCCCCCTTGCCGCTGATTTGGACGTCGCGAGGCAAAACTACCGGGAGGTTCTCTTCCTTCTCGGGAACCATGCCGCATGCGTCGCAGTAGATAACAGGGATCGGCGCACCCCAGTAGCGCTGACGGCTGATGCCCCAATCACGCAGGCGATAGTTGATCTTTGCTTCTCCTAGGCCGCGCTCGACCAGCCAATCGGTCGCCCGCCGCTTAGCCTCGGCCACCGTGAGTCCGTCGAGGAAACCGGAATTGATCTTGATGCCGTCGCCGGTATACGCTTCACCAGTCCAGCCAGACGGGCGGCTCACAGTCTCGATGATGTCGAGGCCGTGCGCCTTTGCAAAGTCCCAGTCTCGTTGGTCCTCCCCGGGCACAGCCATGATGGCGCCGGTGCCGTAACTCATGAGGACGTAGTCGGCGATGAACAGCGGAATCTCCACCGCATTGAACGGGTTCACCACGCGTGCAGAGAGTCTGAGGCCGCGCTTGGGGCGGTCTTCAGCGATCCGCTCCTGCTCGGACTGCTTGAGTACCTCGGCGCGGAAGCGCTCCACCTCGGTCTGTTCGCCAGGCTCAACCACGAGACGGTCAACCAGCGGGTGCTCGGGTGCCAGCACGGCGTAGGTCATGCCGAATGCGGTGTCGGGCCGCGTAGTGAACACACGGATCTTGAGGTCAGGGCGGCCCACCACCGGGAGGTCGAACTCCGCGCCCTCGCTACGACCGATCCAGTTCTTTTGCATGGTGACCACGCGTTCGGGCCAGCCGATCAGGCGGTCGCACCAATCGAGCAGCTCCTCCGCGTAGGCGGTGATCTTGAAGAACCAGCCGTCGATGTCACGCTTGGTGACCTCGGACTCGCAGCGCCAACAACGGCCCCCCTCAACCTGCTCATTGGCCAGCACCGTCTGGCACGACGGGCACCAATTCACCGTCGAGCGCTTCCGGTATGCAAGGCCGCGCTCGAGCATTCGGATGAAGATCAACTGCTCCCACCGGTAGTACTCTGGGTCACACGTGGCGATCTCGCGGTCCCAGTCGTAAGAGATGCCCATCTTCTTGAGCTGGTCCCGCATGTAGGCGATATTCTCCATCGTCCATTTTGCGGGGTGGACCCCACGTTCGATCGCAGCGTTCTCCGCGGGAAGCCCAAAGGCATCCCATCCCATAGGGTGAAGCACGTTGTAACCTCTCATCCTCTTATAACGGGCGAGCACGTCGCCGATCGCGTACACGCGCACGTGGCCCATGTGGATTCTGCCGGAAGGGTAAGGGAACATCTCAAGAACATAGTACTTGGGCCGGGAAGAACTCTCCGTGACCCGGAAAGTCTTTTTCTCTTCCCAGATTTTTTGCCACTTTTCTTCAATCTTCTGAGGATGATATCTTTCTTCCATCAGCCGATCAGTGAGTTACTTGACGCCACTTGCAAGAGCCACTTGATCCAAGACTCCGTTGATAAACATAGGGGAGTCAGCCGAACCGTAGCGCTTACCAATCTCTATGGCCTCATCCAGACTGACATTCAGCGGAATATCGGGACAAAACAGCAGCTCATAGGTAGCCATTCGGAGGATGGTTAGGTCCACCTTGGCCATTCGAGCAAGCTTCCAATGCTCCGTGGACTGCTTAATAATGCGGTCAATCCCGGCCCGTTGAGCTATCACCCCTACGACCAGACGCTGGGCAAATTCCTTTGCCGTGGCGCTCCCTTCGAAATGGGACAAAAAGAACTCTAGAGAGCGGAGCGAATAATCCCCAGTCATCTCCATCTGATAAAGCGCCTGCAGCGCAAGCTCTCTGGCTTTTCGCCTTGTCCCCATAAGAACATTTCAATTTTTAGTTTTTAGTTCTGAGTTTTTAGTTAGAATTTCCAACAACTCAAAACTTAAAATTCAAAACTCAAAACTACTATGGAATCTCCCGATTCAGATTGGCCATCTCGATGGCTGTGAGAGCGGCTTCAAATCCCTTATTCCCAGATTTCACGCCAGATCTTTCCATTGCCTGCTCTACGCTATTGGTGGTCAGCACGCCGAAAGCAATAGGAATACGGTGCTGGGATATGGCATCCGCGATTCCTCTGCTCACTTCAGCGGCTATGTAATCGAAGTGAGGCGTCTCACCACGAATCACAGCCCCGAGGCAGATCAGCGCATCGTATTTGCCACTCCCAGCCATTCTGTAAGCCAAGAGAGGAATTTCAAATGCTCCCGGCACACGGACAACATCAATGTTGTTTTCTTCTCCTCCATAGCTCCTCAGTCCATCCAAGGCTCCCTCTAACAACTTTTCCGTAACGGAGCTGTTGAAGCGGCTCACGATGACGCCGAATTTCTTTCCCTGGGCATTGAGCTTCCCTTCGATCACATTCGCCATGCCAAGACGCGTTCTCTATGCCTGCTTTTCGGACTTTGCTTGGAGTTTGGAAAACAGATGGCCTAGTTTCTCTTGTTTAGTTCGGAGATATGCGATGTTGGCCTCGTGGGCGGGAATTTCCAGCGGGACTCGCTCGACCACAGTCAAACCGTATCCTTGCAAGCCGATGATTTTGCGGGGGTTGTTGGTCAACAAACGCAATCTTTGGACTCCCAAGTCGCGCAAAATTTGGGCTCCAATTCCATAATCACGAATGTCTTCCTTAAAGCCCAATTCCAGGTTGGCTTCCACGGTGTCCAATCCTTGATCTTGCAGGGCATAGGCCTTGATTTTGTTAGTCAGGCCGATGCCTCTTCCTTCTTGATGCATATACACAAGGACACCTTTGCCTTCTTGATCGATCATCATCAGAGATTGGCGTATTTGATCGCCACAATCACAGCGTTCCGAACCGAAGACATCCCCCGTTAGACACTCGGAATGAATTCGCACCAAGACGCTCTCTGCCGTTCCGATGTCATTTTTGAGCAAGGCTATGTGTTCGTCCGAGTTCACATTATTGCTGTAAACGACCGCCTTGTAAGTTCCCCCATGAATAGTGGGAAAGAGGGCCTCCGCAACGCGCTTCACCAGACATTCGCTACGCAGGCGAAAGGCAATGAGGTCCGCGATGGAACCGATCTTGAGCCGGTGTTTCTTAGCGAAATTCTCCATATAAGGTGCCAGAGCGACGGAACCGTCATCCTGCAAAATTTGACATAGTACGGCGGCCGGCTGGTATCCGGCGAGATGGGCCAAATCGGTGGAGGCCTCCACCTGACCAGAACGGACCAACACCCCTCCTCGACGGGTCTGCACCGGGAAAACATGGCCGGGTATCATAAGATCACGTGGGCGTGTCTCGTGAGCCAGGGCAGTCTTGATTGTCTGCGCGCGCGCTGTAGCCGAAGCCGCTGAGGCCGCCACCGCCTTGGCGGTTATCGACACTCCCAGTGGATTGCCGACCGACGAGCTGCTTTCAGGCATCATTAAAGGTATATCGAGCTGTTTCATTCTCTCTTCGGTCAGAGTGATATAGATCAGCCCCCGACCGTAAAGAAGCATAAAATTTATGGTTTCAGACGATATCTTTTCAGCAGCCGCACAAAGGAACCCTTCGCTGTCCGGTTCCTCTTCATCCACAAGGATGACGGGCCGCCCTTCCTGAATCTCCTTCAGAATTTCCTCGATAGTGGAGACTGGCATTAATAATCCTCTGGATTACTTCCTTTGTGTGAGCCGCTTAATATATCTGGCGACGATGTCGGTTTCGATGTTGACTTTATCACCAACCCTCCGTGCGCGCAAATTTGTGCGGTTCAAAGTAAATGGAATCACCGCGACCGAAAAACATTGTCTTTTACAGTCATTTAGCGTGAGACTGATGCCGTCTACGGCGACGGATCCCTTGGGAGCGAGCAAAGAATAGAGAGAAGCCGGCGCTCGAAACAAGAAAAAAGTAAAGTTGCCTCTCTTTTTGATTTCTTCGATGGTTGCAGTGCCATCGACGTGTCCGGTGACCCAGTGACCTCCAAGTCGATCACCCAATCGAAGCGAGCGTTCTAAATTCACTGGATCGCCCGCTTTTAATTTATTGAAGCCGGTCCGCTTTAGCGTCTCGGGCGACACATCGACCGAAAAGCGGTTTTTCCCTTTGGCAATTACGGTTAGACAGACACCATTGACTGCGATGCTTGAGCCTATATGGAACTCTCTCAAAGGGAGGTGAGTATTCACGGCCAGAATGCCCGATTCCCGACGCATTTGCCAGCGGTGGACTTTTCCTACATCTTCGATAAGACCGGTAAACATTTTAGCCCAGTTTTTAGTTGTTAGTTTTAAGTTCTTAGTTGGATTCCCCACAAGTCAAACTCAGAACTCAAAACTCAAAACTTTTTAAACATATCCTGAGATCAACAGATCCTTTTCGATTTTTGAAACCTCTAGGTTTCTGAGCTTTATAGATTGGCGAACTTCTCTGACCCCTAGAGACTGAATCATGTTTCTACCTTCGCCTCCAATGATCTTCGGCGCAAAAAAAAAGAGAACCTTGTCCACGGCTCTCTCTCGAAGCGCGCGACTTGCCGTATGACCTCCTCCCTCGATCATCACGCTGAGCCATCCCATTTCGCCAAATCTTTTTAGGAGAGAGGACCAAGGGATGACGCCTTTTCGCGAGGAAAGAATCCAGACCTGCGCCCGAAGGTCTCGGATCGCCTTTACCTTTTTCAAAGGCGCCCCGGAACCGGCGACGATAATAGTTTTCTCAGGATCGCGCTGATGGAGTAGCCGGGAGGTCAACGGGATACGGAGACGGCTGTCCAAGATGACCCTCCAGGGATTGCGTCCGCCAGGCAATCGGCAAGTGAGTCGAGGGTTGTCAGAAAGGACCGTTTCTATTCCTACTATAAGGGCATCGACTTGATTGCGCAGGCTGTGCACATAACTCCGTGCGGCGGACTCCGTAATCCATTTCGAATCTCCACTTGAAGTCGCAATCTTTCCATCCAGGGAGGCAGCCAGTTTTAGGATGACAAAAGGGGTCTGCTCGGTGATGTATTTAATGAAAGCCTCATTGAGTTTGCGGCAGTCGCTCTCTAAGAGACCGACGTGAACCTGCATCCCGGCTAGCCGAAGCCTGCGAACTCCCTGGCCCGATACAAGAGGATTGGGGTCAACCATCCCGACCACCGTCCTATGGATCCCTGACGCAATGAGGGAAGAAGCACAGGGTGGCGTTCGTCCTTGGTGGTTACAAGGTTCTAGATTGAGGTAGAGAGTGGCTCCACGGGCTTTTAGCCCGGCCTTCTTGAGGGCAACAATCTCCGCGTGTTCGGTTCCCGCTTTTCGATGATAACCGGTGGCGATGACCTTTCCGTTGCGAACAAGGACTGCGCCCACCATGGGGTTGGGGCTGGTCCGGCCCGCACCCTTAAGGGCCAGGCGTAGCGCGGTCCGCATATGTCGCTTGTCGAGCTCATCTTCCATTAAGACAGCCGACTCTCCTGACCTTTCTTCTGCTTTTGCCCCGTCTGTCTGGTGGTCAGCCCCTTACGCTCTTTGAGGAGCTCCTCCAGCTCTGCCATAAACTCATTGATATCCTTAAAAGAGCGATAGACTGAAGCAAATCGCACGTAGGCCACCTCATCGATATCGTGCAGCTCCCGCATGGCGGCTTCGCCTATGAACGAACTGGGAACCTCTTTGTCGCCGCGCTCTTGAAGCCCGCGCTCGATCCGATCCGTGATCGCCTCGATGACGTTGATGCTCACCGGACGTTTTTCACACGCGCGCTTGAGACCGTTAACGATTTTGATTCGGTCGTAGCTCTCGCGCCGGCCATCTTTCTTGACGACGAGCGGCATCGTCTCTTCAACTCGCTCGTAAGTAGTAAAACGGCGGCCGCACTTCAGGCACTCGCGCCGACGCCGCACCATGTTGGCGTCTTTACTCAGGCGGGAATCGATCACTTTATTATCGGTCTCGTGGCAAAAAGGACATTTCATAGCGCGAATCGAAGATGGAAGATTGAGGACAAAAGATTGCAGGTCTCAATTCTCAATCCTTTATGTTCTATCGTCATGCTAAGTCTTGCGCAGCCGATGAGGATAAACTGGAAATTTTTTGCACAGCTCACGCACATCATCGGCGACGGATTTGAGCACGCTTTCATTCCCGGCGTGTTTCAAAGCACGCGCTATGAAACCGGCGATCGGCGCCATCTCCCTTTCCTGCATCCCCCGGGTCGTTACAGCCGGAGTGCCGATACGGATTCCGCTCGTAACGAAAGACGACCGGGTCTCGAAAGGGACGGTATTCCTGTTGACGGTAATCCGGGCTTTATCCAGTGTTTCTTGTGCCACTTTGCCTGTCAGCTCGGAATGCCGCAGGTCTACAAGCATCAAATGGTTATCGGTCCCGCCCGAAATCAGCTTGAACCCGTTTTCCGTCAAGGCAGCGGCCAGTGCCTTGGCATTTCTTACGATCTGCTGCTGATAGAGCCTGAATTCCGGCGTGAGCGCTTCCTTCAGAGCCACCGCCTTGGCTGCAATGACGTGCATGAGCGGTCCCCCTTGATGACCCGGGAACACAGATGAGTTGAGAGTTTTGGCGAAGGCATCGCGGCACATGATCATGCCGCCGCGCGGACCGCGCAGCGTCTTGTGCGTCGTTGTCGTGACGAACTCGGCGTGCGGAATCGGAGACGGGTGGATTCTGGCTGCGACCAGACCTGCAAAATGTGCAATGTCCGCCATCACCACGGCTCCGACTTCGTCCGCTGCCTCACGGAAGGGACGGAAATCGATCTCCCTCGGATAAGCGCTGTAGCCGACAACGATCATTTTCGGGCGATGCTGGCGCGCCAGATCCCTCATCGCCGCATAGTCGATCCGCTCATCGGACTCGCGCACACCGTACGGGACGACCTTAAAGAACTTCCCCGAAAAGTTGACCGGGCTGCCGTGAGTCAAGTGTCCGCCGTGGGTGAGATCCATGCTGAGGATCGTGTCGCCCGGCTCAAGCTGCGAGAAGTACACCGCCATGTTGGCCTGGGATCCCGAATGGGGCTGAACATTGACGTGGTCTGCACCGAACAACTGCTTGGCCCGATCAATCGCCAGCTCTTCGACGATATCGACAAACTCGCAGCCTCCATAGTAGCGGCGCCCTGGATATCCCTCGGCATATTTATTCGTCATCACCGAGCCCTGGGCTTCCAACACAGCCTCACTCACCGCGTTCTCCGACGCGATGAGTTCCAAATTATCTTCGAGCCTCTGCGTCTCCTTCTGGATAGCTGCAAAGACTTCTGGGTCGCTTCGTTGCAAAAACGACATTTAGACGACCTCAATACTTTGGGCGATCTTGGATTCGAGTGCCAAGCTCCCTTTCCACTTCGGCGATCTTATCTATCCGGCGTTGGTGCCGCCCTCCCGCGAATGGGGTGTTGAGCCAGACATCCAGGATTTCCCCGGCAAGGGATCTTTCCGTTATTCCGGCCCCAAGAACCAGGATGTTGGAATTGTTGTGCTCCCGACTCATCCGAGCTCCGTTCAAATCGTGCACCAACGCTGCCCTAACGTCGGGAAACCCAAAATAGACATCCCGATGCCGTTGGTACAAACTAGAATGCCTCGCTCCGCTTCTCCTTGGGCAACCTGCAAAGAAACTGAGCGGCCGAAATCCGGATAATCGACCGACTCTTTTCCTTGGGTTCCCAAATCCTCGACCTTGACTCCTTTGGAGTGCAGGAGCTCCAGTAGATATTCTTTAAGCTCAACTCCGCCGTGGTCGCTCCCTATGGCAATCCTCACTGTTTTGCCTTTCAGTTTTCTAGGGGGTAGGCACGAGCCTTTAAACAGACTGGCGCATGTTGGCTCTTCAGAAAGGAAATCGCAGGAGCGTGGCCAATGCGCCGGCCTGACTCATGCGATTTCCTATAAAATCTACAAGTTTCCTGGGCCGTTATGGCTTGTCCTCGATCTCCTTGGCCCAAGAAGGGTTACTTGTGGCTTTCGATATAGTTGATCACGTCCTGAACCGTCTTGATCTTCTCCGCGTCTTCGTCGGATATTTCCATCTCGTACTCCTCCTCCAAAGCCATCACCAGCTCGACGATATCCAAAGAATCCGCCCCAAGATCCTCTATAAATGAGGCCTCCGGCGTCACCTCGTCCTCACTCACACCCAGTTGTTCGCAAACGATCTCTTTCACCCTGGCCTCTACACTTGCTGCCATCGCGTCACCTCCTGCTTAGCTTTTTCCTCACATATAGAGTCCGCCATTCACGCTAATAACCTGTCCAGTGATATATCCAGCTCCCGGGCCCACGAGGAAGCAGACAGCTTCCGCCACATCTTCACAAGTGCCGAAACGCCCCAGGGGTATGGAGTGAAGGTACTCCTCGCGAGCCTTTTCAGAGAGTTTTGCCGTCATCTCGGTGTCGACGAAGCCCGGAGCTAAAGCGTTTACAGTGATCCCTCGCGGCGCCAACTCTCTAGCCATGGCTTTGGTGAAACCGATAATGCCAGCTTTTGAAGCCGCATAGGCAGACTGGCCTGCGTTCCCCATCAAACCCACCACCGAGGTCAGATTGACTATCCGACCATACCTCTCCCGGATCATCCCTCGACAGACGGCTCTGGTGCAATGGACGGGTCCTTTGAGATTGACTCCGATAACCCGGTCCCAGTCGGCGCTTTTTAGACGAACCAAGAGATTATCAGATGTTACGCCAGCATTGTTGACTAGAATATCAATTTTTTTGTATTGGTCAACGATTTTTTTCACTGCCTCTTCCACCTCTTCCTCCACTGCCACGTCAAATGGACAAAGATCGCCGCTCCTTCCTTCCGCACGGAGTTGCTGGAGCGTCTGTTCGGCCGCCTCTAGATTATTTCGATAATTAATCATGACCTGAGCCCCAAGACGCCCGAGAGCCCCTACGATAGCCCGACCTATTCCCCGGCTCCCTCCGGTCACCAAGGCGATCTGACCCTTCAAGCTCAAATCCAAGGCAGAACTCAATCGATGGAGAGTCTTTCTAGATCCTGGCAAGCGCCGAAATTCACCGTCCGCAATTTGGAGCTAATTCGTTTGATCAGACCGCTCAGCACTTTTCCGGGCCCAACTTCTACGACCCGCTCGCAGCCCAGACTCTCCAGCTGCTTTACCGATTCCTCCCATCTGACCGGTTGTACAGCCTGTTCGACCAAGAGCGACTTTACTCTGCTGCTGTCCAGATTGATGGTAGCCTCTGCATTGGTAACGACGCCAGTAGAAAAAGGGTGAACCTTGACATCCGACAGAACCTTTTTTAAGCCTTCAGCGGCGGGAAGCATCAGGGAACAATGAAAAGGGGCGCTCACGGGCAACTTTACAACTTTTTTGGCGCCCCGCTCAGAAGCTAAAGACATGGCTCGAAGCACCGCATCTCGCTCGCCGGCGATGACGATTTGTCCGGCGCCGTTTAAATTGGCTGGAGCCACGACCTGGCCACGGCCCGCCTCTTCACAGATCGAGCGAACTTCGTCAGCTTCTAGTCCAACGATGACAGCCATCAAACCCTTACCCGGAGGTACCGCCTCTTGCATCAGCCGCCCTCGCTCTCGTACTACCCTGACTGCATCGGTGAAGGCAAGCGCCCCCACACTGACCAGAGCGCTGTACTCACCGAGACTGTGACCCGCGACCCAGAGAGGTTTAAAACCGAACACGGACTCCAACACACGGAGGGCAGCGATGGACGCTGTAAGAATCGCCGGCTGAGTATGCTCGGTGAGCTTAAGTTCCTTTTCTGGACCGGAAAAGCAGAGACGGGTCAGCGGTAACCCCGAAGCCTCTTCCGCCTCCATGAAAACCCGTCGGGCGATATCGAACTGTTCATAGAAGTCCTTCCCCATCCCCACATACTGAGAACCCTGGCCCGGGAAAACAAAGGCAACTTTAGTCCTTTCCCCCACTTTTACTCTCTTCTCTTTCCTGCTCGGGGATCGGCTCTTCGTTAAAGGTGCTGGTCTTTGACTTGAGATGTTGCCAAAGTTTGCGCGGAAACTTATCTTCTCCGTCTTCCGCGATCTCGCCTAAGCCCACCAAACCTTCGACAATACGGCGGTTGACATCGTGAGAAACCGTCTCTTGAGCTATGCGGACCGCATTCTTGATCGCCTTGGGGTCCGATCCTCCATGGGCAATAATGCCAACTCCGTCCAGACCCAGCAAAGGAGCCCCTCCATGCTCCGTGTGGTCTAAACGATTATAGGCGTGCAGAAGGGATCTTCGACTCAAGAGATAGCCCAAACGACTGAAAATACTTTGTTGAAAAGCCTCCTTCAGTACTTCAATCACGAAACTGGCAACCCCTTCCATAGTCTTGAGAGCCACATTGCCGGTAAAACCATCGCAGACCACCACGTGAACGGCCTTCGCAAAGATATCTCTCCCCTCGACATAACCGATATAGTTGAGAGGGGAATTGGAAAGCAGCTCGCTTGCAGCGCGGGTCAAATCGTTACCCTTACTTTCTTCTTCCCCATTGCTCAAAATTCCAACTCGAGGTTCGCCGATGCCAAGAACCCTCTCTGCATAGATCGCCCCCATGAGGCCGAACTCAAGCAGATGTCGGGGCTTGCAATCTACATTGGCACCGGCATCTATAATCACGGTACCTTTGCCTGAGGTGGGGACAACCACTAAGATCGCCGGCCTGTCCACTCCCGGTAACTTTCCAAGAACGAACATGCCCGTTGCCATCATCGCCCCGGAATTTCCTGCGCTTACAACGGCCTGAGCTGCTCCCCGCTTGACCAGCTCGATAGCGACTTTCATGGAAGAATCCTTTTTCTTTAGGGCTGTGCTTGGAGACTCGTCCATGGATATGGTTTGGCTGGCAGGGACAACTTCAATGGATGCAGAATGATCGGAATGGCGTGCCAGTTCTTTTTCCACTAGATCTCGCTGGCCAACTAGGGCTATGTGAACCCCAAGCTCTTTTACGGCCAACAAGGCGCCCTCAACAACCACAGCAGGGGCACGGTCGCCCCCCATGGCATCCAAAGCAATCTTGACCATCGGCAAAGGCCCTAGCTTTCTTCAGTAGGAACGACTACGCGGCCGCGATAGTAACCACAATGAGAACATGCACGATGCGGGAAAAGGCTCTCCCCGCACTTGGGACAGGTACTCCACTGGGGTGGAGTGAGGGCGTCATGCGCCCTGCGTTTATTCTTTTTGCTTTTGGACGTTCTTCTCTTTGGTACCGGCATTTTTTGATCCTACTCTTTCTGCTAAAAGGGCGACAAAAACCGGGCCGAATGTCGGAAGGCTATTGACCCAGTTTAAGTGTACGGAATGGTGCCATGCGCGGGTCACCTGATGACGAAGCACACAGACATTGCTCCTCATTCAGGTTTGCACCGCATCCGACACAAAGCCCGCGGCAACTATTTTCACACAACGGCCGGATCGGTAGAGCCAATAACACCTGCTCCCGGATATAGGGGGAAAGATTGATGTCCTCCGTTGAGTAAAAGCTCAATCCCATTTCGTCTCGATTTAGCTCTCTGCTCTTGGTCAAAAGTGGGTCGGGCGCCAATACAAAAGCGAAATTTTTTTTTAGCCGGAACCAGTAGTTCTTAAGACAGCGACTACAGCGGCCCTGAATATTCCCTCCCAGCCAGCCCTGGAAGTAGAGCTCCCGGCCAGCCCGATAATAGGCGACATAAACATCGAGAAAGGGAGGAAAATGAAAGTCCTGAACCATTCCCTCTCCATAGATCTGGTTTAAATCCTCGATGCTCTCGGAAAATCTGAGCTCTTTAGGAGACTCGGTGATTTGCCCAACCGGTATCTTCATGAATCCGACTTGAGGGCGGGAAAAGTTCAAATTAGTATATTGATTTCCCTCATGTTGTCAAGCCAATACTGCGCGGGAGATCTGAAAAAACTATGATTTTCTAATCACTTTTGCCGATTTGAAAACACGGTCTGAGTAACTATCCTTGACAAAGAAACTAGGAGCGGGTAGATGAAAAAACCTTATGGTAGAGGTGTCGGGTCTCACCAAATACTACGGTGAAGTTGTTGCCGTTGAAGATGTCTCCTTCACAGTTCAACGAGGCGACATTCTTGGCTTCCTCGGGCCCAATGGGGCGGGGAAGACCACGACGATGCGAATCATCACAGGATTCATCCCGGCCAACCACGGAACCGTGAGGGTCGAAGGATTTGACGTAGGGAGCCAATCCCACGACGTGCGTAAGAGGATTGGCTATCTTCCCGAGAATCCGCCTGTGTACTCCTATATGACGGTGACCTCTTTTCTCGAATTCGTGGCCGGTATCAAAGGCGTTGCCAAAAAGCTGGTCCGCGAGCGTCTCGACTGGGTCCTTGAAAAATGTTCTCTCACTCAGGTGGCGTCTCGACTGATAAGTCATCTTTCCAAGGGCTACCGTCAAAGAGTGGGTCTGGCCCAAGCCCTGATCCATGACCCACCCGTGCTCATTTTGGACGAGCCCACGATAGGCCTCGATCCAAAGCAGATCATCGAGATTCGCAGTCTCATTAAAGAGCTGGCCAAAGATCGAACAGTGATCCTTTCAACTCATATCCTACCGGAGGTTTCTCAAGTTTGCACCAAGGTGGTCATTATTAATGATGGGAGAGTCGTCGTGGAAAAAGACCTTAAGGAGCTGACTCAGAACGCTGCGCTCGAGGAAGTCTTTCTGCGATATATCTCGACGGAGAACGGGGAGAAAAAGTTAGAGAACGAGTCGAGCCAGTCAGAAAAATAAGATATATGAAATACATCTGGATCCTTGCCAAAAAAGAAGTCCATGCCCTCTTCGTTTCGCCCATCGCTTATGTGGTGCTGACAGGATTTCTCCTTTTGGGAGGATGGTTCTTTTTCAACCTCCTTTTTCGCTTCAACTATCTACTGACTTTATATACAAGCTTACAAAACCTCGGCGCGATGCAAGGCTTAAATCTCAACGAGCACGTCATCAATCCTCTCCTGCAAAATCTCACGATTATTCTTCTCCTCATGGTCCCCCTTATCACCATGCGGACCTTTGCCGAGGAGAAGAAGAACGGGACCTATGAGCTGCTTTTGACCTCTCCGCTCACGGTAACGCAGATCGTTCTGGGAAAATTCCTGGGGTGCCTCTTTTTCATTTTCGTTATGATTCTGCTCACCGGGATCTATCCGGCGATCCTGCTCTTCTATGGAAATCCAGAGCTGGGCATCCTAGCCTCCGGGTACCTCGGGCTTTTTTTGCTGAGCGTCGTCTTTGTCTCAGTCGGCCTTTTTACTTCATCGCTGACTGAGAATCAGATCGTCGCGGCGGTAACTTGCTTCGTCATTCTTCTGCTGCTTTACGTCCTCTCTTGGCCCACGGAAACTACAGGGGCTGGGCTGGGCGGGCTGCTCAAATACCTCTCCGTTGTGGAGCACTTCAGCGAGATGGCCAAAGGTCTGATCGATACCAAAAACCTCGTCTACTTTATGACACTCATTTTCGTAAGCCTTTTTCTGACCCACCGTTGTGTCGAGGCATCTCGCTGGAAGTAGTATAGATGGGCAGATTTCTTCCGATTTCAGGCATCGCAGGCACCATTCTAACCCTTTTCGGGATCGTCGCGTATCTTTTCACGGGAAATATCCTGGACCCTTATGTTCTCCTCCACCTCGTCTTGGGAATCGCGTGTCTCGCCGCCTATCTCTTTTCCCAGCGCGGAAACTTTCGCAACATCCTGCGTCAGCGCTCCACTCGCTACGGCGCTAACACGCTCCTCTACACTTTACTCTTTGTGGGTGTACTGATTATGGTCAACTTCCTCAACGCACGTTACCATCACAGATGGGACCTTACGGAAGCAAAAGTCTATAGCTTGTCATCCCAATCTGTTAAAGTTCTTGGACAACTCAAGCAGGAGCTTCTCATTTACGGCTTCTTCGAGAGGGGCGAGAATCCTAAAGTCATGGATCTCTTAAAGAGTTACACTTACCACTCTCCTAAGATTAAGTTTTATGCCATTGATCCTGATCGCCATCCCGAGATGGCCAAGCAATTCAAAATACAGCAGATCAACACCCTTCACCTAGCCTACGGAAAAGAGTCCACTAACGTCATGGACCCGACCGAAGAGAACATTACCAATGCCATGATTAAACTCACGAAAGCCACCAAGAAAAACCTTTATTTCCTGACCGGTCACGGGGAACCGAAACTAGATGACCGCGAGAACAGCCAAGGATTTGCCGCAGCCAAGGAGGCGCTGGAGAACGAAAACTATCTGGTTCAGGAGTTGCTCCTTTCAACCCAGGAAAAAGTGCCGATGGAGGCTTCACTGCTGATTATTGCTGCGCCGGAAAAGCCTCTCTTAGCCCATGAACTCCAAGCGATCGAAAACTACCTGAAAAGTGGGGGAAGGCTTCTCGTATTGCTGCCTTCAACAGGCAGCGAGACTCTCAAAGCGTCGCTTAAGGAGTGGGGAGTAGAGATTGGGGATGACCTCGTAGTCGATCAGGTCATTCGCCTATTTGCAGGTCCCTCACTTGGCATCGAGCCCATCGCAGACACCTACAACGCGGCTCATCCGATCACCAGGGATTTCAAGGAGAGGACCATCTTTCCCATGGTCCGGTCTGTAAGCACTAGGAGTTCATCCAAGGATGGCATCGAAGTCACTTCTTTAATTCAGACCAGCCCAGCGAGTTGGGCGGAAAAAGATCTCAACGGAATCTTCAAGCAGGGAAAAGCCTCACTGGGACCGGACGACAAAAAAGGCCCGGTATCCATTGGCGTTGCGGTGACCGCGAATCTCAAAAAGATCGGCGTCGACAAGAATGGCGATGCAAAAATTGTGGCCCTCGGGACGGCTCAGTTTGCCAACAATCGCTTTATTAATATTTATTTCAATAGGGATCTTTTCCTCAACGTGACGAACTGGTTAGTCGGGCAGGAGGAACTCATCTCCATCCGGGCTCGCTCCATTCGTTCATCGCGACTCCAATTGACAGAGAACGAAGGGACACTGGTCTTTTATCTTTCCTTCCTCATCTTGCCAGAGATCCTCCTGATCATAGGCGTAAGCGTATGGTGGAAAAGGAGATAGGAAGTGCCGCTCCGGAACACGGTGCTCGTAGGCGCGATTTTCGTTCTCCTCGGCGCCTATATTTACTTCTTCGAGCTGCCCAAGGGCGACAAAGAAAAGTCCCAGCCGTTGCTCAGCTTCAAGCAAGAGGATGTGGCGGGCATGACGCTGGCGTACCCTGGACAAGAGATCCAACTAAGGAAAGAGACATCCGGCAGGTGGAGAATGACGCACCCCTTGCAAGTCCCCGCCGATGAATCCACCATCAGCGGAGTTCTGTCCGCCCTAAGCGCGATCGAAGTTAAGAGAACCATCGAGGAAAAGGCTGGTTCGGAGGAGCTTAAGAACTTCGGGCTCGACAAGCCCCAGGTGAAGATTTCGATCAGCCTTAAGGGAGGGGGATCGCTCCCGCCCGTTCTCATCGGAGCCAAGACTCCTGTTGGTGATTCTACTTACGTCAAGAAGGAAACCGAGCCGAGGGTCCTGCTGACCAGTAGTTTGCTCTCCTCCAGCTTTGAGAAAAAACTCCATGATTTTCGAGACAAGAAAATTTTAGACATCAGCGAGAACGAAGTAAAGCAACTGACCCTCAAAAGAGCTGCGGGAACCCTCGTTTTGGTCAGAAAAGGTGACGAGTGGTTTATCGATAAACCGAAGCCCTACCGTGCCGACCAGGCTGAGGTCCAGGGGATTCTTGCAAGTTTGAGCACCATGTTCGCGCGCGATTTTGTCGATAATTCACGCCTAGATTTGAAAAGATATGGACTGGATCGTCCATTCCTTCAGATTGGGCTCGATACGGCAGAAAAAGGGCAGCGTGAAATACTTTTCGGCGATAGAAGACAAGGCAATGATGAAATCTATGTGACTATGCATCCAGAGGGGACGGTTTACAGAGTCCTGGAGAGCGTTTTAAAAAGTTTCGATAAAGACCTGACAGCACTCAGGGACAAGCAGGTTCTCTCCTTTGCACAAGACAAGGTCGCAAAACTCCAAATCGATCGCGCACCGGATGAGTCCATAGTTTTGGTTAAGACGTCAGACGGTGAATGGGCGCAGGGAGCCTCCAAGACAGAAAAGCCTCAGCAGCAAGCAGTTATGGCCTATCTCGCGGCACTCGGAACTCTTCGAGCCAACGGCTTTGCCGAAGATGAACCCAAAGAAATCAAGAAGTACGGCCTAGAGCCTCCCGCTGTAAGAATTTCTCTCGATGACAAGGACGGGAAGAGCCTAGGGACTTTGTTGGTGGGCCGGTCCCCGAACGGATATTTCGCGAAGCGGGGAAGCGGTCCAACCGTCTATGACATCGACGAACTTTCTTACAAGCAGATTGACAAGCACCAAGAAAACTTCTTAGCGAAAAAAGCAGAGGCTCCACCCTCGAACGCGCCCAAGAAGTAGCCTCTCTTGAGAATCCTTGGGCTTTTTGTTAACCCATTTTTAGCTTTGCCATGAATTTCCCTCTCCAGCTTCAGGAAAAGTGGGGCGGCAGGCGCTACAATTCTTTCGCCCGCGTCTTACGGGATAGATTCCAGGCCAAGGTCCATAAAATTACTCTGCGAGCGGATTTTACCTGTCCCAATCGAGACGGCCTGGTTGCCGTGGGTGGATGCATCTACTGCAACAACGCGAGCCACACCCCTCCTGGGTATCGGCCGGGGATGACCATCCGCGAGCAATTGGAGCAGGGTGCTGAAGCAGTCCGGCGGCGCCATAGAGCAGAGAAGTTCATCGCCTATTTCCAAAGCTATACCAATACCTACGGCTCCGTAAGCAAACTGGAACGGCTCTATCGTGAGGCGCTCGAATATCCCGGCATCGTCGGTCTCTCGGTTGCGACTCGTCCGGACTGCGTCCCCAATGAGGTTCTGGATCTTATCGCCGATATATCTCGCCATACCTACGTCTGGCTGGAACTCGGACTTGAATCGATGTACGAGAAAACCCTTCGATGGGTCAACCGTGGCCATGGCTTGAAAGAGTTTATCGATGCGATCGAGCGGAGCAAATTGCGTGGACTTCGAATTTGCGTCCATTTGATCCTCGGTTTTCCTAACGAGAGCCGTGAGGAGATCTTGCAAACTCCCTTTTTTCTCAACCAGATGGAAGTCGACGGAGTTAAACTACACAATCTTCACGTCATCAAGCATACGGTATTGGAGCAAATCTACCGTTCGGGATCCTTTTCTCTGTTAAACCGAGATGCCTATATCTCTCTGCTTGTCGATTTCCTGGAACGACTTGCGCCGGAAACGGTTATCCATCGTTTAACCGGAGAAACCTACAGAGAACTGACGGTCGCACCTGAGTGGTCGATCGACAAGATCGGACTTCTCAACGCGATTCAAAAAGAACTGGAACAGAGAGACGCGTGGCAAGGCAGAGTTTGTCTTGAAACGCCCGAGTGGGAACCCGGACGGGCTAAACAGGGTTTTCGAGGAGTTGGGTTGTCATGAATGCTCATTTGGGTCTGATCCATGCGGTCCTTCCCACTACGGTCGACATCAAGGTCACCGTACCGGAAAGCCATCCTTCCGCACGCAACCTTGGCTCAGAGCGCACCGGCTCGGGGACCATCGTTGACCCCAACGGCTACATTCTCACGGTCCATTACATCACCTCTGGGGCTGATACCATTACCGTCACACTGAGCGATGGCGATCAGCTTCCCGGCAAACTGGCAGGTCAGGACTTCGAAACAGGATTGGCCCTTGTCAAGATCTCTGGCCGTGATCTACCTTTCATGCGACCCGCTCCGCCTCAGGAAATTGCTCCGGGCCAGCCTGCCTTCATCGTGGCGAGCAGCGGAGAAACAGGCAGAAGGGTTAGCGGAGGTTACGTCACGTCACTTGATGGATATGATGGCCACTGGGAGTTTATGTTGGAGAAGGCGATTCGGCTGACCGCCTTCAATCCTGGCTTTGGGGGAGGCACCTTAGCCGACTTTAAAGGGCGAATGTTGGGAGTCGTCTCGCTCAATCTGAACGAAATCGGAAAGTTTTCATTGGCGATCCCCATGGAATACTATGTGCAGATCGAGCATGAACTGAAGACCTTTGGACAAGTGCGCAGCCGTCCGAAACGACCCTGGCTCGGCTTTCACTCCCAGTCCTTCGGGGGTCATATTGTGGTCACGGGCGTGTTTGCCGGCGGCCCCGCCGAAAAGAGCGGTCTCAAGGAGGGCGATATCATCGTAGGTGTTGATAAGAAACAAGTTCGCTCTCGTGCCGAGCTCTATCGCGAGATGTGGAAGAGAAAGCCCGGAGAGCCGATCTCCTTTCGCATTGTAAGAGAAGAGGAATCGTTAAATCTGGAAGTGATCAGCGGCGATCGGTGGGATTTTTACCGCTCTTAATCCTCTCCGCCAGCCTTTTTGACTTCTCCTTTGCCGACGACCTGAACGGAAATGGCCGGTGTGTAAGCTTCCGGTTCGTACCTGATATAGACTTTGTCGCCTTCCTTTAAATCTCTCAAAGTGACCTTGTCTCTTGCTATTTTTTCGATGTAAGTCTTATCATCGATTCCAACCACCTCTTCACGGATCTTTCCCTTTCGCTCGTACTGAAACGTAACGGTACGCTGCCCGACGCCGCTCACGACCGCTTCGATCTCTTCTACCTTCTTGGCCTTGGCTTTTTCCGGCGCCTTCTTTTCCTCCTGTGCTAAGCCTACTGCGGCAAAACAACATAAGGTCAATGCGGCCACGGCCCCGATGTACAATTTTTTCATCTACTCCTCCTTCCAGCTGATCGCTGGAGTCTAGTCAGCGACGGCAAAATAGCCAAGTACGATCGAAGTGTCAAGCCCTGGAGCGGCGGGCCGATGCCCACGAATCAAAGACCTTGATATTGCGCAGCAGCCAAAAGACTTTTGAAGATTGATAAGAGAAAACGTTCTCTATTTTCCAGGGCAATTAACCAAGGTGAGGTTCTGCTGTTGTTTTTGTTGCCGACTGTGACAAGCGCTGAACCAATTTGTCAGTGACTGGGCGATATCTATTCGACCACGACGAGGACGTCCCCGGCCTCCAGAGCCTGGCCAGTCTTGACTCTAACCTCTTTAACTTCGCCCGTAATCGGAGAGTGCACTTCGTTCTCCATTTTCATGGCCTCAACAATGACAAGGCCCTGTCCATTTTCCACGCGATCACCCTCCGTGACCAAGACAGCGATGACTTTGCCTGGCATGGGCACGAAAACCTCTTGGCGTCCTTGAAGTTGAATACCCGATTGGAACCCACCCAAGCGCATCTTTCGCTCATCGATGAGTTCGATGTGGTAGCTTCGACCGTCCACCAGGACTCTGTATTCATCTTCCGAGATGTCGACATCGACTTCAAAAGAGCGATTATCAACTATCAGAGAATAATTGCTGTGTCCCGTCTTTCTTCCATCAACAAAAAATTCGCCTCCATCGACCACCACCCGGTAGTAAGACTTTTCGACTTCCTCGATCTCGACAGTATAGGTCTGTTCCGCGAGCTTCGCGATAAAGGCCACGTCTTTCGCCTCTTATCTTCTCCAGCCTCGGCTAGAGTCATTGGAAGTAAAACGCAACGACTCCCTCTTGCCCCTTTCACGCCATTGCGATCTCTCGGCCGCGCCCTGTTCCAAGAGTCGAAGGGCACGTTGTTGCTCGCGTTGCAACGCGGCAATAGCGGCAGTGGCCAAGGCGATGTTTTTATGTGGATAGTGCTCTTCACTTCTCATGAGCCGGTACTCTTGGTCAATAAAACCTGTGTCGAAATCCCCTGCCATAAAGCGGGGATGGCGCAGGATCCATTGGTGGAATGGGATATTGGTTTTGATTCCTCTAACCTGGTACTCTCTTAGAGCACGCCGCATGCGCAAAATCGCCTCGACCCGATTTTCCCCCCACACGATGAGCTTGGCGATCATAGGATCATAATAGATCGGCACGTCATCTCCTTCGTACACTCCACAGTCGTTTCTTACCCCCAGACCTTCAGGCAATCGAAGTCCCTCAATCTTTCCCGGACAAGGCATGAACTGGTTTTCAGGGTCTTCGGCATAGATCCGGCATTCTATGGCATGGCCAGTAGGGCTAATATGGCGTTGACGCCAAGGCAAAGAACCACCCGCCGCCACCTCGATCTGGGCCTTGACTAGGTCGATCCCTATGACTCTTTCGGTCACACCATGCTCCACTTGGAGGCGAGTGTTCATTTCCAAGAAATAGAAGTTCTTGTCTTGATCGAGGAGAAACTCCAGCGTTCCCACGCCGACGTAACCGACGGCTCGAGCGCCTTGAATGGCTATTCTCCCGATATGGCGACGAGTCCGAGGATCGAGCCCGGGAGCGGGACACTCCTCAATAATTTTCTGGTGACGTCTCTGGAGCGAACACTCTCGATCGTAAAGATGCACCACCTTGCCATAGGGATCCGCAAGGATCTGAACTTCCACGTGGCGCGGTCGATCAAGATATTTTTCGATGTAAAGCCTGGCATCTCCGAACGAAGCGGCGGCCTCCGAACGCACGGCTCGATAGGCTGAAAGGATTTCGCGCCTTGAGCGGACTAACCTCAATCCTTTGCCACCACCCCCGGCAACCGCCTTTAACATAAAAGGATATCCGATTGACTCCGCGGCCTTTGTGACCTCGTCTTCAGACCCCAGAATGCTCGATCCCGGAACAACGGGAATTCCGGCTTCCTTCATGATCGCTCGCGCCTTCACCTTGTCTCCCATCTGCTCGATCACTTTAGGCGACGGCCCGATGAAAACGATCCCGCTGTCTTTACATCTTTGAGCAAACTCACTGTTCTCCGCCAAAAAACCATAGCCGGGATGGATCGCTTCCGTGCCGCTCTTCTTGGCCACTTCGAGAATGCGATCCACGGCCAGGTAGCTTTGCAAAGAAGGCGCAGGACCAACCAGATAGGCGTAATCGGCGTACTTGACATGGAGGGAGTGGCGATCCGCCTCGGAATAGACCGCAACGGTCTCAATATCCAATTCCCGGCAGACTCGGATGATACGCACGGCAATTTCGCCGCGATTAGCAATTAAAATGCGCTTGAACATGCAAATGCTGGCATCAGGCAATAGGCATTAGGCAATAATAAAAACTTTCTTTCTATTGCCTGTTGCCTCGTGCCTATTGCCTTCTCTAGAGTGGGATATTCCCATGCTTCTTGGGCGGGTTATGATCTCGTTTATTCTTCAACATCTCCAGACACCGAATCAGCATTGGACGAGTTTCCTCTGGGTAGATCACGGCGTCAACATATCCGAGCTCAGCGGCTTTAAAGGGATTGGCGAAGGTTTCCCGATACTTCTCTACTAAATCCTCGCGCGCTTTTGCGGAATTCTCCGGTTTCTCCAAAGCGTAGCGAAAGATAATGCTGATGGCTCCTTCAGGTCCCATGACAGCGATCTCGCCGGTAGGATACGCAAGGTTGATATCTCCTCGAAGATGCTTGCTCGACATGACGATGTAGCCTCCGCCATACGCCTTTCGAGTAATGACGGTGAGCTTAGGCACCGTGGCCTCGGCAAAAGCGTAAAGGAGCTTCGCCCCGTGGCGGATAATACCGTTGTATTCCTGAGCTGTTCCCGGTAGGAACCCCGGCACGTCAACAAAGGTAACCAATGGTATATTGAAACAATCGCAGAACCGGATGAAGCGGGCGGCCTTAACCGACGCATCGATATCCAAGCACCCGGCCAAATGAGCGGGTTGATTGGCAATTATGCCAACGGACCTCCCGCCCAGACGAGCAAAACCAACAATGACGTTGGCGGCAAAATCCCGCTGCACCTCGTAAAGATAACCCTCATCAACGACCCCACGGATTAATTCCTTCATGTCATAAGGCCGATTGGGATTCTCGGGAACGAAGTCTCTGAGCTTTTTGTCTTGCCTCAATGGATCGTCTTCTGTCGGGCGAAAAGGAGGATCCTCCATATTGTTGTTGGGAAGAAAGCCCATGAGCTCCCGAATCATGAGGAGACACTCCTTTTCACTTTCGGAGGCAAAATGAGCTACGCCGCTCTTTGTGTTGTGGGTTTCAGAGCCTCCCAACTCCTCTTTAGAAACCTCCTCGTGGGTCACCGTTTTGATGACATCCGGCCCAGTGATGAACATGTAACTATTGGTTTTCACCATGAAGATAAAATCGGTTATGGCCGGGGAATAGACCGCCCCTCCTGCGCACGGCCCCATAATGGCAGAGATCTGCGGTATCACCCCGGAGGCAAGTACGTTTTTTTGAAAGATGTCCGCATAACCGGCCAGGCTTACCACTCCCTCCTGAATACGGGCTCCCCCGGAATCATTGATCCCGACAATCGGAGCGCCGTTCTTGAGAGCCAAGTCCATCACCTTACAGACCTTCTCCGCTACTACTCCGCTTAGACTCCCACCGAAGACCGTAAAATCCTGGGAGTAAACGTAGACCAGCCGACCGTCGATCGCTCCGTAGCCAGTCACCACCGCGTCTCCGGGAATCTTTTTGCTCTCCATGCCGAAGTCGGCACAGTTATGAGTTCTTAGACGATCCAATTCAACAAAACTGCCAGGGTCGAGCAGAATATCGAGCCGCTCACGAGCCAGAAGTTTACCTTGTTCGTGCTGACGCCGAATCCTGTCCTCGCCTGCACCGAGATTGACCTGCTGGTTAAGCTCCGTAAGCCTGTTCAGATTGTCCCTCAACGCCATCGAGACTTCCTCTTGTCGATCACTTGTGCTGAGCTGGCGCATCATAACAAACGAGTCCCATCTGTCAACAGCAAATCGCGCCTTGATCTAACCGTTGAAGCCTTGAAGTTCCATAGTAAAATTGCTAAGTTACCTTGTTAACTTCGTGATAACAATGCTCGCCCAAACCTGCGTTCGCGAGTTATCGCCAAGGGAATACCTGCTTAGATGAGCTCGAGATTTTACTCCCTAAATGGCGCCTTGAGGCGCAACGAGGCCCTGCTCATTGTGGCCCCCAGCGAAGGGGATGCCAATATGCTTTATGCAACAGCCTTTTTCGCCCCGGACCCCTTTATCTTCTTCCAGCACAGGCACAGGAAGTATGTTGTCATGAGCGATCTGGAGATCGATCGGGCAAAGAAGCAGGCGGAAGTAGATCAAGTTCTTTCTCTCTCGCTTTATCAAAAGCGAGTCAGAGAAAAGAACCGCAACAGTCCTACAACTGCGGATATTCTAGAAATGATTTTCAAGGAAAGAGGAATACGTTCTCTAACTGTTCCAGCGAATTTCCCTGCTCTGCTGGCCGATCAGCTGCGGGCAAAAGGATTTAAGTTGAGAGTCAAGAAAGATCCGTTCTTTCCTGAAAGAGAAAAAAAGCGAGACGATGAAGTCAGAAAGATCCGGGACTCTTTGCGAGTGGCTGAGTTGGGGCTCGACGCTGGGATTCAAGCGCTCAAGAGAGCTAAGATTGGCCGGGATCGCTACCTCTACTTGAACGGCTCCCGCCTAACCTCCGAAAAGCTCAAGATGATTGTGAACACAACGATCATGGCCCAGGGGTGGGTGCCCAGCCATACGATCATCTCGTCCGGAGATCAGTGCTGCGATCCGCATCATGAGGGAAGCGGCCCGATCAAGGCGAACACCTCCATCATCTTCGATATTTTTCCTCGCTCACAGAAAACGGGTTATTTCGGGGATTTAAGCCGTACGGTGGTTCGCGGCCGGGCTCCTGAGCGGCTCAAAGAGACTTACATAACCGTTCAGGCGGGACAAGAGGTTGCCTTCCGAATGATTCGAGATGGCGCCAATGGAAAGGAAATCCATCAAAAGATCCTCGCCCTTTTTGAACAGCGAGGATTTCCAACCGGCAAGATCAACGGCAGGATGCAGGGCTTCTTTCACGGCACCGGCCACGGATTGGGTCTAGATATCCACGAGCCGCCGCGAATCGCAGTCAGCGAGTCTACTCTAAGAACCGGTCACGTAGTGACAGTGGAGCCGGGACTTTACTATCTGGGGCTGGGAGGCGTGCGCCTGGAAGATGTGGTCCTGGTCACGCCGATGGGGAATCGTAATCTTACCCGCTATCCCCAGTTCCTGGAAATCTGACTCTAGAGCCCAGTAATCCTTTAACATTTTAACCCTTAAACCCTTGCAAGCCTTGAACCCTTTATCCGACTATCTTTTCTTTGGCGGCGAGAAGCCGAGAATCATTGGCCATAGGGGCGCTGCGGGGACATCGCCGGAAAACACATTTCCCTCTTTCCAAAGGGCGCTTGAAGAGGGCGCCAAATTCATCGAGTTGGACGTAAGGAGCTCCAAAGACGGAGAAATCGTCATCATCCATGACGCAACATTGGAAAGAACGACAAATGGTCGTGGACCCGTTCGAAAGAAAAGCCTCAGGGAGCTTAAAGCGTTCGACGCCGGCTACTGGCTCACCTTAGACGGAGGAGCCAGCTACCCCTACCGTGGGCAGCAGGTAGAGATCCCTACCCTGGAAGATTATCTTTCGTTTTTCCCTCAAGCCCGAACTATTATTGAGATCAAACAAAGCCGCCCCGCTATCGTGAAAAGAGTCATCGAAATTGTCCGTCGACTGGGAAAAGAACAAAGTGTCTTGTTAGCAACCGAGACGGACAAAATCATGAGAGAGATCAGAAAGGAGCTTCAGAACAAAGATCTTCGCATCGCCACCGGTTTCTCCTACGGAGAGGTTGCCGACTTCTTCTATTGGGCCGCAGGGGGGAAAAAAAGCCGCCTTGCGCTTTCAGGTCAAGCAATGCAGATTCCCTGCGAGTATGGCGGGATGGTCCTCGTCAGCGAAGCAACGGCGAGCGACGCCCATGAGCTGGGAGTTGAGATGTTCGTTTGGACGGTCAACGCCGTCGAGGAAATGGAGCGGTTGCTCGACCTCGGAGTGGACGGAATTATAACCGACTATCCCTCCCGCCTGCGCGACCCGATCTTGAGGCGCCGGGCGTAAAAAAACTTTTTCTAATCCCGCAAAGGGGGTAAAATAACCTGGCCATGGCAGGTGTTGAGACTTCCGCCGGTCCTCTACTCGACAAGAAACGCACCATCATCACGCTGCAATGGCTGGTCACCGTCGTCTCCTCTTTCTTAATGCTCTTTAGCGCAGGCGAGGTCTCTGCGGATTTTCGCGCCCATGGCCTGACGATCTTTCTCTTCATTACGACTCTGGCTTTATACCGGGTGCCCGACGACGTCTTCCATCACCATTTTTTCGACGGCGTCTTGATGCTTTTTGACACTCTCGTCATCGTAGCCGCGATATCCCTAAAGAGCGATGTATCGTGGGATCTCTTTCTTTTTTACTTCCTCATCCTTTTCCTCGCTGCTATCGGGGCCACCCTGTTGAAAATCGTCTTGGGCTCGGTGATCGTAAGCCTGGTCTACATCGCCCTACTCTTCCAGCAAGGAAAAAGCTTAGCCCAGATTGGGTCAGAGGGATTGGTCCGCATCGCCTTCCTCTTCAGCGTCTCGATCCTCTACGGCTATCTTACAGAGAACGTTAATAAAGAAAAACAGCGCGCGGAAACTGCAGAGCAGAGAGAGCGCTTAAAGATGGACCTGGTCGCAGCGCTGGCCCATGACATCAAAAATCCTTTGGGAATCATCATGGGATATGCAGAGATGTTGAAAGACTTGCTTGAGAATCGTCCGGAAAGAAAAAGTCGAGGGACTGGAGCGAATTGAGGGAAGCGCCCGAAGAATCGTCACGCTTGTGACCGGATTCATCGAGGCGAGTAAGGCTGAATCCGGCAAGGTTGAGATTGTCCACCGCCCTATCTCTGTGAATCGGTTACTGCAGGAGGTAGCGCGACAACAAGAGGCGGAGTTGGAGAGAAAAGGCCTCAAATTGGAACTCACATTTGATGAAAAGTTGCCCGACATCCTGGGCGACGAGACTCAACTCGACCGAGTCCTCTGGAATCTCATCGGAAATGCGATGAAGTTTACGCGCTCCGGTGGCAAGATTACCGTTACTTCAACCTGCGAAGATAGCCACGTCTGCATAGCCGTTAAAGATACGGGTATAGGCATACCCAAAGACGAGATTCCTTTGCTCTTTTCTCAATTTCGACGGCTGAAAGGGGCAGAGAAAATTGAAGGCAGCGGATTGGGCCTCTTCATCGTCAAGACCATTATCGAAGCCCACAGAGGCACGGTTCAAGCCGAAAGCGACGAGCAGGGATCGACCTTTAGGGCGCGCATCCCGATCCGGCCTTAAACGGGGAAATCACCGGAGCATGGAAGAAATTTCTGAAGAGATCGCTTCGCTGATCGAGGCACTGAATTATTCGGATAAAAGGATGATACGCCGGGCCGCCGAGAGCTTGATCTCGATGGCGCCCCAATTCCCCCAACTGGCGCAAAGACTTGATCAACTTTTAGGCGCCAGGGGACCGGAGAGCCGCTGGCCGATCGCTTATGTCCTTGTCCACATCTCCCCTCCTTCCTCCTTATGTCTAGAGGTTTTAAAAGAGACTCTGGACAGCAAAGATCCAGACATCCGCTGGGCAATCTCCTTGCTTCTTGTCCGGCTAGCAAAAAACGACAAGGCTATAGTGGCTCTTTTTCTCGACCTTCTTAAGTCCGGAACCCCAACTCAGAGAAGAATGGCTGTCTACTGTCTCCGTGATCTGAATCTTACAGATTCGGCTTCCCTGCGGATGCTTGTGGAATCCCTTGAGGATCCAGATCCCTTGGTCCGTGTGGCGATCGTTACGAGCCTAAAGACCCGAGCGGGAATGAGTAAAGATTATCTCGACCGCTTGCTTCGACTCTTTTTGCAAGATCCGGACTCTAGAGTCCGTCATACACTCGCCTTAACTCTGGCAGAACTGGGATCAACTAGCGATGAGATCCACTCCGCACTGGCAAACGCCAGCCGCACTGATGATCCTCATCTCAAAAAAGCTGCCCTCGCAGCCCTAAACCTACTCAAAAAGAAGGCCCACCCACCGACTGCCAAATAAGACAGCCGAGGGTGGGCCTTCGGTAGCTGAGGGGGATTCCCAGGCTCCAAGCCTGAATCCCCGTCAAAGATCTAGCTTAGAGCCTAAGTCTCAGCCACCTCGCAGTCACAACATTTGTCTATCATGTCTGGACCACCTCCTTTCTCTGCTGATTTAAGTTTACGGAAGCGGCCTTTGTCTGTCAATAATATTTTAGGAATGAGTCGCGAGGAGTGAGCAATGAGCAAGAACTCGGCACTTAGCTCTCAGCAATCAGATGAAAGAGGTTGGAGAAGTTTAGCGGCTGAGCGCTGATAGCTGATGGCCGACAACTATTTAAGCCAGCCGATGAAGCTCATCTGCCGGCCGGTCTCTTTTCTTCCGCGCCGGTAGGAAAAAAAATCGCTTGCCGCGCAGCTTGTGCAGGGCCCGATCAGGAAAATCTGGGTAGGCGGGACACCAGCGTCTTCTAACAGCAGCGCATTGAGCTCTCTTAGGTCGAGGAACGTTTTTCCATCTCTCCTTTCAAGGCATCCCTCGGCTAGGCTGCCCCACTTTTCCATCAGTGGGACCGAGACGTCTTCTCGGACCTCATAGCAGCAAGGGCCGACCCCCGGGCCTAAGGCCACTTCGACGAAGGTTGATGGGACACCGTAGCTCTTGTTGAGGTGGTCAACCATTTTAGGCGCAATCCCAGCCAGCGTGCCGCGCCATCCTGCATGGACCACCGCAACTAACTTCCGCCCGGAAACAGAAAAGAGAATCGGCACACAGTCGGCCGTGAGAACACCAAGAAAGAGTTCCCTCTCCTCCGTCACCATCCCATCGGCCTCCCCCACCTCCTTTAAATGTTTATCTTTGACATCGATGATGTGGTCTCCGTGCATCTGTCTCATCGTCACGATTCGCAGATCGTGCACGCCGACAGCCTTCTTCATGTCACAGATATTATCCTTGACTGCCTGGGGGTCATCACCGACGCGGAAAGAGAGATTCAGACTCCCATAAGGTCCGACACTCTTCCCGCCCCGTCCCCCCAAAAAACCGTGGAGAAGACCTTGGCGTTTTTCCCACTGCGGTACTTTTAACCAAACCAGATCCATTAGAAACATTATGAAGGTGTGCGCGCTTGCTTGCAAGAAATGAAGATCTCTGCCGAGCATCCGGCGACCAACGGAGATTAGGGCGGGGGTGGCACCCCCGCCCTAAGGTAGCTTTGTTCCAGTTGCATTAGACCCTCTCGATCAACGGTCAGATCGTAGACAAAAATGGAGTTGCCGATCTTTGCCACCGGTCGTCGCACCCAAAGCCAGCGGAAGAGCGGATTAAGGCAGTCGAGACATCTTGCAAGTTGTAAACGCTAATCGCCAGAATCTTGCGCGGCGCTTCAACCGGAACTCTATCAACAGGCGGCGGCCATTCCAAAGGCCAGGCGCCGGGCATATATTGGTAGCGAATGCCGTAGTAAGAAGGAGGAGCCGTGCCGAAGTAGGACAAATAAATGATCGGAAACTTTTCCTTCTCCATATATGTCTTGATATGTCTTGACGCTTTTTTAGGTCCTGGCCCCAATCTAGGTTCGAATCGCTAAGGTAACGGTAACCCTGATCGGGGCCCCCGACGAATTCATTAAAGTAAGCAAGCTGGTGCGGCGCAATCCGGAGAGATGAGACAACCGTAAAGACATCGGCGCACCCATAACAAACCGCTTGAGCCAGCGGCGCTGGAACTGAACGGTTATCAAACTCAATAAAAAATCCATGGAAATCAATCAGTTGCGTCTAGGCTGACAGCCCACCTTATGGGTCAATAATGCTGCTACAGCTCTCCTTCTCCCTAGAAAGAGCTGTCTGTCTTTTGTAGTTCAGCTCTTTAAATTTCGATCTTCAGCTGCCTGGCTATTGACAAAGAGCTGTCGCTCCAGTAGATAACAGCTCATGCACAAAAGCTGTAGAGCTGGAAAAGGGAACGACGAGGGTTATCGATATGAAGGTTAGTTTTCCTGTTATGAGAGGAAACATGGGCGGGCGGCAATATTATTCAGTGCTGATTTCGCTTTCTGAAATTCCCCATCTGTTCAAGTTCAACGATTGGGAACAGTGCACGCCGGAGCTGCGGGCGCAAAGGGTTCTAAACAAGGCAAGGGTTCCGGACATTGCGAGGTACATACTCGAAAATGAGGATGGGTACCTGTTTTCATCGATCACTGCGTCCTATTCGTGTCCTGTAAAGTTCATCCCTTCAACAGAGAACGCCGAAGTTGGAACTTTAGAGATGGAGCTTGAAAACCTTGAGTTCATTGTCAACGATGGCCAACATCGCTGCGCTGCGATTGCCGCGGCACTTAAAGAGAATCCTGCGCTCGGGAAAGAGAAAATTTCGGTGCTCCTCTTTGAGACGGAAAGTTCGGAACGGCTTCAGCAGATGTTCTCAGATTTAAATCGATTCGTGCAGAAGACCTCAAAATCGTTAGGTATGCTCTATGATCATCGAGATAACCTTTCTGCACTCACAATGGAAGTATCCGACCAGGTGGACGTCTTCCGAGGGATGGTGGAGAAAGAGAAGGTTACGATTCCACTGCGGTCCCCTAACCTTTTTACCATTTCCGCTTTATACGAGGCGAATGAAGAGCTGCTGGGTAAAAACATCCCTAAAAAGGGATCAACGGTCTATGCAGAAGTTCTCAAGACTGTTGTCCAATACTGGACAGAGCTTTCAAAGATCATCGGCGACTGGCAGAAAGTCAAAAATGGAGAACTTAGCGCCTCCGAACTTCGTCAAGAGAAAATCAATACTCATGCGGTCGTTTTACGTGCTCTCGGAGGCGTCGGAAGAACGTTGCTCGCAAAATATCCTGAAGGCTGGCAAAGGAAACTTAAGCTCCTAGAAAAGATTGATTGGCGGAAATCTGTGGATAGTAGTGCGAATCCTCTGTGGGACGACGTATGTATCACAGCAGGCTCAGTCGTCTCCAACAGGCAGGCACGAGCAGCGGCTTTGGCGGTCTTGTTACGAGAAATCGGCGAATCGCCAAACGGAAAAGTAACACACAAAGAATCTGCGGAGGCGACTCATGAATAATGGAAAAGAACCGAAAAATTCTGCCATTGGGGGTCGTCAGGGACCGACTGGCGACAATCCGGAAGCTCGTCGCGCCAATCATCAGGCCCATGCTGGCGTGATGGCTCCCAATAGGGCGGAAGGTCCAGCTATAACTCGCCTGCGCCGGCTGCTTCCTAATGCATGGGCTATGATCCTCCCGTACTGGTTCTCGGAGGACCGCTGGGCGGCTCGGGGACTGCTCCTCGCTGTCGTCGCACTCAGTCTCGGGATGGTCTACATCAATGTTCTCTTTAATCAGTGGAACAACGCCTTCTACACCGCCCTTCAGGACAAGAACCATACAGTCTTTCTCGACCAGCTGATCAGCGTTGTCTGGCTTGTGGCCATTTTCATCATTTTTGCCGTTTACCAGCTCTATCTTAACCAGATGCTCGAGATCCGCTGGCGGCGCTGGCTTACCGAGCGTTACCTCCGCGCTTGGCTGGCCGACGGCGCCTACTATCGGATGCAGCTCGTGGCGCGTGAAACCGACAACCCCGACCAGCGCATCGCCGAAGACGTTAACCTCCTTATTTCCCACACCCTCGCTCTCCTCATCGGAGGCCTGCGCGCGGTGGTAACTTTGGTTGCCTTTGTGGCGATCCTCTGGGGGCTCTCTGGAACGCTCACCGTCCCGCTTGGCGGATTCTCCATCATCCTGCCCGGCTACATGGTATGGGCGGCCCTCCTATACGCTATGGCCGGCACTTGGCTCACCGACCGGATCGGTCGCCCGCTCGTGCGGTTGAACTTCGACCGGCAGCGTTGTGAAGCCGACTTCCGGTTCGGCCTAGTCCGCTTCCGGGAGAACGCCGAGGGTGTGGCGCTCTACCGCGGCGAGGAGGACGAGCTGCGTGGTTTCCGCGAACGGTTCGAGGCCCTGGTGGTGAACTGGTGGGGCATCATGCGCCGGCAGAAGCGGCTGACTTACTTCACCGCCGGCTACATGCAGGCGGCGTGGATTTTCCCCTCCGTCGTCGCGGCGCCGCGCTACTTCCGGGGCGATCTCACGCTCGGAGGCCTCATGCAGACCATCGGGGCCTTCGGCCAGGTACAGGATTCGCTGAGCTTCTTTGTCCGGTCGTATAAGGAGATTGCTGAATGGTGCTCGGTGGTCGAGCGGCTCTCCGGGTTCGACTGCGCGCTTGAGCGCGTGCGCCTCCAGGCGGCGATCGGCGGCGGCGTCCGACGCGCCGACGGGAAGGCCACGCACCTGATAGTGGACGATGTGGATCTCCATCTTCCCGATGGCCAGCCGCTTATCGCGGACGTGAATCTCTCGCTCTCACGCGGAGACACCGTTCTCCTGTGGGGAGCCTCGGGTTCGGGTAAGAGCACGCTCCTCCGTGCCATCGCCGGAATTTGGCCTTTCGGGAGCGGCGACATCCGCAGGTCCCGCGACGGCCGGATCCTCTTTCTTCCGCAGAAACCGTACCTGCCGATCGGCACGCTCCGGGAAGTGGTGAGTTACCCGATGCCGGCCGGTGGCCTGGATGACACGACACTGCGCGAGGCGCTGGGGGCAGTGGGGCTGCCTGAGCTTGCCGGGCGGCTTAACGAGGCCGGCCATTGGGCACTCCAACTCTCCCCCGGAGAGCAGCAGCGCATCGCCTTCGCTCGGGCCCTCGTCCAGAAGCCGGACTGGCTCTTTCTCGACGAGGCGACGTCTGCGGTGGACGAGCCTACGGAGGCGCGCCTCTATCGACTGGTGCGCGAGCGGCTCGCAGGCACTACTGTATTCAGCGTGGGCCATCGCGAGACGCTGCGGGCGTTCCACTCTCGCCAGCTTCTGGTACGGCCCAATGGGAGCGGGCGCTTCTCCATCGTGGAAGTGACCGCCGCGTCCGAGTCGGCTCGAGGTAATCTTGGCCTTCCTATGCGCGACAAAGTCGCTGCAATGGCTGGATAATCGTTATCGAATTATTATGGCGCCTTGGAGACGCGCGCGCTTGGATCACCTCAGGCTATGTCGGCGGGACCTATCTACCCGTTTATAATGCGAGATGCTTAGTTTCACTTTCTTAAGCGCAATTGATAATATAGGCGCCATTTCCACGAGGGCCGCTTTCCTCTTGTCTGCCTAAAACCCTCTTTTCAGCGCCTATATTCGAGTCATCATTTGCCCCGTCCCCCGTGTACGTCACAGTCTAGCAAGAAGCCCTTGCCAAAACTTCCGGTCGCAACTGCAGAAGTCGGCGCTATGCAAGATGAGAAGCCTGGCTGACCATTTTTTTTTATCTATATCGCTGCTGGTTTTTCGGTTTCGATTTGTCAGATACGACTGAATTGCCGTCGATTTCATCCGAGCCCGAAATACTGGAATTATGCCCTTTTTTATGGCAACAAGAGCAATGTAATTAGCGCAAAGGGTGTAACGGCGAGTGAGGTGAGCTGAAAGCCGAGGTGAGATTACTCCTCCACCAATATTTAAGGCTAAAGAGCTGGTCTCACTTCAGACGAAACGTCTATGAAACAGACCTGTTTACCTGCCCAAATCTCGGCGCGAGATGCACATCATCAGTTTCGTCCACCAGCCGGAGGTCATAAAAAACCTTATAGACTTAAGTCAATAGGAAGAATTCCATGCTTCCGCGTGAAAGTGACCCTGCGATAGCACGCAGGTTATTTAAAAACCTACTTGCCGCAACCGGCCCCTGCGCACGAAGCCTCGCTCGGGTTGCGCCTGCCGATCCTCAGCCGCGGCACACACATGTCGCGTCCCGGGGGCTGCGTGCTGCTGGCTGGCTATCTCGCCTACTTCGAGGTGCTACGCGCTGGCGCGCGGGGCCGTCTGAGGCCGAGCGGCGGGGGTAAGGCGGATGACGGGGCGCTCGTTCAGAGCAGTTCTATGGCTGGCTCCGGCAGCGCTCCACTGGGCCGTCCTCGTTTTTATCGCGCGTATTCCTACCGCCGGGGCCGTCAGGCTTACCAACGTGCTGTTTGTCCTGGCGCTGCCGGCCACGTACGGCTCCATGCTGGGAGCCGTCCGCTCAAGCTGCAGGCCCCGGCGGGCAGTCCCGCGCGCAGTTATGATGACGCTCGGCGTGATCCTAGCTCTGGGGCTGCTCGAGTTGGCTGCCGCAGCGCGGCTCGTTCACTGGGAGCTCGTCTTCATGTCCCTGAGAGGGGAGCAGCAGGGCTTCCTGCCCGACCCCGACCTGGGTTTCCGGCCCGCTCCCAGTACGCGATGGTCTGGAAGACAACGCAGCGATGTCGAGACCGCCTGGGGACTCCCCGCTTCCACATCCGAACCGATCACCATCACGCACGACCTGCGCGGCTACCGCAATGCCACGCAGCTCGCCCGAGCGGACATCGTCTTGATCGGCGACTCCTACATCGAAGGGGAATACGCCTCGGACGATCAGATCGTTTCCAGGTTCCTACAGGCTCGACTGGGCCGGTCCGTAGCCAACCTCGGAGTGGCCGGCTACGGAACCGCCCAGGAGCTCATCGTGCTCAAACGGGACGCAATGCCGCTCCAGCCGAAAATCGTGATTTGGTTTTTCTTCGAGGGTAACGACCTCTACAACGATCACCAGCTCGAGAATATCCTGCTCTCTCCGCGCGAGGTGCGCGCAACCAGATGGACCGAAACGGATCGTTGGTGGCGTCGTTCCCTCATCCGCAACGGCCATACTCAGCTCCGCCTCGTGCTCCAGCCTCTCGTGCCAAGCCAATGTCCTCATTTCGGGATCCTCACAGCCGGACGCCACCGCGGAAAGAAAGTCCTGTTCTCACGCGAGGCTGCCTTCCCCTGGACGGACTTCGAGCGCGGTCGATGGGAAAAGGCTCGGGAAACACTCAGGGGAGCTGTGGGACTCACGAGAAAGCAGAACATCCGTCTGCTGCTGGTCTATATTCCCATCAAATTCAGGGTGTATCGAGACTTCGTCGAAGTCCCGACGGAAAGCGAAATTCGTGACTGGACGCTCTGGCCTCTCCCTGATCTCTTCGTACAGTTCTGTCGCAGCGAGGGGCTCGCCTGTCTTGACCTTACGGAATTGCTTCGCCGATCCGTGGCGGACGGAGGCATGCCCTATGCGTTCGTTGATTCACACTGGAGTCCCGAAGGGCACCAGCTCATCGCGCTGTGGCTCGCCGAGATGCTTGAGTCGCTCGGCTGGCTCTCTACACGCGGCGCGTCTCCTTCCGTTGGTGCTCGCCCTTAGGGATCAGGTTGTGCTTTTCTTACGCCAAATCGGCTTGAACGAGCAGCTTGCTCAAAACCTTTTCGGCGGAAAAGTATGCTTCGGCCAACCTACGCGCCGCAATGCAATGTTCTTCATACCTCTTGTCGAGATCTTCTATAGCAGCGATTAGCTCCTCCTCCGTTGTGAAAGGAATCAGGCCGGTTCCCAAGGGCAGATGATTAGACAGTCCCGTGTCCTGAGCTAGAACTGGCTTTCCAGAAGCGAGATAAGCGGCGCTCCGATCGCTTAACCAGCCAGACCGGGCTTTGACATACGCATTGGCATAAATCCCCAGCTCTGCCCGAGACTGAGAGATGTAAGCCCTATAGCTCCAGGGCTCGGAGACCTGAATCCTAGGATCAACGATGCGCCATCCGTGCGTCCGAAGTAGTTTGAGATCTTCTTCGCCTTCGTGAATACTGAGCGCCACTTCAACCGGCCTTTTGATTCGCGATGGCAGGTCGACGAATCTCTTGAATTCAACGGCCTTTTGCTCGTACCACTCTCCTTGATATTCGATCGGTGCAAAACCGCGCCAGGAAGCAATCGTGGTGATTTTCTCGGCAGAGATAGAAGGATCTACAAAGGGCCAAAATTTGAGATCAATCACCGGCATGATCGAATTCCAGGTCCTTTCGCAGGTTGGAATCGGACAAATTGCACTCCCGATGTTGAGTCCTACGGTGAAGAGAACATCTGCTTCGCTCAGGCCTAGGTCAGCATGATAGACAGAGGTCCATAGCTGGGTATAGACCGGATCCTGATCGATAAATATTCTTTTTCTGACTGCACCTACTATATCCGAAAAGGCAGGAAAACAACCGCCGATAACAATCAGGGCATCGGCATCACAAGCAAAGCGTAGCACATCCTCGAGCGAAGCTCCCCAGTATTGTTGACCGTGATCGTATAGCAGGCTACAGCACTGGGTTAAAGAGAATGCAGTCATAATCCTCACAAAGTATTCGTATTGAACAGATTCGACAAAGCTGCATGGGTTTTGGTGGTCATTCCAGCATTGCTCGGCCGCAACGGTTTCGAAGCAGAGCACATCGAATCCGAGATTCTTTAAGCCCAGGATGTACTGCAGAGGAATCAAGCTTTGGCCACCGCTGTATGGCTTGTTCGCAATGGTAGCGCACAGGACAATCTTGCGCATATCTCACTCAAGCGGCTCTAAAAGTTGAAGCGAGCGGCGCCTTACGCTATCTTTGGACTTCAAATTGAACACTACCAGCCAATCGTTCCGTAGCACGCAAGGGAAATTTGAAACGAGATAATAGTGGAACGCGTTATAGTAGTCGAGCCACCAGAATGCGGGCCACAAAAACACTATGAACGTTGCTCCCCGTTGGCGTATCCACACACCGCACTCGACAAAGTGCCCGGGATGTCGTGAGCGAGCACGTGTTGTACTTAGGTGCAAGTTCCACAAACGATTCCAAAGGAACCATTGTAAACGGGCGAGTTTTGTCCGGAACCGGTGCGAGCTCATGCATACATTTGAACTTTTTCATCAGCGATTCCCGTCAGAAAGAACATGTTGTTTCGACTCACGATCTCAAGTCAAACATGACCAAACGCTCGTTTTTCAAAACACAACGGTACCGCGAGCAGAGCTCTCGATGAAACTCCGTGTAATACTCCAGCCACCAAAACGCAGGCCAGGCAAACACCACAAATCTAGCTCCTGACTCACGTAATCGAGCGAGCTCTCGAATCGCAGTACTATCGTCCGGTGGCGGTCCCCAGTACTGCCCGCTGCGTTCCAAAAATGGGATAGCCTGCTTCGCCAAACCCATACCTTCTCGAAGCTGATCCTGATCGACAAGAATGAACCGATCTTCTTTCGGAATGAGATCCGCAATTTCTTGGATCGTCAGCTGCAGCCGAATCAGCTCTAAATATTTTCTCGGGTGGACTATCGAAAGCTGCGAAGGACAGGTATTTTCCAATTTCTGCTGAAGCAATGCATTACTGGATGCGTAGTCTCTTCGAGCGAACAACAAGATGTTTTGGGCGTACCACCAGTCGACCCTGTCGTCTTGCCATACCCGTTTTCTTATACAGTCGATGGCTTCATAATCATCGTCCTTGAAGTAGTTTGCCCAATAATCCGGCCATTGCTCGTTAAGATGACCCGTTCCTCCCTGGAAAGGGATCGCCGCCGAAAAGAGAATAACGGGACCGAGCCTTGTAAGAGATTGTACGAAAGTCCTCGCAGATTCATCGGGAAGGTGCTCGGCGACTTCTAAGGAGACAACAAGGTCGAATTTCCTGTTAATTTGTATCGGTTTCTTCAAATCAAATGCCATAAATCGGTCATTGGCAATCTTTAACATGCGTCTATCGACATAATCTCCATCTATTCCGAAAACATCTTTGACTCCAAATTCTTCGAAGACGGAAAGCCAAATTCCCAATCCGCAACCAACGTCGACAACACTCCGAGGTTTAAGAAGTGCTAGCACGAGTGGAACTATTGCTTCAGCGGACCGACGTGAACCGGCTATGTGACTCTCATAAAATTCTCTAGTGTAGGTTTGCATACATTCTCTTCTTGATTGACAAATTACTGCCAATTAGTCTCACCATCCGCATGCAGAAAGCATGGCCGGAAGTCTTTTTTTGGAGTCGAGATATTCTTCGGCCAGTTCACGGGCGGCACGCATATGTTGAGGATAGTCTCGGTCGATCTCTGCCACGCCGGCAAGCGCCTCTTCCAAGTTATTGAAGCATAGTAAGCCGTGGCCGGTTGGGAGGTGCTGGCTAAAGCCCGTATCCTCGGCGAGCACCGGCCGACCGCTTGCGAGATAACCAGCGCTACGGTCGCTAAACCAACCGGTCTTGAGCTCTCTGTGGATTGGCTTTGGACAGGAGAACTCCGCGCGCGACTTCTTGATGTAATTTTGGTAGGTCGAGGGTGACCTCGCAACCCGATAGGGGTTTACGAGCTTCCAACCCATTTTTAACATAAGTTCACGGTCTCCGGTCGGATCGTTGGGATGGATATTGGCTGCAAGCTCGAACGGACGCCCGGTTCGCTCGGGCAAATCGATGTACCTCAGGTATGCAGCACGCTTGGAAACGCTTAGAGCTCGTCCCTTGAGTTCCAGTTCCTCCCAAGTCCAATGGGTCACAGAAGTAAATGGCGCATCCTCGCCTGGGTCAGGCGCGACATCCCACAAAGGCAGGAAGACGAATTGAATGAAGCGGTGCCACTTCACACCCAAGGTGGGCACTTCGCAGTCGGCATCATGGAGCTTCGTGCCAACGCTCAAGAAAGCGTGATGGTTGTGAATTCCCATTTCCGATGTGGCGGATACCTGTAGATGTCCGGGGTCCCCATCGATCAGAACTCGCCGCTTGAACATGGACAAGAGTGGTTGTGGCAAGCCGCACGCGAAATTCCACAATAGATCTGCATCCTGGGCAATCTCTCGAACGCGACTCTTGCTCATTCCGAAGGCGTCAGCCGCCTCAAGCGTCGGTTCGGTAATGTGTTCATCGTATAAAAGCAGGGCGCAACGATCTTTGTAGCCGTACCTCTGGAAGCGCTTCAAAAAAATGTTTATTAATCGCTGGTCTCTTCCTCCGTTGCCACATGAACGCAACACCTCGAGCCAAAATACGTCATGGCCGAGCGCGTTTAGCCCGAAGAGGTATTGAAGGAAGCAGCTCCAATGCCCGCCGCCTTGCGGGTAACTGGCAAATGATCCTCCTCCATTGGCGAGTACTATACGGATGGCGGCCATCAAATTTCCTATTGGCTCAACGGAACCTTAAGCCATTAATCAGAGTGGAATCTTGTGCCTCTCGGTAGGCGTGCCTTCTAGCTTGCCGCACGCCGGCTGGAAGCTTGGTACTAGGCAAATCGCAGCCCCTCTGGTCAGTTCCCAAGTGACGTACTTGTTAGATCAAAGATCACGTAGTTGTGAGTATCGCTCACGCGCCGGTGCCGGGAATCGAGATACTCCTGGAAATCGGTGTAATACTCCAACCACCAGGCTGTGTATTGAGTGAATACCAGAAACCGGGCCCCTAGTTCCTTCAATCTCTCGAGCTGGATGATCGCTTGCTCACTATCCAGAGGCTCGCCCCAGTCACTATCGTCAAAAGCGTGCCAACCCTTGCGCCGGCCGTAGTAGATTCCAGACGAATCCCCTGAAACCGCGTACACGGCGAGTGCGTCGGGCGGGGCAAGGCGATCGATGACACGCCCCGCCTTCCAGAATGACTTCGCCCACGGATCATAAAGCGGCCTTACGTACGTGTAAGACACGAGAGCGAGAGCGGCCAAGAGGATAACGCCCACAAATGACTCGGCGATTTTTGCCCCGGTCAGCGCTCCCAACCTGCGCAGCGCGAGGTCAAACGCCCGGCCTGCAAAAGCGGCAGCTACGGGGACGACGGGAAGTTGATACCAAGGGTGACGGTTACCGTGACCGGCCACAACGATGAAGAGACAGATCGCTATTAGCCACCAGTGAAATATTCGACCGTGCTTCGCAGGGGTTGGTAAAAAGAGTCCTACGAGCATGCCGGCAGCTACGAGAGGAGTCAGGCTGGAAGCAACAAGCCGCTGGACAATTAGTGTGTATACGGGCAGGTCTGCTAGAGCTAAGCCGTCGCTTCCGGCGAACTGGTAGGGAGGATAAGACAGGGTTATCGAGTATGCATGCAAGTACCATGCGGCCGGAAACATAAGAGAGAGTCCTGCAAAGACCCATAGCTTCGGCTTGAAGACTAAACGCACTCCGTACTCTTCCCACGCCATGTAGAAAAGGGGCAAACTAATGATAGCCGCGGGCACCTTAACGAGTATCGCCAACGCAGTCGTGAGGCTAGCAGCCAACAACAGAACCACGCTACTTGCCCGCTCCAACCATCGGCTAAAGAGGTACAGGGCGACGATGGAAAAGCTGAGCGACGTTGTATCTGAGGTGAACGAGCGGCTGGCAAAGATGCTAAGGGGGGCAAGAGCATAGATCGCCGCTGCAAATGCGGCGCTGCGTTGGTTGGAGATTTTCTTGACCAGAACATATAAAAACGGCAGAGATACGCTGAAAAACACTACGGACACTGATCGACCAATCCATTCCTGCACGCCGAAGGGAACATAGAGCAACGACGCGAGGAACGGCACAAGGGGAAACTCCGTGCCTATGTAACCGGCCGAGCTGCCCGCCCAGTTGATCTGCGGATAAAAGATATTAAAGCCGTTGCGGTAAAAGTTCTCGGCGATCATCGCAATAGTGCCCTGTTTATAGCTCCAGTCGTCGACGTATGGCTGAGAGATCTTAATGAGCCTAACCGCTAAAGCTAGAACAAGCACTCCGACCAGCGGAAGAATTTCATGCGATTGAAATAGCTTTTCTCTCGAATTCAAGCGTGCATGAGCCATATGGGGTGTTAAGTTTTTCGGAAAACCTGGTGTCCCCAGAGCCAATCGTCTTGCCAAACTTCGACGAAACCAAGCTCGCGCAAACGTCTGAGGCTTGGCTCGAAATCCTGGACGATGTGGACCGGACGATCCTCATCCGGCTCCGCATGGAAGCGGCCAAACAGGAACCCTCCCCGCTTCAATACCCTCCACAACTTTTCGACAGCTTCCACCGGATCTGCTAGGTGCTCAAAAACATCCATTGCCGTCACTATATCAAACGCCTGGCTTGGCAGGTCGCGCGTCTTGAGGTCGAAAAATTCGCCTGGCAGCCCCCTCGACTGAAAACGCCACTGGCTGAATTCCAGCAACGGAGAACTTATATCTGCCAAAGCGACCTCCAGCCCATGGCGAGCAAACAGGAGGCTGCCCGCGCCCACCCCCGCACCAAAATCCAGACAGCTATGACAACCTTGCAGCAGGGCAAACTGCAACGCCGTTACGTAAGATAGAGGGGAAAGGTCTTCCGAGAGAGTATGCCACCACATCAACTCATAGATTTCCCAATGAGTTTCATTGTAAAAACTTTCGACAGACTTTCGGTCGGTGGGATTCACCTTCTCCCGCCACTCCTTCGCAAGGTTTTCTACTGCGTGCCTGCACCGGAGTTGAATCTCGGCCGAGTCTTCGCATCTCATGTACAGCGCAAGTTCATGGACAAGACTCTCCTGCAAATCCTGCTGTCCGTTCAGGAGCAGAGCGTCAGTCCATATTTTCCGGTATTGGGCGAGCCCGTGCTCTTGCTGTAAATTGAACTCTTCCGTCAAAAGCTCCTTCTGTTCAACTGACTGCCATAATTCTTTCAATTTGTCTGGCAATAGCTTCTCCATGAGTCAATCTCCTCTAAGCGAGCGCGTCTGATTCCGGCCCATAAGCCTCTAGGAAGCTAGGAACGAGCGAAGCTCAATTTCCACAGTGGCGATGGTTGCCGGAAGCACGCGAGATTTTCTGCTCTTGTGCGCATTCGATCCCGTACATGGGATACAGCTCATTCCCGTTACCGGGGTGGAAGCTGACCTCCGTAAGCGTAGTTGACTTAGAAGCCACTGCCGCTTGTTTCCTCATGCGTCTTTTCGAACAGCGTCATCAGGATCTCGATTCCAACGCCATTCTTTGTGCCGCGGAAGATCTCCTCCGTTTTAACCTGGTATCCCACGTTCAGGAAAAGGTCGCGGTAAGTGCGAATGAGACAGGGACGCATGAGATAGTCTTCTGCGCCTCCGTAGGTATTCGGTAAGAAGAGGTGTCCACCGAGACGCGTTGCAGCGAATAACTCCATGGCAAGCCAGCCGACTTCAAAGAAGGAATAGAGCCACCCGAGGAAACAGATCATGTCGCTCATTACCACGAGGTCCCAGGGCCCCTCGGCGCGAGCATCATACTCCATCATGTTCGCAACCCGGAAATCGATTCTCGGGTCCGTCTGTATCGCCTTTGCGCGCTCAATCGCAGTCGATGAGATGTCAAAGGCCAGCACATGGTCTGCGATGGGAGCGAGGAGGCGAGTGAAGGTCCCGGCGCCACACCCGATCTCGAGCACTTTTGCGTAACGGCGCCCGCTGAGTATTTCAAGCAAACGGGCACACCTTCGATGCTCGAACTCCGAGGTTTCAAACTCCCACGGGTCACCTCGCTTCCACAGCTCTTCAAAGAAAGACTGCGCTTTCCGGCTGATTAACTCCCGCTCGGTCATATAAACCTCCAATCGAATACATCGACTTTGGGTTTGGCCCCCAGCTCTTTCCCTCGACAGCAGTTGTCGGGAGGGAGCAGTCGTCGAGAATTCCACGCAGGCAGCCCCGTAGACGATGAAACCTATGGATCATGGCAAAACAAATGTTACTAGTTGCCCTGCCCATCGGAAGAATTGTTAAGACACTTCCAGTCCTCGAACGAGCAGAGCTTTATCCCGAGAGTGCTAATGGCGGCCCGAAGCCGCGGATCGCATAATACCTTTAATTCTTCGGCGCGTTCCATCTGGTAGATTGTTTTGAGGTCATTCACATAGCCGGGATGACAGATCAGAACGGTCAAACCGTTCGGAAGCGTCGACAGAGCCTCGATTAGCCGGTTCAGGCTAATGTGCGTAGGAAGAGGCAGCCCTTCATTTGTATGCCCATAAAACTTCGTGAAATAATTAACTTCAGGGCATAAGTTTCTTAAAGGAACTCCAAGACTCCGGCAAAGCTCAAGAGCAATAGAGCGAACAGGCTCGCGCATGTGGATATGTTGATGGGAGTTGATGTGACTGGGCTCCCTGCCCACTAAGCAGCGAAACATGTCGAGTTGGCGAGACACCTCTTCCTCCACAGCCGACTTATCTTCCAGGGGGACCACGGTATAAAGCGGCACCCAGCTTCCAGCGCGGTAGATCCATTCACCCAGATCGAGATGAAGCCCGAGGCTGAGCTTCGGATGCTCCCGGGCATACAAGGCTGCTTCCCCGGAGGCTAGCCATCGTGTCATGAGACTTGCGCTCGTTACAATCCCTCGCTCGTGCGCTTCAATGATGCCCCGGTTTATCCCTGGGCTCTGACCGAAATCGTCGGCGTTGACGATGAGGTACTTTGTCTCTTCCATCGATTAGAGACCCAGGTCACCGAGGACTTTAGCCAAGACCGTCTCAGCACGGAAGTATTCCTCCGCTATAGCCCTTGCCGACTGGCTGTGCCTGCCGTAATCCGAGTTAATGGCTTCGAAGGCCGCGAGTATTTCCTCCATAGTATTGAATGTGAATAGTCCCTCACCGGTGGGCAGGACGGAGCCGAATCCCGTATCCTGGGTTATCACCGGGCGTCCCGCCGCTAGGTAGCAAGCGCTCCTTTCGCTGAACCAGCCACTGCGGAGCCGTACGTGCAGATCTCTGGCGACCGTGAATTCGCCACGAGAGGCACATACATAATCCCGGTAGGGCCAGGGATCTATGGTCAACGCGTGAGTATCGACTAATCTCCAGCCGTTTGACTCAAGCGTATGGCGCATGTCGGTGGTTACTCCCAGAGCACGCACGACCTCGCCTGGTCCGTGTCGTATCGTTTTGGGGTCGGCCAAGTTCATCGCTAGCTCGATGGTTTGACTTACCCGTTGAGGAAGATCAATGAACTTCAAGAACTCGCGGTCCTTGCTCCAGTGATAGAATTCGCCTCGATATTCGACTTCACGCCCATGTTGCTTCCAATTCCCGACCGTGGTGAACTCTTTCTTCGAAGGCAGACCACTTTGCCAAAGATCGAGAAGGACTGGCTGGCGCGTCTTCGCGCGCAGACGGGGGAGCGGTGGTATCGGGCAATCAGCGTTCCCGATATTCTCTCCGTAGGTAACAAAATCATCGTGCTCCTCAATGAGCGTCCGGGTTTCTTCATCCCCGTTAGCAAAAGCTATTTCGTGGTACACGGGATCGGTGCCAAAATAGACGAGGCGGCCTACCTTAAGCTCTTCTTCCGCAAAGCGAGTTGCCCCGGCAACATTTAGCACTGCATCGGCGCTTGCGAGGAGGTGCTCGGCCTTGCCTCTGCTCAGGCCGAACCATTCTTTGTCCGAGTAGCTGCGGCGATAGGCCCAGCGATCTCCAAGCCCAAAGCGTTCGGTGAGCCGTGCCAGATACGGAAGGGCGTAATCCGAGTCATTGACTTTCGTCTTCCGTGTCGGGTCGTAAGGCCAGTTGGATGTTGTTTCAAAGTAGTAAGCGTCGTGGCCGAGGCGCCGAAGGCCAGCCGTAATCTGCATATGCATCCAGGCCATCCCAGCGTAAGGATTCGATGCCAAAGTGCCGACGACAACAATTTGCAGTGGTTTGCGTGCAGCCAATTTCCTGACCGTGTTGAGCCCCTTGCCGATCCTGCTATCCGAGCCCTGCATCCTGAAGCAACCTACTCAACACACGATCGGCGCTGAAGTGCTCCGCCGCAAGGTTTCGTGCCGCCCGACTGTGCCTTTCGTAATCGGCGTTAATGGCTTCGAAGGCCGCCACAATCTCCTCCATAGTGTTGAACGCAAACAACCCCTCGCCGGTAGGGAAGAATTTTCCGAACCCAGTGTCTTGGGTAACCACAGGCCGTCCTGCTGCGAGATAGCAGGCGCTGCGGTCGCTAAACCAGCCACTTCGGAGACGTGTGTATTGGTCCTTGGCAACTGTAAACTCCCCACGCGAGCCCAGAATATAATCGCGGTAAGATAGAATGCTTCTCGATAAGCTCAGTCCGTTAATGATTCGCCAGCCACACGAGGTTAACAGGCGGATTGCCTCAGCGTCTTCTTTGTGGAGGGGCACCCAAGCTTTCTGTCCCTTTTCCCAACTACCTTGCAAGGCGAGCGCTAACTCCAATGGTTGCATCGTTCGGTCTGGGAGATCGATAAATTGAAGGAACTGCTGGTGTTTGCTCCATGTATAAGTCTCGCCATTCCACTCAAGATCTTTGTCGGACTGACGCCAATTAGCAATAGTGGTGAAGCAGGCGGTAGATGATGGGATGGCCTCACTGGTTGCTAAAATAGTCGTGGGTGTCCACCAATCGAGCACGACGGGTTGCCGTGTCGGACGGTAATCGAAGCGGCCGACAGGGACACCGCAATCTGGCGCGCCGAGGTTCTCTCCGTAGGTGAAATGGTGCGTGTGACCGTTCAGCAAGTCGATGTGGAACAGACTACCCTTGGCAACTTCGATCTGGGGCAGAACAGGATCGGTTTCGAGATAAATGCGCACGGGCACGCGCAGATGCTCGGCGCGCAACACCGTCGAGCCCGTGAGATTGATCAGGGCATCGGCTCGCTCAAAGACGCGCAGAACTTGGGACTCGGAAAGGCCGAAGGTGCGGCCGTTGTGCGCAGCGGCCCGATAGGCCCAGCGGTCCGACAAACCATATCTTGCCATTAGCTCGCTGATGTAGTTGACGGTGTACGTGCAATTGTCGGTGACTGTATTCTGCTCTGGGTCATACGACCAATCACCTGTATCCTCGATATAGTGAACGTCGAAGCCTAGCCTGCGGAACCCCTCAAGATAGTGCAAAACTTGCCAAGCGACACCGGCGAGCGGCGTTCGCCCCATGATTCCGAGCACGACCAGTTGCGACCCCTGACGCATTCTCGGCCCTACATCTCGAGCTGCCTCTGGCTTCGGTACTCAATTATATGCCAGCTTTCCACTGACCTTACGTGCTGTGTCTGCAAGATTCCTTGCGCTCCTGCGCCAGGCGAGCTTCGTAGGTGCGGAGGATCTTCTCCTTATCCAGTGGATGACTCACTTGATGTTTCTTCCGCGCCAGAACTCTAAGACTGCAGATTCGACCCACGCTATGCGGACGATAGTTATCCGCGAGCGTGGTCACTTCAAAGTGTTCGCGCAGTAGTTCGCAAAGGCTTTCCGCAGAGAACACGGTTGGCTCATCTGGAGTCGGCGCTCCGCCGATGTCCACACTTACGAACAGCGCTCCATCCTTTTTTAGAATTCTCCACATCTCTTTCAACGCCACTCCTGGATTGGGCATATGATCGAGGGCGTTCCGGCATATAACCAGGTCTGCGCAATCGTCTAACAAGGGAAGATTCTCGGCACCGATGGATAAATAGACCGTTCGGCTGCCGACCTCATCGGGTACTAACATTCCGAGTTGTTGATAAACATAAAGAAGCGGATCGATCGCAATTTTGACGGCCCCGGGAAATGCGGCGAGGTCACCGGTGCAGCCACAGCCGATAGTCACGACGCTCTTGCCCTCTACCCACTTGGTATCTTGCCCCAAGTAGCCAACGACCTCATTTAGCAGGAGCCGAGAATACGCAAGCCGCTCGGCGTCATAGGAGTCACCAAATTGATCGCGGCCATATTTTTCATGGTAGAGGAACCAGCCAATCTCATCTAGATAACGCGGTTCGGTGAGATCGGGTAGTTGTGGCATCTCGTCCTCCTTCTTCCGGTCTGAATGGTTAAAGATCCTCGAATAAGAGAGCCCCCCGCAAAGCCCTTTCCACCACACTGCAATCTAGACTCAGTTCAGAAAAGTCAGGAAGCCCATCGCCCCATACAGCAATGTGCAGCTGGTGCGGAGCTATCTTAAAAGCCGGAATTTTCGCCCCTCTTCATGAAGGCCAAACTGGGTCTGATACAGAGAAGCAAACGGCCCATGGCCGCGTACCAGTTCAGTGAAAGTTCCCTGTTCGACGATCTCTCCATCCTGGAGAACCACAATGAGATCGGCCTGCTTCACCGTTGAGAGACGGTGAGCAATGATGAAGGTCGTCCGGCCAGCCATGAGTTGATGGAGTCCCTCCATGATGAGCGCCTCCGTTTTCAAGTCCACTGAGGAAGTGGGCTCATCCAGAATCAATATAGAGGCATTGAGTAAAATAGCACGGGCAATCGTAAGGCGTTGCTTCTCCCCTTCGGAAAGATCGGCTCCTTGCTCACCCACCATAGTGTCGTATCCTTGAGGGAGCCGCGAAATAAAATCATGGATCCGCGCCAAGCGGGCAGCTGAGACAACCTCTTCCATGGAAGCATCAGGCCGACCGTACGCGATGTTCTCACGGATCGTAATCGGAAAGATAAGAGGGGGTTGGAGAACCATGGCAATCTGGCGGCGCAGAGACTTCAATTGAAATTCTCGGAGATCCACACCATCGATCGTCACCCGGCCTCCCTGTGGATCGTAAAAGCGTGGCACGAGACTCACTAGAGTGGACTTACCCGCCCCTGTTGGACCGACAATAGCTACCCTTTCCCCTGGACGAACTCGAAGATTAATCTGCTTTAGGACCGAGTGGTCGACGAGGTACTGGTAAGAGACTCCTTCGAAAGCAACGTCTCCAGTCGCTCCCGTAGCGGGAAAAAGTCTGGAGCCTTCTTCGATATCTCGCCCTATTTCGAGAATTTCAAAAACCCTTTGTACCCCAGCCTTCGCCCTTTGGGTGAGACCGTAGGTTTCAAAGATACTATTGATGGGAGCGTAAAGTGAGGCAAGGTAGGAAATAAAGACGATAACTTCTCCTACGCTGAGGGTTCCCGACAGAACGTGACGGACTCCCACCCAAACCACCAGCGCGGTTCCAAGGGCAATTCCGATATTGATCGCTCCTGCGTAAAGACTCTGCAGAGTATAAAGCCGCAGATCTGCAGCCAGACTCTGCTCACTGGCAGTGATGAATCGTCGGTGCTCCTCTTCTTCTTTCGTAAAAGCTTGGACCACTTTGATGGCGGACATGGTCCGTTGAACCACAGAGTAAACCATACTCTCGCGCTGGCGTGCCTGGGTCGCAGCGGCGGCGATGTGTGTGCCAAGCAGAGCAATCAAAAGAAACAAGAAAGGACAAACACTCAACGCTAAAAGGGTCAGAAGCCAGTCGAGCCTTGCCATAATGACGAACATCCCGCCCAGCAGCACAAGCGCCGAAAGGACCGGAAAGAGACCGTTCATGGTGAGGGTCTGAATCGCCA